>JAEINW010000003.1 GCA_016342715.1 Salinivirgaceae bacterium | reverse complement strand
TACCCAAATTGAGCGATTCGCTATCGCAAATCTGCTCAATCGACTGAGGTCTTGTAAGGTTTTCATACTTTTCGTTTCACTCAAAATGTGAAAACCAACAATTCCTAGGTCGGGGTTATACCTGAGTAAAGCGCCTCTTCACTTTGTTCGAATCGCTCAACTTAGGTTATATTTAAAGCGCATTTTGATTAGTAATCGGTATTATTCGTATTCTGCTAAAATTTCAGCTACCCCATCAGGAGAAACACGTCCGTAAACTTTTTCACCTACCATTACCACAGGTGCTAATCCACAAGCTCCTACACAACGCAAACAGCTTAATGAGAATTTACCATCGGCTGCGGTTTCACCCACTTGAATATTTAAACGACGTTTAAATTCGTCCAACACTTTGTCGGCACCACGCACGTAACATGCAGTACCGGTACAAACTGAAATGGGGTGTTGCCCTTTTGGTATCATGGTAAAGAATGAGTAGAAAGTAACTACACCATAAACTTTAGCAACTGCCACATTTAGTTCTTCAGCAACAATTTCCTGAACTTCGGCAGGCAAGTAACCAAAAATGCTTTGTGCTTTGTGTAGTACATTAATCAACTCGCCAGCTTCGTTGTTAAATGAAGCACAAGCTTCTCTTAACTTAGCTACTTCAGCCGGATTTAGTTTTATTTTTACACTGGTCATATCTTTATTTTTTTTCGTTCAACAAGAATTTATTACTACTCTAATTCAATATTCTTTTTCTTATTGAAATAATGCGTATGCAATAAATGATGTGCTTTCTCGCTTAAAGGCTCACCTAAGAATTCTTCATACAATTTAGTAATGTATGGGTTCTCATGCGATTTACGAATAGGTTTATTTTTATCTTCCTGATAAATTGCCATTTGACGTTTTTTCAAGATTGAAGAATCACCATGGTGTAATGGTTGACCACCACCACCAATACATCCACCTGGACATGCCATTACTTCAATAGCATGATAATTTGATTTTCCTGAGCGAATATCTTCAAGAAGTTTTCTTGCATTTCCTAATCCATGAGCTATTCCAATACTTATTGGTAAGCCATCAAAATCGATAGTAGCTGAACGAATGCCTTCAAATCCTCTTAATTCTTCAAAGTCAACTTTTTCTAATTTTTTCTTTGTATAAACTTCGTAGGCAGTTCTACAAGCAGCTTCAATAACACCACCGGTTGTTCCAAAAATTACAGCAGCACCTGTTGACTCACCCAAAGGATGATCGAAATCTTCATCAGGTAAAGAATTGAAGTCAATATTTGCACGTTTGATAAGTTGAGCCAATTCGCGAGTTGAAATTGAGAAATCTACATCTGGATTATCATCAGTTTTAAACTCATCGCGTTGACATTCGTATTTCTTAGCCAAACAAGGCATCACAGAAACAACAATCATATCTTCACGTTTGATTTCAATTTTTTCAGCAAAATATGTTTTTGCAATAGCACCAAACATTTGCTGAGGAGAACGTGCTGTTGATGGAATGTCTAACATATCGGGAAATTGTTTTTCGAAAAAATTTACCCAAGCCGGACAACATGATGTTAAAATTGGAAGTTTAACTGTTTTATCACCAGCTAAATGCCTACCTAAACGACCTAATAATTCTGTACCTTCTTCCATAATGGTAAGGTCGGCACTAAAATCGGTATCAAATACATAATTGAATCCTAAGCGACGTAAAGCAGCGGCCATTTTTCCAGTAACCAAGGTTCCCGGTTCCTGTCCAAATTCTTCACCTAAAGCAGCTCTAACTGCGGGTGCAGTTTGAACAACTACGGTTTTACTTTGATCAGCTAAGGCTCTCACTATTTCGTTGGTATGATCAACCTCTGTTAATGCTCCTGTAGGACAAACTGCCACACACTGACCACAATAGGTACAGGTTGATTTTTCTAAATCCATTTCAAATGCAGGTGCAACAACCGATTCAAAACCACGATTTATTGCATGAAGTGCGCCAACCGTTTGTACGTCATTACACATGGTTTCGCATCTACGACACATGATACATTTATCAAGATCACGAATAATTGATGGTGAATAATCAGGCTGATAGGTTGATTGTGCTCCTTTAAAATGAATTTCACGAACCCCTAATTGATGTGCCATATCTTGCAATTCGCAATTGCCAGATTTTGGACAAATTAAACAATCAGCAGGGTGATCGGATAAAATTAATTCAAGAACTGTTCTACGTGCATTCATTACACGCATAGTGTTTGTTTTAACCACCATGTTTTCATCAACATTAGTGGCACACGAAGGTGCGAGGTTTCTTCTACCCTCAACTTCAACAACACAAATTCTACATCCACCTGGCTTATTTTCAATATCCATGTCGCCAAGGCTCATATAACATAAGGTAGGGATTTCGATACCAACTGAACGTGCAGCTTTTAAGATACTTGTTCCTTTTTCTACCTTAACGGACTTATTATCTATAGTTAAATTAACAAATTCCATTATTCAATCTCCTCCTTTATTGTATGCTAATTGCATTAAATTTACACTTCTCGATACAAGCTCCACATTTGATACAGATTGCTGAATCAATAGTATGTGGTCCTTTGCGTTCACCTGCAATTGCTCCAACTGGGCAAACTCTGGCACAAGCTGTACAACCCACACATTCGTCATGTGAAATCACATATTGCATTAAATCCTTACAAACTCCTGCCGGACATTTTTGATCTTCAACGTGCGCTAAATATTCATCATAGAAGTTATCAATAGTTGAAAGCACAGGGTTTGGTGAAGTTTGCCCCAAACCACATAGTGAAGTATCTTTTATTACATTACAAAGGTCTCTTAGTTTTTCAAGATCGGCTTTTGAACCTATACCTTTTGTAATTAATTCTAACTGTTCATGTAAGCGCTTGTTTCCAATTCTACATGGAGCGCATTTTCCGCATGATTCTTCAACCGTAAATTCCAAATAAAATTTAGCCATAGAAACCATACAATCATCTTCATCCATAACAATCATACCACCCGATCCCATCATAGAACCAACAGCAATCAAGTTATCAAAATCAATTGGAGTATCTAAATGCTTTTCAGTCAAACAACCTCCCGAAGGTCCGCCAGTTTGAACTGCTTTAAATTTCTTTCCGTCTTTTATTCCACCACCAATTTCGTAAATTACTTCACGTAAAGTGGTTCCCATTGGAACTTCGATAAGTCCCACATTATTAATTTTACCGGCTAAGGCAAAAACTTTAGTTCCTTTTGATTTTTCGGTACCAATTTTATTAAACCAGTTGGCTCCTTTTAAGAAAATAACTGGAATGTTGGCATATGTTTCAACGTTGTTTACGTTGGTTGGTTTTTTCAAATAACCTTCAACCGATGGGAATGGTGGTTTAAATGTTGGTTCACCGCGTTCACCTTCCATAGAATGAATAAGAGCAGTTTCTTCTCCACATACAAAAGCACCTGCACCATAACGCATTTCAAGATCGAAATCGAAACCTAAACCCAAAATATCGTTACCTAACAAACCAAATTCACGTGCTTGATCAATGGCGATTTTTAAACGCGTAATAGCCAAAGGATATTCCGCACGAATATAAATTAAACCTTTTGTAGCTCCAGTACAATAGCCATTGATAGCCATTGCTTCGATAACTGAATGCGGATCGCCTTCGAGAATTGAACGGTCCATAAATGCACCGGGGTCACCTTCATCTGCATTACAAACAACATATTTTTGATCGGCTTTTTCCTTAGCCGTAAGTTTCCATTTTAAACCTGTTGGAAAACCACCTCCTCCACGACCGCGAAGTCCTGAGTCTAATATCTCTTGAATCGCTTGGTCAGGGGTCATTTCAGTCAGCACTTTTGCCAATGCAGCATAACCATCACGTGCAATAGCTTCTTCAATACTTTCAGGATTAATAAAACCACAGTTACGTAAAGCAACACGTATTTGTTTTTTATAAAATCCCATGTGTTTAGAGTCAGTAACATGCATTTTAGTTTCCGGATCTAAGTAAAGTAATCTTTCAACCTTACGCCCTTTTATAACATGCTCTTCAATAATTGTTTTTGCATCTTCAGGTTTCACCTGAGTATAAAAAGTATTGTCAGGAAGCACCTTTACAATAGGTCCTTTTTCACAAAAGCCAAAACATCCGGTTTTAACAACCTGAACTTCATCTTGAAGAGATTTTTCTTCTAACTCTTTGGTTAACTTATCTTCTAAAGCATCGCTTGCTGAAGCTTTACAGCCTGTTCCACCGCAAACAAGGAGATGCATTTTATATTTATTCATTCTAATTGCCTCCTAATCGTTTATTCGTCAATAGTATTATAATTCTGAGGTATTATGCCGTTAACAAGCTCCCCAGTTTTCACATACTTCTCTATAATCTCATCTGCTTTTTTGATATCAACATCACCAAAAACTACAGGATCCTGATTTGGAAGTTTTATCTCAACAGTAGGTTCTGCATAGCAGTAACCCATACAGCCTGTTTGAGTAACAACAGCTTCAATATTTCTTTTCTCAAGTTCATCCATGAAAAATTCCATTACTTGTTTTGCTCCAGAAGCAATTCCACAAGTAGCCATAGCAACCTTAATCTGTACCAGATTTTCAGCGCCTTCGCCTTTTTCTCTTAGATCAACTTTAGTCTGCAAATCTGCTTTAAGTTTTTGCAAATCAGCTAAAGATTTAACCTTTGCCATAAATTATATCGTTTTAGTTACTTAAAAAGTTCTTTGTTATAAATTACTTTGCAATGTTACAAAATTATGATAGGATAATAAAAACCAGTTATTTATATTGATTTTAGATAAGGGGCTTTTTGTATGAATAAAATCATGTTTTTTGGTTTTCACGCATCATGCAAATCACTTATTCATTTGTTTTGCAACTATTTAATAATGTTTGTTTTTAATAAAGAATTATTTCTTTAAAAAATAATGTTATAGAATATAAACATAGAATTATTTCTTTATTGATACCCATGCCAGAGTAGTGCACGCTTTAAACTATAAAATATATTTGTCATGCAAACGTATTCACAAAACACTAAATTTATATTCATTCTAAATAATGATGGCTCTTTTCTAATTTGTGAGTGATTGTTATTTTATTACTTATGATAGTGAAAACGGATCACAGAAAAAAGTTGGTTTTTAAATTAAATCACCGAGATATTTAATGTTAAAGATGGCGATGCATGCAGATAATTTCATAAAAAACTAATTTTTTGCTTGCATCGCTTGTTATTAACAATAAACAACTTAGGGCGTTGCCCTAAGCTATATTATTTATGGCTTTCAGCCATTACAGATAAAAAAACCTTCTGCTAAATCATTATTTAATAAGCTAATAAGATTATCATGCTTTCTATAATTTCACATACGAAGGTTTAAAGATTGCAAATAAAACCTTATTTTAATAAAACACAATCTGCAGTTAGAATACAGCCATAATGATCAGCAAATCTCTTTGATATTTTCTTGAATCATTTCAATTAAATACTTCCGCACTGAATTATCTGTTATGGGGACATTTCCTAATATGTCTTTAATTTCTCGGGTATTAAAAATATAATTTCCACGATCGGTAGCGTATTCAAATTTAAAATCTAATGTTGGATTTATCACAACTAACAAAACGATCGTGCCAGAGACATCTCCTTCTGGAATTCTATCAATATTATCTAATATAAATTCGGCTTGCACCTTAGTGCCTTCGCCAACTTTTGATTGAATAGAAAAATTACCGCCCGTTATTTCAGCATTTTGTTTTAACAAAGGTAATCCGAGCCCAACTTTGCGCGTTGTTCTGGAGGTATAAAATGGGTCAATTACACGTTGAACTGTATTCTTATCCATTCCTTTACCATTATCTATAATGATAAGGGTATAGCTATTATCTGCGATCGATTGATGGATTTTAATTTCAACAAATGTGGAATCAGCAGAAATACTGTTTTGAGAAATATCTAAAATATGTTCCGCTATATCTTTCATTTATACAAACTGTTTTAAATATATTTTTACTTTGTGTTACTTATTTATTACTGGAATTTCATGCTTATTTATTTCCTGTTTTCAAAACAAAAGAGTGTCACAAACTAATAAATTATTTTACGACCATCCAACCCATTTAAAGCCATTTTCAGCTCTTCAAATGATCGCATCTCCATTTGCAGTAGAGTATTTACGGCTCCAACATCATTCACAAAATGTGCATCAGAATTACTGATAAAATTGTATTTTTCTAAATAACGATTTTGTTTAATAAACTCTGCACGAGTAATATGTCTCGATAGTTCTAATGCATCTACCAATAAATCGTCGGGGATAAAGCCCAATTGACTTATAATACTATACCTAGGGCGATTAACATGGGCAGGAATAAAAATTCCACCTAAAGAATACGTAAGCTCCTGAATCTCTTTTATTGATTTATTTATTGCCGATATTAATAAGCGTGGCTCTTCAAATACAATATTTTCCTTTTCATCCACACAAACCTGATACCCAAATTGATTTACGTCATTCTGAATATTTGGCAAATTAGTATCTAAAAAAGCTTGTAATAAAGCCAATGATTCATCATCGGGCATAAAAACCAAACAATGAGCTTCTTCTTTTGATGTTAGCTCAGCGCCACATAAAACAAAAATTCCTTCTTTTTCACCTAGTTTTTTTATAAGTCGAGATTGGCGTGTGGAATTATGATCTGTTATCCCTATAATATCCAAACCTTTTTTAGCAGCTTCTGCAATAATATTTTTAGGACTCATTTGCAAATCGCCGCAAGGAGATAATATGGTATGAATGTGTAGGTCGGCTTGGTATGTATTCATAGTTTGATTTAAATCTTTCAAGTATTTAAGCCCTACGAGAGTTCTGAACCCTCGTAGGGCTCTTGGTTATGGATTTAGTAATTGATACAATTTTCCTGATATTTCAAATGTTTCCAACTCGGTTCCAAGAACTGGAATGCCTTCTTCGTTTGCTTTTTCAAGCATATCAACATCAGGTTGTAGTCCTTTTACTAAGATAACCGCACTAGATTCGCGTAAGGAAGCAATGGCCATTACATTTTTATGAGTTTGAAGAGTAATCCAAACATTTCCATCATCAATATTGCCCATAACATCGCTTAATAAGTCGCTGGTATATGCTCCACTTATTTCATTCTCAAGTCCAGCTTCACCGCCAATAACTTTTAACTCAAGCTTTTCAATTATATCCTTTATTTTCATTTCAGTACTTTTTTATTTACCCGATTTTATCGATCCTTTTACAACTTTGTGCTCACCCCAAATTTTATCAATAATAGCAAAAGCCGTTTCCATATTAATTTCGCCATTTTGCATGAGCACATTTTGCACAAAAACACAATGCGAAAGTGTTGCATCTCCCTTAACAATATCTTCGCTCAACGCTTTACATGATGGTGCTCCACAAGCTCCACAGTCAATTCCAGGAAGTTCGGCTTCAATTTTTTGTGCTTTTACCATTTTCTTCATGGCCAAAGCCATGTCTGAATCCAACATCATCATCGATCGTGGAACCAACTTATCTAAAATCATTTTCTCATTCAAATATTCCTTGTAATTCACAATACCTGAAGATGAAAATTGCTTATTCTTTTTTAAGTTTAATGAAACTCTTTTATTTAAGCGTTCGACGGTTAAAAACCTGTTTTGAGGATTTAAAATTCCACCTGCACAGCCTTCTTTGCAAGCGCGGCATTCTAAATAATCAATATTATGAACCTCCCTATTTTCTACTTTTTCAAGAAATTCCATGACGCTATTTATTCCATCAATAGCCAAAGCTCTGCCCTTTACTCTTGACGATTCTCCTTTAGTAAGGGTCCATAAAACCTCATAACTAAATAATTCCGTAGCTTGCGATATTAAAACATCTTCGGTTGCTTGTTTAATGTTTCGATAAACCTTATTGAATAAACGATTTAAATTAATAGCCCCATCGACAATTGATTTTTCTTCACCAACCGGATTTTTAATTGCGGCAATTTTAGCTGCACATGGGGTAATGTAAAAAATTCCTATTTCATTAACTGGAATACCCTCATCGATTAGTTTTTGTTTATAAAAATGGGCTGCTATATCGCTAGGCGTTCCCAGTCGGAGAATATTATCAACCAACGATGGGAATTTAACTTGTATCAATCGGATAATTGCTGGGCAAAAAGATGAAATAATGGGTAATTCATTTTCTTTATTTTCTTGATAATCCACAATAGATTCATTCAATATTTCAACCGCCCGCTCTACCTCAAACAAGTGAGTAAAACCAATTTTATGCAACTCTGAATAAATCTGACTGACCTTTATTTCTTCGGGAAACTGACCTACAAAAACTGCTGGGAATAACGCTACTCTGTATTTAAAACGATAGATTTGTTCAAAGTCATTATCCTCAACATAAATAGCATTTACCTGACAAACGCGAAAACATTCCCCACAATCTACACATTTATTATCATCAATTACCGCTTTCCCATTCCAAATTCGAATTGCTTCAGTAGGACATGCATTCATACAATGAGAACAACCAATACAGGCTTTATCATCAACTTTTAGTGCATGAAAAAAAAACGGTTGATCCATTTTAATTCTCTTTATTTAAATAAGTTATTATTTCCAAATTGGTTCCCTTGCCTATTTCAGAAGTAATATTCAATTCATCAGCATTTCTATTAATATTTGGCAAACCCATTCCAGCTCCAAATCCCATTTCACGAACTTGTTCTGATGCGGTTGAAAATCCTTCAGTCATAGCCTGTTCAATACTATCAATACCCGGACCTTCATCATTTAATTGAATTCTAATTTTTTCAGTATCAATTTCAACAATAATATCTCCTCGGTAGGCATGAGCTACAATATTTACTTCTGCTTCATATAAAGCTACTACCACCCTACGGGTAATTTTTGGACTTACATTGAGCTTTTTTAATATTTTTTTTACCTCGCTTGATGCATTCCCAGCATTGGTAAAATCACCCCCCTCAACTTTATATTCAAACTGCATCATTAATATAAAGGTTTTATGCCGTTTTCATAAAGTATACCTGAAATTCTAAAAATAGTGTAAGGCGAATCAATAATTGTAATTTGTTTTTCATTAGCTAATTCAATCATTTCAGGAGTTACCTTCTTATTTCGTGCAATAATTACACATTCAATATCTGACATCTCCAAGGTGCGAATAGTTTGCAAGTTTGCTAAACCTGTAATTAAAATTGAGTTTTCCACATCAAACGTGAGCACATCACTCATTAAATCGGATGCCAAACCATATTCAATATCGTATGAATTGTAATCACTACTGGTAACAACCTTACCATCGACTAATGCCAATAATTCCTGTATCTTCATCAATTGCAGTTCTAGATTTTTTAGATTACAAATATACTATTTAGGAATTGGTGATTGCAATAATATGACAGGAAATAGTAATGAATTGCTATAATTTTTAACCATAATACAGAGTAAAACTGAAGTTTCGGGCTGGGTTACACTTCAAAATAAATTTACAGCCTATAATTCGCATAACGTTTTTTTCTATCAACTAGTAAATATGTAATGCATATTGCCGCATTGATGAAAAACCAATTAGCTTAGCATCTACATTATTAGCTTAGTATGCTTATCGACGAAAGATACTTCGTATGCTTTCGTGATAAGGCAACACCAATCTGACAGCATCCAAAGGATCTGTCAGCATTAGAAAACAAAAACTTTAGTATTGGAAAACCTTTCCCATTGTTAGTCTCGTTTTTTATCAACAAAAGTTCTGCGACGCTTTCGTGATAAGACAACACCATGCAAAAACCATGCGCAGCACCTTACTTCATGGGCAAACCTACGCTGTTGTTAACATCTTTTTTTATCGACGAAAGATACTTCGTATGCTTTCGTGATAAGGCAACACCAATCTGACAGCATCCAAAGGATCTGTCAGCATTAGAAAACAAAAACTCCATTATTAATAAACGCTATGGTTAACTCAATATGCTATCGATGAAAAATATTCAGTATGCTTTCGTGATAAAGTTATCACCTATCCGATAGCATCTGCAAGATCTATCGGCATTGGAACTACTAAAACTCTAGTATTGGAAAACCTTTTGCTTTGTTAGTCTCGTTTTTTATTGACAAAAGTTCTGCGACGCTTTTGTGATAAGGCAACACTAATATGACAGCATCCAAAGGATATGTCGGCATTAGAAAACAAAAATAACTATCACGGATGAAGGTGATCCAAATTGATGGCAATAAATATTACTATTATTTTTTTACCCTAACTTCAATTTTATCAAAAATATGCTTGGCAGTTGTAAGAGTAGATATATCTGTAAATAACTCTCCTGTTTTTCCAGAATAATGGCTATGACCCATTGGGTTTAAAGCATAATAATCCATAGGATTGTCAAAGTCAATTACCACAGAATATACTAGAGCTGGCTGACAGGATGTTTTATAATTAAGTTCATCAATATGTTTTGTATTGTTCCAAAACTCATTCCAGTCCCAAGACTGGTTTAGCTCAAAAAGTATTCGATATTTCCCGCTCAACTTTTCATTCGATTTTGCCTCCAAATCAAAGTCAGCTGCAGGAGTAGCTCCAGTATATGCATCAACAATTGGTTTTTTAGGAGTTGGTAAATAGGTGCCATCTTCAGCTTTTACACCACGTTTATGCAGAAAATAAGGTAAAGTGGCAGGCCTTCTGACTTCTCCTGGCTCAGTATCCCAAACCCCTTCAACTTTTTGTCCATGACCGTAAATTCCAGTCGATAATGATTTAGTTACAAATAGCTCCTGCACAAATGTTCCATCTAAATTCTCAATCCAAAATGCAAATGTTGGATGATTGTGTTCTTTCCCTGCAACAAGCATAAATTCCAAAATAGTGCCATTTGCATTAACATTTGCTTGAATGCTTTCTTTGGGTGCTTTCTTTTTCTTATCAGGCTCAAAACTACTTTGTAATATAACTCCTATTACAATTACTGCAGCCAATAGAATATTTATTCTAAAATACTTCATAATTTTTAAAATTTAGAGCCCTCGTAAGGTTTTAAACCCTACGAGGGCTAGTAACTTTTACTAATTAAAATTCAAACATAATTCCAATGGTTGGCAAAACAGTGCCTTGTCCATTGGTTTCAATAAAACGCATTTTATATCGTTGATCTGCAATAGGGTCACCAGGATTGTCAATAACCTTAACTCCATTTACATCTGTATCAACAGTTAAAATATCAGGGGTGTCTATTTTTGAACCTAAAATATTCTGAATATCTAAATACACCATAAACGACCAGTTGTCGAAATAAAAACTTTTATCTACACGCACATCTAACTGAGTAAAATTATTTAAGCGCACACTATTAAATTGCGAATAATCAAGATACGCTCTTTGCTGAGCATCCCAAGCCGAAATATAACTTGATTTTACTAAATCATCGGGAGTATATGGAGCACCAGCGGCAAAGCGATATTTAAAACCAAAATCCCAATTATTTTTAAAACTGCGAGTAGCTGTTAAGTTAAATAAATGTTTATTATCCCATGCTGTTGGAATGTAAGAACCTGTAGCATCTTCAAATTCACTTGTAACCCAAGTATAAGATAATATGGTGTTAAATTTAAATAAACTTGTGTGGCGCATATAAAGCTCAATTCCGTAAGATCGACCAACACCTGTTGGAGTAACCTCTTCATCTCCAAAAGTGCCAAAATCACTACCTTTACTGGATATTGCCACACCATCGTTTACTGAAAATGGATAATCATTATACTTTTTATAAAACCCTTCTAAGGTAATTTTAGATTTCTCGTTGGGTAAATATTCTAAACCTCCTACTAAATGATCTGATTGGATATATTTTATACCATTGTCTTTATTTACCAACACTCCATTTTGTCCTCCATAACCAAGCGTTGTATATGGAGGCAATTGATAAAACTTACCTGTGTTAAAATTCGCCGCCCATTTATCCCCTATAGGATAGCTTAAGGATAATCTTGGTGAAATTTGCTCAAACAAGTTATTCATATCGCTCGAATAATTATTTGCATCCATTCGTAAACCCAATGAAACAATTAAGCGTTGATTAAAAATACCTTTACTCACTTGACCAAAACCACTCCATTTAACCAAATCTAAATTTGTTTCATAGTCAATTGCTACAGGAGCATTATTAACAAAGCGAAGTTGATAGGTATCGTTAAAATATTGCGCATATTCCATACCAGCTCCAAAGTTTATTTTAAAACCCTTTTCGGTTCGCATGGTATTTTCATATCTTAGTTTTGTCTCAACCTCATCTGATTTATAATCAAATATTTTAGGCGTAGTTTCATCATTATCCAAATATTTATAGGCAGAATTATTTAAATGATTGCGGCTTAAAACCAAGGTATGATACCCTTTTTCTCGGTAATGCTTGTAAATACCCCCCACGGTATAATTCCACTGCTCATTAACTGGCAAGTATCCTAAAATGTAACGTTGCTCTTCTGTTTCATTGGCTTTTAAATTCAATTCAAACTGGTCTAAAGCTCCCAAACCAATAAATGTGATTTCATTTTTTTCGTCGATGTGCGATTTTATTTTAAACTGAACATCATTGTATGTAGGCAAAAAGGGCAATCCAATTACTTGAAATAAAAACTGCAAATACGAACGACGAGCAGAAAACACCAAACTGGTTTTATCACCGATAGGACCATCTAAAGTTAAAGCTAAATCGGAAGCTCCAATAGTTGCTCTATATTTCATTTTCTCTTTATTTCCATCAATTTGTTGAAAATCGAGCACGGAACTTAATGCATTTCCACGGTTTGCAGGAAAAGCCCCCGAATAAAAATCAACATTCCTGATAAAATCAACATTAATCATACCAACAGGTCCGCCTGATGCACCTTGAGTTGCAAAGTGATTTAAATTTGGAATTTCCACAGCGTCTAAATAAAACCTATTTTCGCTGGGTCCACCACCCCGAACAATTATATCGTTTCGAAAAGAGACAGAACCAGCCACTCCAGGTAATGACTGAATTACTTTGCTAATATCACGATTACCACCCGGATTTTTTTCAATTTCAGCAATACCAATACTGCGCATCGACACAGGACTTTCTTCCTTACGCTTAAATTGCGATGTCTTAACTGTTACTTCCTCCAGATCCGTTGTGCTTTCCACTACTTTAATTTCTATAAATCTTGTTTTTGCATTGGTCACCTGAATTTCATCAGATACTTTAGTTTCAAATCCAATGGATGAAACTTGCACTCGCACAAAACCGGGTTCCAATCCAAAAAATTTAAAATTACCATCTAAATCGCTAACCGATCCAATGGCTGTTCCATATATAAGCACATTTGCAAAGGGAACAGGTTCATTATTAATAGCATTAACAAGCAAGCCTTGTAAGGTTCCCTTTTGAGCCATCAAAAAACCTGGTACTATTAAAAAAAGTAATACTATATATTTTTTCATTACATTCAATTTAAAGCTTGTTGCATAAAAACATTGTTTAACGTTTTTTGTTCAAAGCTTAAACAATATTTTATTTTAACAAAAATATCTTTAAGGAAACACAACGCTACAAATCACTTTCAAATACAGAATTCAGGTTTTCAAACTGGTAATTGAAATTATTATTAATCAATACATTTGAAACTATATTTTGATTAGCCAAAATCATTTCTTTGGTTTTAACTGATCCTATAACTAAGTTAAAAATGAATTTTGGGACTCTAATTTTAAAAAATGCCCTTGAATTTTTAAGTAACTGATTTTTCATTTCATCCAAAGATGCAGGCTTTGGGGAAACTACATTTACTTTTCCTGTGTAATTAATATTGCTAATGCTTTCTTGAATTACATTAATTAAATCATGGATGTGAATCCATGCCAATTTCTGATTTTCAACATAAGGCAAAGCAACAACTCCTAGGTTTGAAACATTTAACATTTGCTTCAAAAAACCCCCTTTTTTGGTCATTACAATGCCTAATCGTAAAAATACTTTACGCATTACAGGCAAATTATAAATATCAAGCGTTTCCTCCCAAATTGAAACTACATTTGCTAAAAAGCCCTCACCTTTTTTGCCCAATTCATCTGTTTCATTTATAACATTTGCACCGTAATACCCAACTGCAGAAGCTTGAACCCATACCTTAGGTTTTACTACCATTTGATCAACACAAGCTTTTAAAACTTCAATAGATTGCACTCTACTTTTAACTATTTCATTTTTATATTCTTTGGTCCACGATTTTGAACCAACATTAGCTCCGGCAAGATTTATAATTGCTTTATAATGAAAATCAGTATCACTACAAATATTTTGATAATTCCCTTCAGTGGAAAGAATAATTATAGCAGTGCCAAATAATTGTTTTGCCTTAGTTACATTTCGGGCTAAAACCGCAACTTTGTGACCCTTTTCTATCAAAAAAGGCACTAGTTCTTGCCCAACCAATCCGGTGGCACCGTAAATCAAAATATAACCTTGTTGTTTTATCATAACTTATTAACGTAAACGTCATTCTATCATTCTAAAGATACAACAATAAAAAAAAACGGTTGCCATAAAATGACAACCGTTTTATATTATATAATACTGATTAAAATTTAATTAAAATTTCCAAATTTACCATGTTGTAGAAATTTAACTGCTTCATCCATTTCTTTATACATCACTTTATCTTCGTCAATAAATGGAACTGACAATCGGAATTGCCCTACAAAATCAGCTATATATGGCGAAGGTTGTAAGGGTTTTCGCAAGTCAACTCCTTGAGCCGCATTCATTAATTCAATAGCCAGCACTCGTTCCACATTTTCAACTACTTTTAAAGCTTTTGTAGCTGCATTTGCACCCATGCTTACATGATCTTCTTGTCCGTTTGATGAAACGATAGAATCAACACTACAAGGTGTACAAAGTTGTTTATTCATACTAACTACAGATGCAGCTGCATATTGCGGAATCATAAACCCAGAATTTAATCCAGGATTAGCCACCAAAAACTCTGGTAACCCGCGCAATCCCAAAATCAATTGAGCGGTTCTGCGTTCTGAAATATTGCCTAATTCAGCAACAACAATGGCCAAATAATCTAAATTTACGGCTAAAGGCTGTCCATGAAAATTTCCACCAGAAAGCACCAAATCTTCTTCCGGAAATACGGTTGGATTATCGGTAACTGAATTTATTTCAATTTCAACTACCTTGGAAATATGTTTGACTGAATCTTTAGTTGCACCATGAACCTGTGGTATGCAACGGAATGAATAAGGATCCTGAACATGTTTTTTAGGTTGAGCCATAATTTGACTTCCCTTTAAAATATTTCGAATATTTTTTGCGGTTTCGATTTGTCCTTCGTGTGGACGAATCTGATGTAGCAAATCAGTAAAAGGTTCTAACCTGCCATCGAAAGCTTCTAATGAAGTAGCCCCAACAATATCGGCAAATTTTACCAAACGGAAAGTTTTTAATAATGAATATACTGCATGAGCACTCATAAATTGCGTTCCATTTAAAAGTGCTAAACCTTCTTTTGATTTTAACTCAATGGGCATCCAACCTAACTCAGCAAAAACTTCGCTCGAAGGATATTTTGTTCCTTTATAATACACTTCACCTAAGCCAAGTAAGGGTAAAAAAAGATTTGCTAAAGGAGCTAAATCTCCCGATGCACCTAACGATCCCATTTCAAAAACCACAGGTACTACATCGTTGTTATACATGTCAATAATTCGCTCTACCGTTTCAACCTGCACACCACTCTTACCAAGCGACAAGGCATGCGCTTTTAGTAAAAGCATTAATTTTACAATTTCGTCGCGCACTTCTGCTCCTGTGCCGCAAGCATGCGACATAACCAAGTTTTTCTGTAACTGGCCTAACTCATCGTTTGAGATAGATTTGTTACAAAGCGAACCAAAACCTGTATTAATTCCATAAATTGGATCGGGATGTGATGCTACTTTTTTATCAAGGTATTCACGACAATTGGCAATTAGCTTAATCGCCTCTTCTGAAAGTGCTAACTTACAGCCACTTTCTAAAATTTCTTCGATTTTATCGAAGGTTAAATAATCTGGAGATATATAATGTATGTTTCCCATTATTAGATATATATTGTAGTTATTAAAAGTTGTGCAAGATTAATAAAACCTTAGCATTCACACACTAAATTTGTGCATGATTTAAAGCAGCATTTTAAAATTAGCCTAGCCCTACTAGGGTTTATAACCCTAGTAGGGCTATATTAAGCAATTTTATTAATTAATACCTGAGATGCTTGGCGGTATTTGGTGACAATAAATAAAATTATTTACATCAGAAAACATTTTTATAACTTCATCACGAGCTAGTAATGTTTCTTTTTCAGATAAAACAGAATTATATGAAGAATATCTCCAATCAGAAATCTTCTTACAAAGATTTGCTTCTACAGGATTAAAATGAATGTAATGAATTAATTTAATCAAATATTCATCTGAAATAATTTCAATTCTTTTATATCTATTATTAAACAAACTACCCTTTCTGTTTTGCTGTTTATTATATGCTTGTGCATAGCTATTAAAAAAATGAGAAAACTGTTTGCTTATTATTTTTGGAACATCAATATCCGAATTTTCATTGCTAAAATCCAAAATCTCATTTCTACTTTTTACTTTTATAATTAAATGAAAATGATTTGGCATTAAACAATAAGCATAAACATCAACCAATTTTGACAGATATTTACCAAAAAGACTTAGAAAATAACAATAATTTTTTTTCAATTGAAAACAACTTTTCATTTCCAACAGCATGGTTATAAATGTGGTAATATCTATCCGCTTCAAGTGGTGTTTTTGAATCTGCCATGACAATATTTTCGAAGCAACAAGCCCTACGAGGGTTTCGAACCCTCGTAGGGCTCATACATTGATTATTTATTTAATATTTGAATTAATTCTTCAACTGAAATAGCCTTTTGCTCACCTTTATCCATATCTTTTAAGGTAATGGTAGAGCTTTCAATCTCATTATCACCAACCAACGCTACGAATGGGATATTACGAGCATTTGCATAATTCATCTGCTTTTTCATTTTGGCTCCTGCTTGCGGATATATTTCGGCTGCAATACCTTGCTGACGTAATTTATTTATCACTGGCAAACACCAAGTCTGTTCTTTTTCGCCAAAATTTACAAACATTATTTTAGTGGTTGTGGCCGTATCTTTCGGGAACAAATTTAATTGCTCCATTACATCATAAATTCTATCAGCTCCAAATGAAATTCCCACCCCTGAAACATTTGGCAATCCAAAAATTCCTGTCAAATCGTCGTAACGTCCACCACCAGTAATAGAGCCCATTTGAGCATCTAAAGCTTTAACTTCAAAAATAGCTCCTGTATAATAGTTTAAACCACGAGCCAAAGTTAAATCCAATTCAACCTCTGTCTCAACATTTAATGGCGCTAACCAATAAAATACGGTTTCCATTTCCTGAACACCTTTCAGCCCAACTTCTGACTCTTTCAATACTTCTTTTATTTGCTGAAGTTTCTCGGTATTTGTTCCAGATAAATTCATTATAGGCTGTAATTTATCAACCGCCTCTTGCGGCAATCCTTTCTCTACCAATTCTTCATTTACCTTATCTAAACCAATTTTATCTAACTTATCAATGGCTACAGTTATATCAATAATTTTATCGGGCTGACCAATTACCTCCGCAATTCCAGCTAAAATTTTGCGGTTATTCATTTTTACCACCACATTTACTTTTAGCTTTTTGTAAACATCGTTTACAATTTGAATAATCTCCACTTCATTTAATAAGGAATCGCTACCAATTACATCAACATCGCATTGGTAAAATTCACGATAGCGTCCTTTTTGAGGACGATCGGCACGCCAAACATTCTGTATTTGGTAACGCTTGAACGGAAATTGCAATTCGTTTTGATGTTGCACCACAAAACGTGCAAAAGGTACTGTTAAATCGTAACGTAAGCCCTTCTCAGATATCTGATTGGTTACTTTTATGGAATTTTTTTCAGATAAAACTGTATCATCAGCCTTGCTCATAAAATCACCCGAATTCAATACTTTAAAAAGCAGCTTATCGCCTTCTTCGCCATATTTACCCATTAACGAAGAAAGGTTCTCCATTGCAGGAGTTTCAATGGGTTGGTAGCCATAAAGCTTAAAAACAGATTTTATTGTATCGAAAATATAGTTTCGTTTCACCATTGTTTCGGGACCAAAATCTCTGGTTCCCTTTGGTATAGATGGTTTTTGAGCCATGATATAAATTTTAAATTTTTGCTTGGCAAAATTAGTGTTACTGGCGGGATTTGCAAAATATTTATTTCATTATATAAATTGTTTTTAAGCTATCCCCATAAAAAGCATTTCAAGGATTCATCCAACTTCAGCAATTTGGCTTAACTTATTTTTATCAAGAATTGTAATTTTCTTTTCATGAACTGAAATAATTCCTTCTTTATTAAATTTTGATAAAGTATTAATCACACTCTCTTTAGAATAACCTATCAGTTGAGCTAATTCTTTTCTATTTAGAGGAATAGCAAAACTGTCATTTTTATAAATAATACTAAATTCAATAAGAATAATTGAAAGTGCCCCATCGATATTTTTTTGAGCCAATCGTGAAGCTCTATGCACTAATACATTAGTTAAACCTGACATATGCCTGATAAGGCGGCAGGCAAATTCACCATTTTGATGAACAAATTTCTCAAACAAGGTCATTTCAAATGAAATAATGGTTGTTTTTTCTATAGCAATTGCGGAAAAATCAAAATTATGACTTGCAAAAGTACATATAATCCCAACAAATGATTTAGGTGCTATCAGATTTACCGTTGAATGAAAATTAGCGGAACTAATATCTAATTTTGCTAAACCTCTCTCTAGGTATAAAACATTACTTGCCACAAAGCCTTTTTTTATGATTGTTTCTCCAGGTTCAAATTCAATTTTATTTGAATTTACATACAACTCTTGTTGTTCTTTCTCTGTTAAAATATCAAGACAATTGTCAGCTGAAATTAAATTCGATGTTAATTCTGGTTTATTGTCAACAATTCTCTCAACCATATGCTACTCTTTATAAAAACCGATAAATAATTTATTTCCCCTATGATGCAAAACTACATCATTAATCATTAAATATTCAATCATTTAGGGTTTAAATTTAGTACTACATAATAAATCAAATAATTAAAAGCTTAGTTATAATTGTAATGAGTAAAAACAACACTAATATTATATAAATATGTCAGATTTAAAATTCAGAGTAAAAGCTCATAGCGAAAACCCAACAAAAACAATTGTAAAAGCCAGAGGATTTGAAATTGTAATTGATGAACCTACTGATTTAGGAGGAACCAATACAGCCGCAAACCCTGTTGAATATATTTTAGCCGCTTATGCTGGATGCTTAAACGTTATGGCTCATGTTTGTGCAAAAGAACTAGGAATTGAAATGCGTGGAATTAAAATTGATTTAGTCGGAAATTTAAATCCCGCTAGATTGTTTGGTCAATCATTCGATGAACGTGCAGGTTATAAAGAAATTAAAGTAACACTTAAACCTGATGCCGATATGGATGAACCAACTAGTGAAAAATGGTTAAAAGCCATCTTAGATCGCTGCCCAGTAGGTGATAACTTAAAAAATGCTACTGAGATTGTTGCCTCTCTCAAATATGAGGTTACTGCTTCCTAAAAATTTATCGGAGATGTGAATAGCTCACTATTATTCACATTTCTATATTTTTCTTTTTATGTAAAGAGTTGGAAGTTTTAGCATAGTATGCACAAGGTATGTCTTAATAGATTTAACTCTTTTTATTATACTAGCTATTCTCCAAAAAACCAATACAACAAGCAAGGCAAAAAAGTTAATAAACTTAATACTATTCGAATTTTTGAAAGTGCTTTGTACTGTTTCCCTCACATGGAAACAAAACCTAAAATTATCACAAACAAGCCTCCAACCCCGATCAAAACAAGTCCTGACAATCCAAAAACGATTGATACTTTTGCCATGCTTTGTTTCTCATTATACTCTTTACTTTCGCTCAAATATAATCTATAGAAACCAAAAAAAGCAAGTAACAAACCTCCAATTTCTTAGCCAATTATTACTTGCCATTAAGAATCCATAGTTTAAGTCTTATAATTTTTACAAAAATTATAGCATTATGGACTAGACCACCTTCTAGTTATGTTAATCTCTTCTTTTTCGCGAAAGACTTTTTCCAAATCAATGTTATACCAATTTCTAATTACAAATAGATAAACTACAAACGTTTAACATTACTTATAAGCCAACCAGAATTATAATCTGAACGGTTAAATTCTTCAACCGTAATAACCCAATTTAAAAAGTCAATTTCGTAAACAACGCTTTCAATATTATTAATAAGCAATCTACCTGAATTCACCTCGGTAACAAACTGCAATTTCGTATCGTTTGCCATACTGGTTGGAAGAAAGTATATAGGATTGCTTAAATGTTCCAATTTATTAAGGTTTAAAAAACTGGTTTCGTGACTATTGGGTGCTAAAAAATGAGTTTTTAAACTATCAACTAAGGTTACAAAACAAGTTGTTTCCACCTGACTTATGACCCATTTCCCCGATCTATCATCTAAAACTTCAGGCGTAAACCAAACTATAATCCTCTCTTGTTTTTCTAAATAACTAATATTCACAGTAGCTTTTGCTTTTACCTGACCGCTAAATAATGAAATATACTGCGGCTCAACAGGGTTAGTCATTTCTTGGATAAAGAGTTTGCAAAGTACGTTATAACTTGAATCGTTTTGATTTGCAAGTCGTTTATCGCTTTGGTTTAACAAATAACTTAAATACAAGGGTCGGGAATACTTTAACATAAAACTGCTGTCTATTTTATTTCCTTTCCAATCGGTTTTGTAATTAAAACGATCGATAAATTCGTTAAACTGTTTTACTTGTAAATAGTATTCATTGGGAGTTTCTGCATTTGTAGTGCTTTGCAAATGTGCTTGTGCATTTATATGATAAGCAGAAAAAACAAACCATAGTACATAATAATAAAATACCTTTACTTGCATACTATTAGGCTTTTTTAGTTTCAGTAGCTTTAATATTTCCTAAAAACACTCTCCATTTTTTCTCGTTAAAGAATTTATCTTCTACTAAATCAATAACAATTTCAATTTCTTTTTTAGTAATATCTTTGTAAACTAAATTATCACCCGTAAAACCAGTAAATTCTTGAATTACAGTGGCCGAAGAATAATATCTGCCATCAGGTCCTTTGGTGAAACTTGATATATAAACCAAATCGTAAAACTTAATAACCACAGCCGTATAAGGTAACGACTTTAAACGAGCCAAGTATATTTCCATGGACCGCGACTGGATCGCAACAGTACCGTCAGAATTAACTTTTGAGGTTTGCATCTCAGCACCTTTAAAAAATAATTTCAAAGCTTCTTTCTCGGCCATATTTCTTTTCTCAGGTGACTGATCTTTGCTTCCAATTGTAATAATATGCTGCTGAAACTCCTCAACCTTTTGTTTTGTTTGCTCCTTGAATATTTCAATATCGGCGTCGGATAAATTAATCTCATCTACAATTTTCGCCTCTTTACTTGCTGAAGCAGATTTTGAAGGTTCTTGAGCCAATGCAGAAAATAAAAAACTTATAAAAAGTACCGTTATTTTAAATCTCATTTCTTTACAATTTGCTTAAAATTTATAACTAATTCCAAATTTAATACCATATTTTGACAATGTTACCTTTTTAACAGAAGTTCTATTTCCAAAAACATCAACAAATTCATTATCCTTATAAATATTACTAAAGCCCCACACAAATTCAGGACCCATAAAAACAGTAGTGAAATAATCTAAAGGATAACTAATGCCCATAGCAAGAGTTGCCGAAATATTCATTGATTTAATAGCTGCATCATGGGTTTCATCAATTTTGGTTCGTTTTTCAAAACCCCAAGAAGGATTAATTTCGGAAGTTACAATTTGGGATCCTACAGGATAATCGGGAAAATAACCAGAAGTTTCCATATTACCAGTTGTTTGAATAGTACTACCTATACTAAAGGAACTAACTATTCCAACTTGGGCAAAAATACCCCAAGTATCTGTATTTTTATTAGAGTGGTAAATTACAGATATAGGAATACTCAAATAATTAAAAGATAAAAGAGAATCGATATCGGCTGCTACTATTTTATTATACTGCAAGTTATTAGCTTCAATAACAAAACTTTTAGTGTTCTGATATTCGCCATTCATAGTCACATTTGTTGAATAATGAGCGTAAGCGAGTCCCACATTTATACCCAATTGATTTAAGGCATACCATATTGCATTAAGTTCAACACCATAAGCTGCATTGTTTTTAGTTTTCCATTCCAAAACAGGGTCTGCTGATAAATTTGGATTGTTGTAAATGGTTTTACCGCCAGTAAAAGTTAATCCATAATAAAAACCTTTGCGTTTTAAACTAGTAATGGGCTTGTTAGGCAGTTCTTTTGTAATGTTCGATTTGCTTTGCTCGTAAAGGTTAACACCAAATTTATCGATACTTGAAAGCTTGAAATTTTTAAAAGTATTCTCATCTTTCTCAAATGATATTTTAAAATCGTATTTGGAATTTGCTCGAAAAATAGTGTTGCTCTGATATTTTCCTGAAAAATACTTATCGATGTAACCGTTTATATAATATTTATCGTTGCCCTCGGGAATAACCTTGCTATACTCAGCAGAATCAATATTTAATCCCAAATTTTTTATACCATCGGGATATGAGTTGACCAGATTTTTTTGATATTCAGAAACTGAAAGCCAACGTTCTTGGGGATTAGGATCAATGTCGTTACTTACTTTTAGGGTCGAGTCTTTAAAAAGATCAAGAAATGAAATACGATAATAACCTTTATCTTCACTACTTTCATTTGGATCGGTTAATAGATTTATAAAATTTATATAATCGTTCATTAACGATTTCGATTGATCTTTAATTTGTGTCAGCTCTTTTTCCGAAAAATCAACACTTTTAACTTCGGCCAACAAATGGTCGTCATTCACCTGATCGTTTAACTTACTACTCCGAATTCCAGCTATTTTAAAGCTCTTAAAAGTGCCAAGTTTTTGAAAGAATGCAATTCGGTAAAGAAGTTCCTCGTGCAATTCATTCTTTTGTCTATTTAAATAATTACCATTATTCTTTTTTGTAATCATTAAATCAACGGTGAATATGTCATTACCATGATCAATAATAATACCTGCTTTCACATTTTCAAAATCGATAGAAGTTTTCATACCATCGGGATACCATAACTGTAAATTATTTACATAGCTTTCTAATTCGTAAGCTTTGCTTAGCAAATTATTTGGGTCAAGATCGTTATAAATAATAGCCTTTCTGTTTACAAAAAGATCAATTAACTGTTGGCTTGCTTTATTTATTTCATCAACATCAAAAGCAGCATCAGCCATTTTATTGTACAAATCTTCATAGCTTTTTAATACTTTAATGGCTTCGTTATATATAATGGCAGTTTGCTTTTCGTTAAAGTCAGTTGCAATTGCATGTGTGATGCAGATTAGTGAAAATATTAAAATTGTAAGTCGTTGCATTCTTTTCTTTTTTTTATGAGTTTAGGCTGAATTATTATTCCATACTTTTTTAAAAAACTTAATTTTTAATAATTTTTTTCATAACTATATTTCCTTTGTATTCCATTTTACAGAAATATATCCCCTGAGGAAATTCATGCAAGGAGACGGAGAATTCACGAACAAAAGAATATTCATAATTAGCCATGTTTTTTCCTAATACATCGGTAAGTTGCACCTTCAGATTTCCTGGCAATTGGGTTCCCAAATGCACCGTAAACTCCCCTTGTGATGGATTTGGATAAATACTTATAGCCTTAGAATTCAGAGTTGGGATACCATCTATTAAATCGCCCGATGGAATATTTAGAATATCGCTCCTAGTCCAGCACTCTTCGCCCATATTAATTTCAACATAATAGTTACCCAAATTTCTATTGGCAAAATACATGGAGTATTTAGCTCCAACTATCAATACATTATCAAAATACCAGCGGTAAGCCGTAGCATTTGTTTCACTACAAAATAGCATCCACTCAACCGGTCCTTGACCTGAAATTAAAGGTTTTTCTGGTGCCAACTTTTCGGTTAATGTTAAAATATTTGAAGTAAGCATACAAGTTCCATAAGTAAGCTCAACCGAATAATCGCCACCTGTTAATTTTCCTCCATAAACCGATTGAGTAGCATTCGGTATATTATTGCTAAACCGCTGCCATTGATATTCATAATTGGATGAAGCATTATCAACAAGTAGCTCAAGTTGTGTACCTGGACAAAATTCAGTGGTATTATTTTGTTCCATTATAAAAGGTGTGGGTGGCATGGCATCAACCAGAACTTGTAAGGTATCGGTAACTACTGAACATTGATTCGCATTAATAACCTCAAGCCAATAATAACCCGATTGGCTTGCCAAATAATTTTTCAGATTAGCCCCATCGATACTACCTTCCAGAGTTTTCCATTGCAATATATAATCGGTATTAATATTGGTATTGTAATTTGTTTTTATCAATACACTCCCTCCCTCGCAAAACTGGGTTTCCCCTTCGTAATAGAGATAGTTTTTTACAGGCGAATCAAAAACAGTTATCGTTTGTGTTAAAGAGGTGGCCTCACAATTTTCACTATTGATAACTTTCACAAAATAATCGCCAGAATTAGTTACCGTAAGATTATTATTATCCGACAATGAATTACTGTCACCAACTTTTCCCCAAATCCAATTTACATTAGTTGCAGATGTTCGAAGTAGGGTACTTTCTCCCTGACAAAAATCGGTTTTATTATTATCAACAGTAATTTCTGGTGTATTGGGTGAGTTTTTTACTGTTACTTGAATAGAACGCGATTCACGCTCACAGTAGGTCTGCGGATTCTGCACCCTGACTTTATATTGATAGCTTTCATTTACAATTAATTCATTGCTTGTAGCTCCATCTATAGAGATACCATAACCCCGGAACCACTGATAATAGTAATTGGCTGGATTACCATTTGCTGTAAGAGTAAGACTACTACCAGAACAAAAAATAGAATCGCCCGAAAGAGTTAAATTGATAACTGATGGTAATTCATTAACTTTTGCCGTTACTGGGGTTGATGTGAGGACACAATTTCCTAATCTTGACAGCACTTTATATTCATATTCACCAAGTTGGCTAACAAACAACGAATCACTAGTTTGGCCGCTCAGTGCAGTTGACCCCCTATACCATTGGTAAGATTCATCGTTAAAATATTCGGTACTTAACACCAATGATTCTCCACTGCAAACTATGTCAGCCCCCGAAATTATAATTTCAGGTTGCACGGGCGATAGATTAACGGTAACTACTACCGGACTGGTAGTAACCGAACAATTATTTAACGTAGCTTCCAATTTATAATTACCACTTTGGGCAATAGGAAATAGGTTGTTGGTTGCGCCCGGAATAGGGTCGTTATTACTGTACCATTGATAAGTCAACGCTGGGTTATTAACGGTTGAATAATTAAGTGTAATTCCACTGCAAATAGTTGAATCGCCATAGTTTAGTGAAGGTGCCGTTGGAGCAGAAGTGCGGGTTAGGCTAATAGTGTTTGAGGCTGCCTTACATAAATAATTATTGATAACTTCTACAGAGTAATTTCCTCCAATTGTGGCGAATAATTGGTTACTGTTTTCACCAATGCTGGCATTATTATTAAGCCATTGGTATGTAAGTCCATCAATATAATTTGTTTGTAGGGTAACGCTGCTTCCTTCGCAAAAATTGGTTGATGCCGGGGCATCAATTACAGGCGTAGTCGGCACTGGATTAACCGTTACGGCTACCGGACTGGTAGTAACCGAACAGTTATTTAATGTAGCTTCCAATTTATAATTGCCACTTTGGGCAATAGGAAATAGGTTGTTGGTTGCGCCCGGAATAGGGTCGTTATTACTGTACCATTGATAAGTCAACGCTGGGTTATTAACGGTTGAATAATTAAGTGTAATTCCACTGCAAATAGTTGAATCGCCATAGTTTAGTGATGGAGTTGGTGGGTTGGGCTTAACATTAACCACAACAGGAATCTCTGAACTTGAATAGCAATTATTTGATAATGTTACCCTGCTGGTATAATTCCCTGATTCTTTTGCCATAAAATAGTTTTGTGAGCCATCGAGCGAACCGCCATTTTTAAACCAGTTAAATGTAACTCCGGAATAACTTCCTAAAGTTATTTTAACACTGTCCCCTTGACAGAATGAAACAGCTGATTCAGCTTCCAGAACTGGAGGTGCTGGAACTTGCTTCACGGTAATGGTTTTTACCTCGGAGGTATCAGCACAAGTGGTCGCTAAATTATTGCTTATAATTACCTTGTAATTGCCTGTAACCGTTTTTACTTTTAACTGATTGGTAGTATTGGCAATATTTGAATTATCGCGCTGCCATTGGTAGCTGTAATTAGCATTTGCAGCCACAGAATACATTACACTGTCGCCCAAGCAGAAACTGGGACTTCCATTGATCAAAGTTCCATATTCAAGGGTGAGAGAGGTATTGGGTTTGGTGGTAACCACAATATCGTGACTGATTGTTGAGGAACATCCATTAGTGTCGGAGGCAGAAAGCGTAATAGTAAAATTACCTGTTGCACCATACACATGACTTAATGGGTCGCCATAAATTGATGTTTGCCCATCGCCAAAATTCCAGAACCAGCTATTAATTAAACCGGTAGTGCTTGTTAAATTGTCTAATTCAGTTGAGAATGCTCCGCAACCATCGGTGGCGGTAAATGAAACAGAAGGCGTAGGTTTCACATAAACAATTTGGGTAATGGTATCGGTTTTACCTTGACTATTGGTTACAACCAATTGCACACTATGTTCCCCAGCAGATTGAAATACATGGCTTGGGTTTTGTTCGTAGTTTAATCCGGAATTGTCGCCAAAATTCCATTTCCAGGCTGTAATACCATCGTAGGCAACCGATTCATCTTTGAAAAAGGTGGTGTCGCTTTTACACGCAATATTATAGGAAAAATAGGCTTGTGCCGACTGAATTTGGAATGAATCTACCCGTGACCATTCGCCTCCCAAAAATCCACCATCCACAGCTTGTACCTGCCAATAATAGTATTTATCATCAGCTAAATCGGGCAGGTTATAAATTTTATAAAAGGTATTTAGCCCGGCATTACCCATTTGTGTAACCGTGCGGTTTTTAAAATTAACCGAATCTACAAAATTTGGAGCATACAGGTTCATGCTGTCTTTTGAGGTACCTACCCGAATATTGTAACTCATGGTTGAAGAAGGGGTTTCGTCGGAAGTAATAGCATTCCAACTAAGGAGTACACCTCCCCGAAGGGGTTCTTTGGTGAGGTTTTGTGGAACGGTAGGGGTTTTATTAGGGGCAAAACTACCGGCATTCATGATGGTATTATTGGTGTAAAATTTGGTATAGGCAATTAAATCATTCTGACCGGTTATAATTACATCTAAATCTCCATCATTGTCATAATCACCATAATTGGAGGCTCCATTACTAGAACCAATTAACCCGTTTTGTTTAACTTCTTCAAATTCGATTAAATTGTCATTGGAATTACTTATGTTAAGGTATAATTTGGCAAATGGGGCTTCGCCAGATAGCCAGCCATACCAAGTTGCATATCCTATTGCCAAAACATCTATAAGGCCATCATTATTATAATCGCCTATATTAACAGAACCTGATGTTATGGTAGTAATTGCACATGTAGACTCCTTATTAAACTGCCCATCTCCGGTATTGCGATAAATTTCTGATATGTGTCTGCTATCAGTGTATCCAAATAATATAATATCAATTAAACCGTCGTTATTAAAATCGGCAAGTCTAATAGTGGCTTGGCTATCTATTTGCGTTAATTGCAATGTTGTTTGTTCATCAAATGTTCCATTATTGTTAATGTAAATTTTTGAAACATTATTTCCTGCTAAAACGATATCTAAATCTCCATCATTATCAATGTCACCCCATTCCACATCACCATTTCCCCCTCCGGGAAATTCTTCTGATACTTCGCTAAAACTATTTTCTCCATTATTTTTGAATAGTTTAGTGTATGAAATAGAACTTGTATTAACAATAGAAGTACTTCTGCCCGTTAAAATCAAATCTAAAAGCCCATCATTATTATAATCGCCCCATTTTATGCTTCCGTCATAAGCGGGGGGAATGTTTGTAATACTTTGTTTTATAAATTCTTCGCCATTATTGTTCTTATATATTACTGAAAAATAATTTGTTTGAGTGGTATATCCTGTATACGTAGAATCATAAATCCAGCTATTAGCACTGGAGTCATAAGTGCTGTCAATTTTATATACACTGGTATAAACATTTGAATCACACGAAGCAATGGCATCTTGAAATCCATCGTTATTATAATCGCCCCAAGCGATTTCAGTAATATGGTAATTTGAGTTAAAAATTGAATTTTCGGTAAAAGAACCATCACCATTATTTGCGTATAAATAACTGGATGATGAGCTCCCGGTTAAAAACAAATCAAGATATCCGTTATTGTTGTAATCAACCCAACTGGAAGTGCCACCTGACAAGTTGGTTGTTATACCTGATATGGAACTGGGTTGCGATAAAAATTCAGTTACACCAAAAACCGCTGGATTGCCATCTGCTACATCCAGTACATAATCGGTTGTTTCTGACTGGCTGGTATATTCCAACACATGGAAAATATAACCATAATCGGCATCCAGACCATAAACCATAGTGCTATCCGCTTTGCCATTGTAAACGCAATACCAACCGGTTGCACCAATTTCGTCGCCTTTTCCATAATATGGGTCGGCAAGGTAGTAATCGCCGTCGACAGGTGTTGCTGATCCAGAATATGCCTGTTTACAGAAAACAGCACGTCGTGATAAACTTCCGGTTTCCCATCGCAACATTAGCGAACTGCTTGAATTAATTTGTGCGCTTAAATTGGTTGCCGGGAATGAGGTGCGAATAAATGTTTGTTCACTGGAAAAAGAGCTAGCTGCATAGGATTTGTCAATGGTTTGTACTGCCCAATAATACGTTTCTGGATCGCATGAAAAACCATAGGAGGTATCAGTACTGTTGTTGCCATTTGCTGGAATAAGAAGCGTTCCGTCAGTTAAAGCTTGCGGCGACAATAAATCGCATCCACCCGCAGTTGTTCCAATGCGAATATTGTAGGTTAAACCTTCAGATGGCGTAGTATTGTCGGTACTTTTATTCCAGCTTAATATTGCGTTATCTTTTGTTTGGGTAATAGTAAGCCCATTGGGTACCGTGGGTGCTGTATTTATTGTAGCACAATTGTTATTGTAAAGTGTGGTTGCGTAATCGTTGCTAGATTTGTCGGTAACCAATAAGTCAAGATCTCCGTCTTTATCAAAATCGCCAAAGGCCATATTGCCAGGAGCTATTGAATATTCTGTTAGCGATTTCTTGGTAAATGAACCATCTTTATCATTATGATAAATTTGAGTGTAATCGCCAACCAATTGGAAAATATCCAGATAACCATCGTTGTCGTAATCAGCCCAAGCTATTGAATGGCGATAGTCGGTAGGATCGTCTAATGTAATACCAGTTTGTTCAGTGAACGTATTATTACCGTTATTTTGGTACACTGTATTTACTTCATTGTTTGATGTTTTATGGATACCGGAAAGTAGCAGATCCAAATCACCGTCATTGTCATAATCGCCCCAATCTGCGCTAGCCATATTTAATGGTGGTATTTCAATATCTGACTGTTCTGTAAAAGTACCATCACCATTGCTTTTGTATAATTTACCCATATCGTAATTATCAAAATAACCGCCAACAATTATAAAATCGCAGAATTTATCATTATTATAGTCTCCACAAGAAACTACACCATGTTGTATTCCAATAATATTATCAATATTTAATTCCTGAAACGTATTGTTGCCGTTATTGTGGTATATTTTGGTGATTTCAACGCTGATGTTATCGAGGCCGGTAACAATTAAATCCATAAATCCATCATTATCAAAATCACCCCAATCGACAGAACCCGATGTAACGCCCATAAATGAAATGTCGGATTGTTTTACAAACGAACCACTCTCATTTCTAAATATGCTGGTAACCCCGCTACCTGCCATAACAAAATCAAGATCATTGTCGTTATCATAATCACACCAAACAATAGAGCCCTGAACACCTGAATAGGAAGTTTGCCAACTAAATGTTTTGTCTTCATTGTTTTTGTACAAACTCGTTACATTTCCACCTGTTTTTCCCGTTGCAATTATATCTAAAGCACCATCGTTATTAAAATCGCCCCAGGCTATTGCTCCTTGGTTATAATCAGATATTGATGTTGAATGATAAGAGAAAAGTTGATATGGTATTATAATGTCTACTGTTGGAATGGTTGGATTTGTATTGTAATTTGGGTAAGATCCCGTTATGGTATAAGCATATATCTGAAAATAGTATGTTGTACCAAAGGAAGTATTTAGCCAAGTTGAGTAAATTTCGTCTCCTTGCAATGCGAAAATAGTTCCTGAGCCATCTGCTAAATCATTATCAGCAACAGGAATATTCCCATCGGTGGGCACAGTAAAAGTATTTGTGGTTGATGCCAAAATTAAGTATGCATCAGCAGTAGGTTCATCTATCCAGCTAAGTTCAATATTTCCGCTATTTACGTTGGCAGTAAAAGCCGTTGCATGATTGCTTGGTTCTGTTTTTGGTAAAAATACTGAACTTTCAGGAACTGTTCCGTTTGTTTTGTAGTTAATATCTAAGCCAGAATTATTGTAAGGGTAAATACGGAAATAATAAGTATTACCAGTTGCAGCGTTTGTAAAACCAGAGTAGGTTTCCGTTCCCTGGGGCACTTTAATAACAACTGAGCCATCGCTTAAATCTTTATCTACGCTGGACTCCACACCATCGATAGGGTCGGTAAAAGAGTTTGTAGTTGAGGCAAGTATTAAATATCCTTCAGCAGAGGCTTCGTCACTCCAAGCTAATTCAATATTACTTCCATTTAAACTTGCAGTAAATATTGTAGCATGATTTGTAGGCTCAGGTTTTGGCGCTCCTTTAGTCCAGTTTGAAGTTGTGCCTGTTAAAGCAAAACCTGAAAGCGTCCCGTCGTTTCCATTTGTTGTTGCATCGGTCGCTGAGGTAATACCAGTATTATTGCCATCAGCAATGCCTTGATTCAAATTATAATTTAAAAGGAGTCCACTTTCGATACCAGCTATACTTGTATTCATTCTAGCTTGAACTTCTGTTTGAGTAAGTGCCCTGTTCCAAACGCAGATATCATCAATTTTACCATCAAAGTTTAGTAATCCACTCGATCTTCTTCCAATAGTGAGAGGGGTACTGCCAGCAATGTAGGTAGCTTCCGTTTCCGATACTGCTTGCTCCCCGTTTATGTAAATAATAGCTGTAGTTCCATCATAAGTAGTAGCCAAATGAAACCAATTTCCGGTATTTATAACACCAGCAGATGTAATAATATTATGCCATTCGGTATTATTTCTCATGGTAAGCGAGACTGCATTCGAGCTAATGTGTAATTCGGATCCTTTTAAACCAATCTCATTTAAAGAGGAAATTATAGCTTGGTCATTTGTTGTGTTATCGGGGTTAATCCATGCCTCATAAGTAAAACTTGCAGGGTTAATGGCTGTGGTTGATACGTAATCATCAACGCCATCAAAATCCAAGCAATTGTTTTGTGCTTTACTAGAAAACTGAAATATGCAAAGCATACCCATTAGAATACTCGCCAAGCAAGTTTTAGTATATAAGTAATTCATAGTGGTAGAATGATAATTTTCAAAATCACAGATAAAAGCCCCAAAGATAATTAGTAGTATTCTGAACCATTTATCAATTCGTACAATTTACCGTGTAGATTGATAAAAGTGCGGGGAAGAAAATTTAGTTAAAGTCATTGGATGAATTAGTAACAAGCTGAATGTATTGGCATTAATTTATACCATATTTTACAAATTCATTCATCCGATGACTAAATTCAGAACCATGTTATCTTTTTGAAAGACTAGTTCCATGAAAAACATAAGTACCTTATTCCTTCACCAACTTTTGTATAAATATTTCACTTTAATGTGTAAGACATTTATCAAATCGTACAAATTAACATAATCATTAATAAAAATTGAGGTAAAAGTATGATTTCTGTTATCCTAATCTTGGGGGTAAATTTGGGTCATTGTTCTTTGATAGTGCTTTAAGTGGTTAATAGCCATTTCCATATAGGTACAAGTTCAATCGTTAACATTGCTTCCGATAGCTTAATTATTTCCTCTTCATCGTAAGTAATTATGGTAGCCTTAGTTATATTCAATTCATTCATTGCCCATTGCAAGGCAGCTATTTCGCGTTGTTTGGTCTCAATGTTTGAAAGTGAGTAGCAAACTTGAATGAGTTGATTTTGTTCTGGAATATAAAAATCAATCTCCATCTTACGCTTGTAGTAGAACAGTTTATCTTTAAATTGGATGTAAAGGTGTATAAACACAATATTCTCCAATAATTTAGTGTTTTGGTCAGTAATAAAAAGGTTCAGAATTCCCTGATCAACAAAGTAGTATTTCTTTTTTGTTTCGCGTTCGGTGAAATTCGAAGCGTAATTATTGAGTGGAAAAATGAGGTAAGAATCAAACAAATGGATTAAATAATCGGTAATGGTATTGTTGCCAACTTTTAATCCGGTAGATATTATCAGATTTTTAATTCGGTTTATCGATGTTTCATTATTCACACTTTCTGCCAATTTTTTAATCAACAATTTTAATATTTGTTCATTTTGAAGATGATTGCGTGCCATTAAATCGCCATAAAAAACCTTCATATAAACGCTACTAAGATACTCTCTTGAGTTTTGGTATTTCAGTAATTCAGGAAAACCTCCTTGGTAAAAATACGTATCAAATTGTTTTTTAATTTCGAATCGCTGATTCGAATATTCAAAATTTATTTCTGGTTTAATAGATTTAAAACTTAAGTATTCGATAAATGATAGGGGATAAACCTCTTCAATCAGATATCTTCCACCCAAGGTAGTCGCCATTTCTTTACTTAACATTTTTGCATTGCTTCCGGATATATAAACCAAATAACCAGTATCGGCCAGGCGTCGTGCAAACTTTTCCCAATTTTCAATGTTCTGTATTTCATCAAAAAAAAGTGCCGTCTTCTTTTTATAAAGTTCAAAAGCACATTCCAATATCAAGTCAAAATCAAGGTAGTTGAATTCTATGAAGCGTTCATCTTCAAAATTGATATAAATGAATTCCAACTCACTGGACTGCTTCATAATTTGCTTCATACGCTGGAATTGCATAAAACTTTTTCCACACCGTCGGATGCCACAAAATATATAGTTTGCTGCAATATCAATGTTTTGATGTCTGGTAGTCAATTCGAGATTTTGAATAAACTCCCTGTTTTCAATTATTATCTTCTTTAAGACAACTTTATCCATGATTAATTTTTTACAAATATAGCAATATATCTTTTCAATAAGATATATATGGATAAATATATCTTATTGAAAAGATAAATAAATTAGAGAAGTTTATTAGATGTTTAGATTACACTCCTCAATTTGCAATGGTAGACACCTACGTAAAATGTTAATTTTAAACAAACTAGTGCATAATAAAAATTGGTAGTTTAGCAAAACAAAGCCAAAAATGGGTTTTATTTGAATAAATTAGAAAAGTATAAAGCAAAGGAAACGGCAATAAAGCTATTCAACGAAAAACAAATTCGCACCCATTGGGATGAGGAACAGGAAAAATGGTATTTTTCGATTGTCGATGTGGTTAGAGTACTAACCGAAACCATAGACTCTCAATGGTATTGGCGGGAATTGAAACAAAGGTTAAAGCAAGAAGGAAACCAAACCGTGACGAATTGTCACACTTTGAAAATGATTGCAGCCGATGGTAAAATGCGATTAAGTGACATTGCCGATATCGAGCAGCTTTTCAGACTTATATAAAGTGTTCATCACCTAAAGCAGAACCTTTCTTAATCTGAAATATCAAACTTGACTTAACTTTATTGTCATGTCAAACTTGAAATGATATATACAATGAAATAAGCTAATGTTTGTATCGAAATTGGTTACCAAAAATATCCGATATTGTTGGAATCAAATTCCAATATTTTCCAAAAACCGTTTTAAGCTTCATTAATACAAAAACCCAAACAACCACAGAGGTATTCGTTGTTGGGTTCCTATTTCAATGCCATCAATGGCCAGATAAGCATTTTCAATGTTGCGAATTTGAGAAGTGTCTTTGGTTTTTCCCCCTACTTCAATGGTGTATATTTGATTAATGATAAAATCAGCAGGTTCGGCATAATGTACCTTTTCGTTTGCCCGTAATTGGTTTAAAAAGAAGGTTTCTCGCAAATTGCCTATTTGTGGAGTTTCATCACAAAGGGCATAACAAAGGTAGTGTCTGCAAGCTTTATTCGTTTGGTTAAATTTGCATAAAGGTATTCCAAATTGTGTTGTTGAAAACGCAAAATAATAAAAACGACTGTAATGCGATGGCAATCAGTAATTTGTAAGGCAATATTTTTTACAAACAACCTTGCTGCTGCCGCCATAAGGTGGGAGCATATCCGGTAATTTGTCTGAATTGACGACTGAAATTGGACTGTTCGCTATATCCAATCTTTTCTGAAATAAGTGATAGGGGTTCATCAGGGTTTTTAATTAGTAGCTCTTTTGCCTTTTCAATGCGCATGGTATTTATCCAAGTGTTAAAATTAACACCCTCTTCGCGATTAATAAAGGTGGAAAGGGTAGTGCGACCAATTCTTAGGCGTTGTGCAATGTCTTCAATGTTAACACCTGTCTCCAGATAATAGTTATTGTTAATAATTTGTTGCTTCAAACCAAGCCATTCCATTTTGGATCTTGGTTTTTTATTTGCATCTGCAGGTACAACTTTTTCTGTAACTATTATGGGTTCAACTAATCTAAATATTTTATTATATTTTATGTATTCAAGGGCAAAACCTAAATAAAACAGAGTATATAGTAAGTTAAAAATCCAATCGTATTTTTGAGGAAAGAAGCATGATATCATTGCAATGGTTCCTATGGCTAAAGCCGCAATAAAAGCAAATCGTACCCATGTTAATTTTAGCCAAACTTCATCGGAAAAGTAATTTAAAGCTCGTGATTTATATTTTTTTTCCTCATTAAAATATAACCAGGTATAAAAGAAAAGTTGAAATATATAATAGCCATAAAATAATAGCCTAATCCACAGGGTCGGATTCTTTAAATAGAGACTTATTTCATTTAAATGCGTGATTACTGGATTGCCGTAAAATTTTGCAGAAAGAATAAAAAAAGTTATAAAAAATAAAAAGGGAGTAATTTGTGCGATTAGATACCGAAAGGTTACAAATTTTGGATTAATCAGGGTTATAAGCGCACTTGAAAAAAGTAATACTTGAAAAGATGAAATACCGATACCTAAAAATGTAAAATGTTCGCGGGCATTGTCAGGTATTTTAAAAACAATGATAATCATTGATAGTAATCCTAAAATGGAATAGGCACTAGCTAATACTCGTAATGATATTTTATAGTTTCGTAACCCTGATTTTTGAGGAACAGGGAATGCTAAAAACATGGTCCCCATACTCAAACACACCACAAATAAGACAGTATTTGAAAGAAAATGTAAACTCAGATCCATGTTTTTTTGTGGTTTTTTATCTTGTCTTAAATATAAGCAAAGTTGCTGAATGTAATAAACTCCGTTAATTTTTTTTTAACTTTTAAAAAAGTTATATAATATCAAGTAAACGAGGGGATTATATTGCGTTTAGTCTTGTTGAAAAAATAACTTTCACGATACCTACCTCATTTTAATATATGCAAACCGCTATTATTTTATCAATTTGAGCTCCAAATTGTACGATTTGATAAATAGTTATTCAAAAAACATGACGTAATTGACTTCTCAAAAACCCAATATTTTTTATAAAAAAACACACATCAAAAATTATTAGATATGTCTCTCAAATCTATTTTATTATTAGTGCAGTTTTCAATCTTTTCTTTTTCAATAGCCCTTAATGCACAGATTCATACTGTAGCTGAAAATTATTCAGGTTTTGCTCCCAATCAAAAAACAGCTTTGTTTATTGAAGATTTTAATAACAATAACAACAATTGGTATTTGGGAATCAAGGAAGATATATGGTTCGAAAATATTCAGGAGTGTACTCTTTTTTTTCAATCGTATGAAGATGTCCCAAAAGAAGACTTTAAAGAGGTTATTATCGATCAAAGTAAAGACTTTGAAATTGACCTTAAAATTCGTCTTGATAAAGGTATTCAAAATAAATTTTATGGATTGCAATGGGGGAAATCAATTGACCAAGGAAAACAGTTTGATTTCTTTATTAACGGACAAGGGCAATTTACCATCGATAAATTTACAGGCGAATTTACCGATTTTGTTCCAGTAAAGTCATCAAAACTCATCAACAATTACACCTACAATACCTTAACCGTTCGCAAGGTTGACAATAGTTATTACTTTTTTATAAACCGTGAATTGGTTCACAAAATGCCTTTTGAACCCTTCTTTGGCAATGGTATTGGTTTTCAGGTAGCAGCAAAATCGTCGGTGCAAATCGATTATTTGCATGTATGCCAACTATCTGATAACAATGCAGATAAGCTCCCAAAACTCATGGTTTCAAACGAAAGCTTCTCAAGTCCATCTGGAAAAGTTTTGGCTGGTGAAACTGTTACTATGAAATTTACCATTAACAACAATTCGAGCATCGATGCAAATAACTTAAAGCTCAGATATAACCTACCATCATCGCTTATGATGCTCGAAAACAAAAGCGATTTGCAACTAAAAGCACAAAGTTCAAAAGAAATAGAACTTGTTTTTTACATAAATAAAAACATCGATTTAAATAAAATACCCATTGAGTTAAAAGTAGAAGGTGCACAACTTGAAAAAGGCGAAGTTCAACATTTCGAATTAGCTTTAAATCAAGCCATACAAAACAACTCGCCTCAACAAAACGAGCAATTAGCTTTATATCGTAGCAGTAACGACCCCTTAAAAGGTCTGGGTGCTTCAAAAGCCATGCAGGAAGTAAGCATTGGCCGATATTTTGCTTTAATTATTGGCATCAATAATTATTCAGGTGATTGGAAACCGCTAAAAAATGCAGTGAACGATGCTAAAGCGGTTGAAGCACAATTAACAAGTCGTTATGAATTTCAATCGGTTCGAACTTTATATAACGAGCAAGCAACACGAGCAAACATTCTAAAAGAATACGAATGGCTAATGGCTAACATTAAAGAGAACGATAACCTACTGATTTTTTATTCAGGCCATGGCGATTATAACGAAGCCTTACAGCGGGGCTTCTGGGTTCCTTCGGATGCCACAAGCAGTTCAATTTCAGGACTTATTGCCAACACCGATATCCAATCGTTTTTAAACGGCATAAAATCGAAACATACTTTTTTGATTGCCGATGCCTGTTTTAGTGGGGATATTTTCCGTGGAAAAACCTTAACAATACCTTACGAAAATTCATTTAAGTATTACAATCAAATTTACTCAAAACAATCGCGCACAGCCCTTACCTCAGGCGGCATTGAACCAGTTATGGATGGTGGAAAAGACGGACATTCTGTTTTTACTTATTATTTGCTTAAATCATTGACAAATAACGAGAATCAATTTTTTGATGCCAGCCAACTATACAACGACCTTAAAGTAGCCGTAATTAATAACTCTAACCAAACTCCAGGCTTTAGTCCTATTGTAAATACTGGCGACGAGGGTGGGCAGTTTATTTTTATTAAAAAGCAGAATCAATAAAAAATGCAAAAATATTATATCCTGATTACTTTTATTTTAGCAATAATTGCCCCCTGTACTTGTACATTCGGGCAATTGTACAATTTCACAAACTACAATATGGAGCAAGGATTGCCCCAGTCAACCGTGTTTTGTATAAATGAAGATGCTCGCGGATATCTTTGGGTAGGTACCGAAAGTGGAGCGGCACGCTTCGATGGCACTAATTTTTCAATTATAGACCGCAGCAATGGATTGCCAGGAAATATTGTACGCAGCATTGTTGAAGACAGCCAGGGAAATATATGGTTTGGCACCGATAAAGGTATTGGTATATTCAATGGTACAAACTGGAAAACAATTACTACTGAAAATGGCTTGCTGGGCAGTGTCATCACCAAACTTTTACCCGATAACAAAGGACGAATGTGGGCAGCCACTAACGATGCTGGTGTTAATATTATTAGCACGTTTAACGACTCCATCCAAATTCAAAATATCAGTTCTCAACAAGGCCTAGCTGGAGATTTTGTGCTCGATTTAATGCACGATTCCAATGGTAAAACATGGATTGCAATGTTTGGTGGATTAAGCACAGTTACATTAAGCCAAAACAAACCTCAAATTAAAAATATTAACGACTCCATTCGTTTACCAAGTAAATACATAACCAGTATTGCTGAAGATAAAAAAGGAAATATCTGGTTTGGAACACTGGATACCGGAGCTTATAAATGGAAAAAAAACAGCACTGAATTTACGCCTTGTTCTTTGCTTAGCGCCGATGCAAATTTAAGAATTTGGGATATTCATTGCGATACCGATGGCAGCGTTTGGTTTGCTTCGGAAAAAAATGGTGTATTCCGATCGAATAACAACACCATACAAAATATCTCAACAAGCAATGGTTTGTTGGGCAGCCAAATATTTTGCATCTACCGCGATAACAACAAAAACCTTTGGTTGGGATCGATAGGTCAGGGCTTAAGTAAATTTCAGGGCTTTCAATTGGTTCACTACTCAGTTGCCGAAGGCTTACCGGGGTCCTCCGTTATGGCAATAAAACCAGATGATAAGGGACAGCTTTGGCTGGGCACAAACCAACAAGGTTTAGGCCTAGCATCGATAAAAAACGACCAAATAAAAGTTCACACTTTTACTGCAACAAATGCTTATAGAACAAGTGAGATAACCACTATCGATATTGATAATCAAGGACGTATATTGGCAGGCACCAGAGGGCAAGGTCTTTTAATTATTAATGACCAATTCAACTACCTTACTACTGCCAAAGGCTTACTCGACAACAACATTAACTGTGTGTACAATGCACCCAATGGTTCTATTTATGTAGGCTCCGATTTAGGTTTTAATGAAATTGCTGGACAACAAATACACACCATCTCAGAGGAACAAGGATTAATTAATCCCGAGGTGCAAACGGTAATATCTGACAAGGCTAACAATATTTGGATGGGAACTCTTGGCGGATTGGCGCGTTTTCGAGCAAAAACCAGTGAATATCGCGACTTTGACGAGCAGGAAGGCTTGTTTGATTTAAGCATTCATACCTTAGCGGCCGATAAAAATAATGTGATTTGGATAGGAACAAATAATGGAATTTATAATTACAACCCAACTACCGATACAATTACTCCATTTACGCAGGCTATATTAAATTCAAAGGCAATAAATTCCTTACTGTTTTATAACGACTCAACCCTTATGGTTGGCACTAACCATGGGTTTAATAAACTTACTTTTGATACCGATGTAAAAAAAGTAAAAAATGTGAGACAGTATGATAAATCCAATGGTTTTATTTGGAGCGAAACCAACTACAATGCCATTTGTAGCGATGAACAAAAACATATATGGTTTGGAACGGTTAATGGCTTAACCAGCTATCGTCCCGAAATGGAAGATACCCTTACAAAAACACCCACTGTTCATTTAACTGGCATAAGACTATCTTTTGAAAATGTAAACTGGGAGGCTCAAGGTTTTCATACAGATGCATGGAATGCGTATCCAAATAAACTTTCGCTGCCCCACCATCAAAACCATGTAACTTTCGACTATGTGGGTATTCATTTTAAAAATCCTGAAAAGGTAATATTTAAATACAAACTTGCACCGCATGAAAAAGAATGGTCGCCTGCAACAGCAAACACATCAGTAACCTATCCCGGCTTAACCAATAGTAAATATAGCTTTTCAGTAATAGCCAGTGCCGATGGAATTAATTGGTCGCAACCCGTAGTTTATAATTTTGTTATTCAAGCTCCGTTTTGGAAAACACTGTGGTTTTTAACCATAATTATACTGTTTCTTATTGTTGCTTTATACCTTTTTATTCGCTGGCGCGAGAAAAAATTACTAAAAGAAAAAGCACATCTTGAAAAAGTAGTGAAAGAACGTACAGCAGAGGTGGTTGCACAAAAGGATGAAATTCAAAGTCAGAAAGAAGAAATAACCGGCAGTATAAATTATGCCGAACGTATTCAACGTGCAATTTTACCCGGTATTGAAAATTTACAACAAAATACCGATGATGCGTTTATACTTTTCAAACCCTGCCATATTGTTAGTGGCGACTACTATTGGATTGAGCGGCTTGATAGGCAACTAATAGTAACAGCCGCCGATTGCACAGGACACGGTGTGCCTGGAGCATTTATGAGTATGCTGGGCGTGAGTTTTTTAAATAAAATAGTTAAAGAACAAAAAATAGATGCTCCCGATATTATTCTTGGGCAGATGCGGCAAAATGTAATTTCGTCATTAAAACAAGGCGATTATGCCGGAAGCTCAAAAGATGGCATGGACATGGCAATTTGCGTTATTAATATTGATACTTTAGAAATGAATTTTGCAGGAGCCTATAACTCTGCAATTATTATTAGAAATAGCGAAGCCTCTGAACTTAAAGCCGACCGCATGCCTGTTGGATATCATATTAAAATGAGTGATTTCACAGCCACAAAAATTCAGTTACTAAAGGACGATTGTATTTATATGTACTCCGATGGTTTTCAAGATCAAATTGGTGGTCCTAGAGAACGAAAATTTATGCGTAAAAATATGCGTGAGCTACTGGTTGATATTCACACTAAAACTTTTGCCGAGCAGCATAGAATATTAAATACTACTATTAAAGATTGGATGAATCATCCTGACGGTAAAACACATCAGATGGACGATATTTTAATTATTGGTTTTAAGGTGTAATTTGTGATAAACCCTATTGGTTTTTAATCACCCACTTGCGGGTTTTATTAATCTCCTCTTTATTGCGAAAAGCTTCTTCCAAATCAATATTATGCCTGTTGGCAATTGCACAGAGGTAAATAAAAATATCAGCCAATTCCTCATCAATGGAGCCAATCACCGACTTTTGATCGACACTTATGTTTTCACTTTTGCGAATGGCTTTGAATAACTCTCCAACTTCCTCACCTAGCATCAGGCATTTTTGCAAAACCGTTTGCTTGCTGAATCCTCTTGCCTCTTCTAACTCTGTAACATATTTCTGAAAATCTTTTAGGCTTGGATTTTCTTTTAGAAGTAGTTTACTTTTATTCATGCTATTTTTTTATTACAATAGTTCCTTCTCCAATTTCTATATCAAGTATTACATTAGATGAACTATCAATTCCATAAACAAGATCATCCTCATTAATAATTTGATCTAAATTATGTTTCAATGCAAATTTTGAATTATGAGCAAATATTTCAACTTGTCCTCTATTCAATTTTATTATAAGATTCTTTTGCAAAGTATCATTCTGAAGATTAACAAAGACATCACCTTCCTCTACATTCAATACATTTTCCCAGCTTGCTTGAATGGGATATGTAATATCTACCTCATTTCTAATTTCGGTAAACCAACCCATATTCTCTAACCAATATTTTGAATTTTCTGAAGCCTCCCATTGCCAGCGAATTTTACTATTTGGGAATCCAAAAGCATTTACTGCATAATTTACTTTAAAATCATTTCCAAAACCAACACTTATAACACCTTCATCAAACTGAGCATTCAGTGTTTTTAAATGTATTTCATCCAATTCCTCCCTTGTTTTTGTAAACTCTTTTTTCGAAATATAGGGAGTTGCCAACAATAAGCCTATGGTTAAAATGGGTAAAAATAAACCCATTATTAATGCAACAATTTTTCCTTTTCGTTTTTGTTTGGCGTCACTAAAATCTGACAAAGAAGGTTCTTTATAAACTTTAAGCAAATAATAGCCCAATATTCCTGTAAGCCAAACCATACCTGCCGACCACAAAACATCACTGGCAAAATGACCTCCGGCTATCATTCGAGCGTAGCCCACCAATAATCCGTAAAGGGTTCCAGTAATAAAAAAAATCCAAGCCCATTTTTTATATCGCTTTCTTAAAAAAAGAAAAGGAATGGCTAAATAAAATCCCATGGAAGCGTGTCCACAAGGAAATGACTTGCCTTTAGTATCGCCTTTTTCCCAAACTACATGAAAGTTTTCTTTTCCGCCAAACTCTTTTATCTCACGTGGACGAGGTCTTCCCCAATGGTCTTTAAAGGTTCCGTTAACCAAAACACCAGGACCAACCAACATAACAAAAAGCATAAAATAAGCGGCTTTTCGCCATATGAATAATTTCTTGCTCCAATAAGAAACAGAAACCACTACCAGAGCAACAACGGCAACAAAATAGCCCAAAAATATTCCGTATTTATAAATAAAATCCCAAAAAGGGAGGTTCATCAAAAACCATTCACCATCAGTGAAATATGGCTTTTGAAGTGCAATATCAAGATTCGTGAATAAAAACGGGATGCTTAAAAGAGTAAAAATGACTAAAAAAACAATTACATCTCTTTTTAAATAAATTTTCACGTGTATAAACTTTGATTAATACTTTGTATTTCGGTAACTTATGTATTTTAATTAATTGCTTATGGCTATTTCATATGCAAAATTAATTTGAGCCCAAAATTAACAGTATTTTTTTTACATAACATTATGAGTTATATTTAATTTTTAATATAGGGTAAAATGTGTTAAATGTGTCTTATTTCATACACAACAATCATTTCGCAATGAAAACAAAAGCATTACTAATTAGCATCATACTATTTATTTCTGTAATAAATTCATCACATTCACAAATAGTTATAAATGAATTCTTAGCGTCAAATGCAACAACCATTCACAAGCTAACCGGAAACGATGCATTTTCTGATTGGATAGAATTATACAATACAAGTAATACACCCATCGATTTAAATGGATATTTTTTAAGTGACGACTTATCAAATCCTACTAAATTTCAAATTTCAAATTCTATAATAATTGATTCAAATAGTTTTATTATTATTTGGGCTGATGGTTTTAATGAAATTGATAATTTTGGAATACATACTAATTTTAAACTTTCAAAATCTGGCGAACAAATATCCATTGCAAATACTGAGGGAGAAATAATTGATTCTGTTAATTATGGGCAGCAATTCAATGATATTCCCTATGGAAGAAAACCCGATGCAACTGGAAACTGGTTTTATTTTGCTGAACCAACGCCAGCATATTCCAATATATTTGATCCAATTTCAAAACCAAAATACACATCAGAAGTTCAATTCTCCACGAATGGAGGTTTTTTTTACAATCAGCAAATTGTAACCTTATCAACCGATAAACCAAATGCAGTAATTCATTATACAACAGATTGCACAAATCCAAACAGTTCCTCAAACATTTATTCTGAACCGCTACTAATTGATACAACGGTAATAATTCGGGCAAAAGTTTTTGAAACTGATCATTTTCCAAGCTTAATAAAAACCAATTCATACATTTTTAACGAGCATACTAATAATTTACCTACCATTGCTTTAAGCGCATTTCCAAACACCCTTTGGGATGACAATACTGGCATATACACCAACTCATTACGAGGATTTGAAATACCAGCAAATTTTGAATATTTTGAGAATGATAATGAGCAAAAAATCTCTCAACTAACCGACATAAGACTATCTGGACAAGCTTCGTCTGCGGGTCCTCAAAAACCTTTTACGGTAAGTGCAAAAAGTAAATATAATGCCGATTATTTAGATTATAAATTCTTTTCAACAAGAGAAAATACGCAATTCAAAGATTTATACTTAAGAACATCGGGGACACCCGATGCTTTTTATACAATGATGCGCGATGGCACCGTACATGATCTTACAATTAATAAAACTGATATTGATTGCCAAGCCTATCAACCGTCAAAATTATATTTAAATGGAGCTTACTGGGGAATATATAATATTAGAGAAAAAAACAATCTCGATTATTTAATAATGCACCATCAGGTAAATCCTGACTATACAGATATTTTAGAATATCGATGGAGTAATACCCCAGTGGTTGAAGAAGGATCAAGCTATCACTACAATACACTTTTGGATTTCATTTATTCTGAAGAAAATTCAATGATATTTCCTGCAAATTATAATTATGTAGCCTCATTACTTGACATAAACTCCTTTATCGACTACATGATTTTTGAAATATATATTGCAAATATAGATTGGCTAAATACCAACATGCTGTTTTGGAAGGAAAATAAAATGGGCAAAAAGTGGCGATGGATTTTATTGGATACCGATGTTTCATATGGAATGAATTGGGATAGCTATAATTATAATGCCCATTATAATTTCAATGGCCTAATTGATGCAACTTCTAATATTGGAATTGCCAAATTGTTTAAATATTTATTAAAGAATGATGATTTTAAAAATCAGTTTATAAATAAATTTACAGCGCAGCTTAATACCATTTACAGCTCAAAAGCTGCATTAAACATTATCGAAAAAAATAAAAATCGCATAGCAACTGAAATGCCTTATCATATTGAGCGATGGAAAAATTTCACTCATCCACATTACGGCGATCCACTTGAAACCATGGAACAATGGGAAACCAATGTGGAAATTATGAAAACTTTTGCTGAAAACAGACCCTCATACCAAAAACAACACCTCACAAGCTTTTTTAACCTTTCAGAAATGGATAGTATTACTTTTGAGGTAGAACCTATACAAAAAGGAAATATTTATGTTTATGACCATTTTATAACTGACTCGATAAATACAGGCGAATACTTTACTGGAATTTCAACCGATATACAGGCAAGTGCAAAACCCGGATATAAATTTGCCTTTTGGAAAAACACAAATGACACCAACCAAATCATCAACCGTATTGAAATTGGAATCGATACCTTAATTGCAGTTTTTGAACCAGATAATCAAAACTATATTCCTTCGGTCATAACATCTAATTATGAATTAACTCAAGAAAATTCTCCTTACTTTTCATCTGGAGACATTACCATTCAAGCAAATGCAAAATTAATAGTGGAAGCTGGGGTAACCATAAAAATGTTTGAAAAAAGCAATATTTTTATTTTTGGAACACTCGAACTTAATGGAAGTGCAACTAATCCAATTATAATTAAAGAAAGCTCGTTTATTAATACAAAAAACTGGGGTGGTTTATGTTTTGATTCCGGAACAGGTAAGTCAATATTAAATCATGTGCAATTAATTAATGGCACATGTGGTTCCGATCTTAAAAAACATTTCTCAACGCTATCATCATATAATACTAATTTACTGATAAATGGGTTAACCATTAATGGTGAAAAGCAACCCTTTTATTCTGAATATGGTAAAATTGAAATACATAACAGTTTTTTTCACTCATCGGTTGCAAGTGATTTAATTAATATAAAGTATGCTGATTCGGCTTTGGTTGAAAATTCAAAATTAATTGGCAATGGATCCTATGATGCAGATGCTATTGATTACGACAATTTATCAGGTGGAATTATTCGTAACAATATAATAAGTGGTTTTACTGGATATAATAGCGATGGAATTGATTTAGGAGAAGATGCGAAAAATATATTAATTGAAGGAAATACTATAACTAATTGTATTGATAAGGGAATATCTATCGGACAAGCTTCAACTGCAATAATCAAAAACAATATTATTTCGTATTGCGGACAGGGAGTCGGAATTAAAGATTATTACTCCTTTGGAACCATTTCGAACAATACCTTTTATGAAAATGATATTGCCGTGGCTTGTTTTGTGAAAAACTATGGCGATGGTGGTGGTTCTGCCATAATATCAAACTGCATTTTTGCAAATTCACGTTCAAGTTCTCATTACGTTGATGAATATTCATCAATTATTATTAATTATTCCTTATCAAATACAGAACAATTAACCGGAATTGGTAATTTTTTCAGCAGCCCAGAATTTGTTGACGAAATTGCTTTTAATTTTGAATTAAGCTCACTCTCTCCTTGCATAGATGCTGGAGATCCATTATCACCCTTAGATGAAGATGGAACCCTTGCCGATATGGGTGCATCGTTTTCGTATACACTCTCTGATAGTCAGTCAATAATAATTAATGAAATAAACTATAATTCATCGGACACTCTTAATTCGGGCGATTGGGTTGAAATCTACAATTCAACTGATTCATCAATAAATTTATCCGGATGGAGTATAATGGATAGCAAAAATGATAATACTTTTTCATTTATAGATGGCATTATCTTGCATCCAAAATCATATTTTGTGGTTCATCAGAACGATACCTTATTTAGCAATATCTATTCAAATATTTCAAACAGAACTGGGGATTTAAACTTTAAGTTATCTAACAAATCTGACATTGTGCGAATTATCAGTCCACAAATGCAAGTAATAAATGCCGTAAATTATAACGATGAATTACCCTGGCCTACACTGTGTGATGGAAATGGTTATACACTTGAATTAAGAGATGAAACATTTGATAATTCGCTAGCTGAAAATTGGCGATCAAGCCCATTGATTGGGGGTTCCCCTGGAATAAGTAACAATCAAACCATTAATGCTGATTATAAATACAATATCTTATCAGATTGTTCAGGCCATGTGCAATTTTACAACCTTACACTTAATTATTTTGATAGTATTTTATGGGATTTTGGAAATGGCGATTTTTCAAATTTAAATTACGTTGACTATTATTACAATGAACCAGGAGTTTACAACATAACATTAACCGTTTATAGTTATTTTGGTATTGATACAAAAACTGAAACAATTGAACTTTACCAAACAATATCGCCTCCATTGTCATTGGCTGATTCAAGCTGCATAAAAACAAGTTTTACTTTTACTATTAATGGCACAAATCAAGTAAACTGGTACGAGTCTATTGATGATACTGATCCTTTTCTTGTTGGAAACACTTTTACAACACCTGAACTTTCAATTTCCAAAACCTACTACGCCTCATATAGCAATGAAATATGTGAAAGTAAAAAAAACCCTATAATTGCATATATACACAGACAACCCACTTCATATTTTACATTTGAACAAAATGAAAATATCATTACTACAAAAAATCATTCCATTTATGCCGACTCTTACATTTGGGATTTTGATGATGGAACCACAAGCACCTTAGAAGCACCCATGCATGAATATTTTGAATCGGGCAATTATTACATTCGCTTAAAGGCACTAAATTCTGTTTGTGGATTCGAAAATGAATATTTAAAAATAGTATCAATATCTGTTGGAGTAAAAGAATCACAACAAGTTAACAATCTTGAAATTTATCCAAATCCTGCACACAATTGGATGAATATTAAAATACCTCAAAGTAAAAACAAAGATATAATAGTGAGAATTCGAACCCTAATGGGATCCGTAATTAAAATACAAACAGGTCTGCTCTCATTAAATAATGAATTTTTAATAAACACTTCGGATATGGAAAAAGGGATTTATATAATAGAAGTTACTAATGGAAATAATAGATTTACCAAAAGATTAATTATTATATAAATTCTATTATTCGACTTTATATTTTCATCCACTTGGTGGTCGTTTTTTATTAACAAAAAGCTATATATATCATTATTAATGCGGCAATAAGTGATGTACTTGCAAAAATTATTTTAAGAAATTTTGGTTTAGTTTTTAACGTTAGTTTTGTTCCTATAATGGCTCCAATAATGCCTCCAATTGCCAAAGGAATAGCTAATTTTATATCAAAATGACCTGAACTCAAATGCCCTAAAAAACCTGATAATGCTGTAATCATAACCAAAGTGGTTGATGTTCCTACCGCAATTTTCATAGGCACTCTAATAAACAACACCATTAAAGGAACTAGAAAAGACCCGCCCGAAATACCAACCATTCCAGAAACAAAGCCTGTAAATAACACAACAGGTACTACATAAAGCACATTTAAATAGTAAATTTCATTATTTGATGATATTTTTAAAATAAACCTGTTTTCTGACTTCACTTCTTTCCCTAAAGGTTTTAGCATTAAAAAGGCAGCCAATGAAATAAAGACAGCAAACACCACTTTTAATATTTTATCATTAAAAATGTCAGATAAAAACCCACCAAAAAATGCCGAAACACCTGTCATAATTCCAATAATTAGCACCAATTGCCAACTAACTACTTTATTTTTACCAAAAAATATTGTTGCAAATAATGAGGATAAGACCAAAATAAATTGTCCTGTTGTAGCGGCTTCATGCATACTAAATCCTGCCAGTGCAAGAGCTAATACATAAAAATTACCGCCACCCCTACCCGACATGGTCATAATTGCAGCAATTATTAAAATAACCAATGCTAACAACCAACTATTCATTTTTTATTTATTAAGATGTTTAAATAATTTACCCGGTAAAAGCACATCCATTAGCTCATGATAGCCACCTTCAATTATTTTAACATTTTCATATCCTTTGCTTTTTAAATAAGCAAAAGCCATGGTACTTCTTACTCCACTCGAGCAAAAAACTCCAACAAATATATTCTTAGGCAATTCATTTATTCTTGAGGGTAATTCATGAAGCGGTATCTCGGTAACCAGATGATGATGCTTCAATTGTAGTTTCATTGTTTCAACTTCTTCTTTTGCTCTAACATCTAAAAAAACAGCATTTTTTTTATTAAAAAAGGATTCAATATTTATTTTGTGTTGCCCTGAACCAAAATATTCAAAATCCATACTGCTAATTATTCTTTCTAATTCATTCATAATATTTGATTGTGAGTTTTTTAATCCGTTTTTTACTTCTAATTATAAGCTAACTATTGGAAGCTACCTTTTTACCTGCTTCTTCGTATGAAGGAGTTATTGAAAATATTACAGAAACTTTAATCTCGACCACACCTTTTACAATTTTTTGAGGTTTTAATTGCAGTATCCAATTTTTAGCATCGTCAAAAGTTTTTCCATTAGAATGATAAATTGACGAGCCCTTTATTTGATAGCCTTTTAAGCCTTGCCACAAAGCAATGGACACCTTGTTATTTTGTAAAATATTTTCTTTGGTTTTATTAAAAAATGTATCAATTACCCAAATAGTATCATCGTTTACTATTTTTTTTGAGCCAATAATCACAACATTAGGAATTCCTTCATTATTTACTGTGGAAAAAGCCATTATTGGAATCGATTTAAAAAACTCTTTAATTTCTTCTGTAATTTTCATAAATATCAATTTTCTTTTATTTATGCATTAATTCGTAAAAAACACCCCTGCCAAAGTTAACGGTTTCTATTTTTCCTTTAACTTCTAAAGTACCTAAATATTTATTTATTTCGTTCACATGAATACCCAAAAAGTTGTGTAAATCATCCAAAGTGCAGGGTCTTCGAGCAATCGTTTCAAGTATTGCTGTTTCAATGTTGCCTTTATACGATTCAATATTTGTACGTGTAGGCGGACTGGCAATAATTTCAATATTTGGTAAATTCCAATAATCAATAATTTTATTCATTTCATCAGATGTTAAAGGAATTAAACCTTGCACTGTACCTGGGCGATCTAAAGTATTTAGCTGAATGCTATCTGGCTCTATTTTTAAAATGGCATCTTTTAGCATGTTTAATTCTTTATTCGAGTCATTATATCCTTTCAACAAGAGTATTTCCAACCAAATTTTCCCCTTGTATTCCTTTCTTAAATCAATTAATCCTTGAATGTATTTATCAATACTAAGGCTTTCATACGGTCTGTCAATCTTATTAAATATGGTTTGACTGGCAGCATCTAACGAAGGCAAAATAACATCAGCCAGCAGTAATTCGGTTCTTAATTTTTTATCATAGAAAAGCGTACCATTGGTTAACACAGCAGTTTTTATTTTAGGATATTCCTTTTTAATAAATGCCAATACTTTTCCAATATTAACATTTAAGGTAGGTTCCCCCGAACCAGAAAAGGTAATATAGTCAACTTTAGGGCTAGTACTCATAAACTTTTTCAGTTCAGTAATCACCGAATTATATTTTACATATTCCAGCCTCTCAGTAGTTAGTTTTGTGGTTTTACCTACTTCGCAATAAACGCAGTTTAGTGAGCAAACTTTTTTGGGAATTAAATCTATCCCCAGCGACATACCTAGTCGTCGCGAAGGCACCGGACCAAAAAGATGTTTATACATATTAGTAATATTATTTCGTATTGATAAGGATTTAATAATGTTCCGCAAAATGATCAGGATTAACAAGTTCGCGGTATCTATCAATTATTTCTATTTGTTGATGCAGATAAGGTAAACAGGCTTCTCTTTCTTCCAAAAATGGATCCCGATTATTGGTGGGTCTGCATTTTACAATATTTGTAATAAATACATGTTCTTTTCTATTGAAACCACTTGCTCCTAATATTTTATTCAATAATTGTCCTTGTTTTCCTATAAAAGTAATGCTTTTTAAGTCTTCGTAATACCCAGATCTCTCACTAATTAACATGATATCAGCATTGGTATTTCCATCACCGAAAACAGTATTTTTCCGTTCTTTATATAAGTCACATTTCTTACAATTTAAAACTTCTTGTTTCAGTATTTCCAACTTGTCCATCTACCGTATATTTAAAATTAGAATTTATTTTCAACACTCTCAAGAATAAATTTTATCAATGTTTGCTTAGACTCTACTAAATTAAGTATTTATTAAATAATTTAACTCTTTCTTATCATCTTGTAAAATTATGTATAAGTGTTCATTAGCTTTTGTCTTTAAGTTCAAAAATATTTCCGTTTTTATCTTTAATAAAAAGAAGATCTGTTTTATCATTTCGCTCGATTCTTATTACCGGATATCCTTCCTCATTGCATTTTACAGCTGTGTTTTCCCTGTTATCAACATCCAAACAAATATGTGCATATCCAATATTGGATTTTACCGAATGCATAAACAATTCGAGAATAGTATTTTCTTTTTTTACTAAATACACTTTGGTGCTGTTTTCTATACCAAAAATATCAGACGACAGGCTAAACGGCATATCAAAGTCATATTCAAATTTAAAACAAAGGATGTTTTGATAAAAATTGGTGATTTCGTCCTTGTTTTCAATATTCAATGCTATGTGATTGATTTTCATTTTTTTTACATTTTAAAAGATTTCCAAATCAATGGTATGTATTGCACAATCTGGTTCATTTTAGTAATGTTTAAAATTACTCTTTGTGGCGTTTTTCATTTAAAAGTTCTTCTCTTATCATGGTATGCCCACAGTTTGGACATTTTTTGGTAGTACATTTAACCCCTTGTTGATGAGGAATTTTTGCAGCACATTTTGCGCATATGCAATTTCCACCAACACTATACCCACCCCCATCATTTCTGCCTCTTCCTCCACCGCTTCCTTGTCCTTTGCCACGACCAAAACCATTGTTTCTTTCCGATACTGTCATTTTAATTATTTTTTATGTTAAGAAAATCTGTTTCAGGCATACTTTTTATTTTTTTTAGCATCAACCAAATAGGTTCGTAGCGTTTATGTCCAAATTCCTGCTGAAGATTCAAAGCCGAAATATTTTTTTTTGTAGTATTTAAATAAGATATGGTAGCTAACCAATATCTTAAAGGCAGATTGCTGTTTTCCATAACAGTACCTGTTTTTAACGATGTTCTGAACTTACATCGTTTACATTCAAATTTTTTCTTATCCTTTTTCCAGTAATGAGTTTGGTTTCCGCATTTTTTGCATAGTAAACCTTTTTGTTCTCTTAAGGTTTTTAATATCTTAATGCATAGTTCTTCTTCCGGAAATTGCAGATAATACTCTTTGAATTTCATACCACTAAGGTAAGTATTTTAGGTACAATAGCGGATAAATTGAATAATTATTTTTTAATATCATTGGTGGGTGCTATGGAATAAATTGGACTCTTTTTTCGTGCGGCGCATACACTAATTATCATATTGATAAAAAGTAATTTATTCCAAGTACAAAACAGAATACAAAGCACAGCTTATCAAAAGATTAAGCCATGCCTATTTTCTTAAATTATTTACGCTACTCGTTTAGAATCTTTTTTTTACTAATCCTTAGTCAACTTTCTATAACGAATACGTTTTGGACCTTCGTCACCCAAGCGTTTTTTACGATTCTCCTCATATTCTGAGTAAGAACCTTCAAAATAATATACTTGCGAGTTTCCTTCAAAAGCTAAAATATGTGTGGCAATTCTGTCTAAAAACCAACGGTCGTGAGAAATTACTACAGCACATCCTGCGAAATTCTCCAGACCTTCTTCAAGTGCACGCAGAGTATTTACATCAATATCGTTACTGGGTTCATCGAGCAACAACACATTGGCTTCCGATTTTAATGTCATTGCTAAATGCAAGCGGTTTCGTTCACCACCCGATAACACTCCCGCTTTTTTCCCTTGATCGCCACCACTAAAATTAAAACGTGACAAATAGGCTCGGGCATTAATCAATTTTCCACCCACACGAACCTCTTCTGAATCGTCAGAAATTATTTGATAGATCGATTTTTCCGGATCGATATCTGCATGTGACTGATCTACATAACCAATCTTCACCGTTTCGCCTACTGAGAAAGTTCCAGAATCAGCTTTTTCTAAGCCCATAATCATACGGAACAAGGTAGTTTTACCTGCCCCATTGGGACCAATAATTCCAACAATTCCATTTGGAGGCAATATGAATTCTAAATTATCAAACAACAATTTTTCATCAAAAGCTTTGGCTACCTTATGGGCTTCAATAACTTTTCCACCCAAACGCGGTCCATTGGGAATAAATATCTCCAATTTGGTTTCTTTGTCCTGAGTATCCTCATTCAACAATTTATCGTAGGCTCCCAAACGTGCTTTCGATTTGGCATGACGAGCTTTTGGAGCCATACGCACCCATTCCAATTCACGCTCCAGGGTTTTTCTTCGTTTGCTTTCTGTTTTCTCTTCCTGAGCCAATTTTTTTGTTTTTTGCTCTAACCATGAAGTGTAATTTCCTTTCCAAGGAATTCCTTCGCCACGATCTAATTCCAAAATCCAACCAGCCACATTATCTAAAAAGTATCTATCGTGAGTTATTGCAATTACAGTTCCTTTGTATTGCTGCAAATGCATCTCTAACCATTGAATGGATTCTGCATCCAAGTGGTTGGTAGGCTCATCGAGCAATAAAATATCAGGTTCTTGTAATAACAATCGGCAAAGTGCCACACGACGACGCTCTCCTCCCGATAGGTTTTCAATTTTCCAATCGGCAGGTGGACAACGTAAGGCATCCATGGCTCGTTCCAATTTACTGTCTAATTCCCAGGCATTATGCTGATCTAACAAATCTGTCAATACCCCTTGACGTTCAATGAGTTTATTCATTTCATCATCAGACATGGGTTCTGCGAACTTTAGATTCAGCTCTTCGTATTCTTTTAGCAAGGCAACCACCTCTGCAGTTCCTTCTTCAACAATTTCGCGAACCGTTTTTGAATTGTCTAAGTCGGGTTCCTGTTCCAATAAACCCACTGAGTAACCTGGTGAGAAAACCACTTCGCCCTGAAAACTTTTTTCAACTCCAGCAATAATCTTTAATAGTGTTGACTTACCTGAACCATTTAATCCAATAATACCAATTTTGGCACCGTAAAAAAATGAAAGGTAAATATTATTCAGTACTTTTTTTTGTGGTGGAAAGGTTTTGCTCAATCCAACCATCGAAAATATAATCTTTTTATCGTCTGACATAGTTTATCGTTTATGATGCAAATTTATAAAACCTTATGACATCATCTTAATTTTTTTTACTCTATAAATCTTATTTTACAAATCACACAAAATTAAATCTCTGCTTTTTACCCACTAGAAGTCGACGCTACAAGTTGGATCTCTGGCATCATTGCCGGTTAATTAAATGGTGTGTGTGTCACCTGCTGGAAGCAGGCGGTACAAATCTAAACTCCATTTAACAATTCTTACCGCACCTCCGCCATCTCCCCGGTAATAGTAAAAGAAATGACCTCCTACATTTACCAACTGAAAGTCGGTGATCCAGCTAACAAAATTAGAAATAAATTCTAATATCTATAAACCTCAAAACAATCATCTTCAAGGGTTTCGGTATTTTTACCTTGGGTTTTGCACATATACTAAATTGTTCAGTACTCTTACACATTGTTAATTGTCCCGAATATCCCAAAATACAGACCAGTTATCACACAATATTGGAAATTGATTTGCTATGAAGGTTACTAAAACTTTACAAGTCACTAATACAGTACTTTTCATAGTATTACCGTTGGGTTTTATTTCACTGTGAATGCAGCTAAAAATATAATTACTTTTACTCGCAACAAGAAACAGGATTTTACATCAATTGATAAGAATATAAGACAATACAACTGTAATCTTTGTAAAATATTTTAAATATTTGTTGATTAAATTTATAGCTTGTAATTCTTTTTTATTCGTTAATTTACAATTCAAGATGAAAGAATAAGAAGTACTGTTAAATTTGACAAGCTATATCTGATGAAAAATTTACAACCGCTAAGTGATAAAAACAGAATCTCTTCAATTGATACACTGCGTGGAATAGCACTTCTTGGCATCTTGCTAATCAATATCGTAGGTATGGGATTACCAGATCCCTCCTATTTTGATCCTTCACTAGCCGGAGGACATGAAGGTTGGAACCTTAGGGTATTTATCATCAATAGTATATTTTTTGAAGGAACCATGCGTGGCATATTTTCTCTACTATTTGGTGCCGGAATTGTTTTGTTTGTAAATAATAAGGAAGAGGAAGGCAATCGTTTTGATTTATTGGAGGTATGGTTTCGCCGATTAATACTATTGGTTTTGTTTGGGATGCTACATGCCTATGTATTCCTATGGCCGGGAGACATACTGTTTTCGTATGGTATGATTGGCCTATTGTTATTTCCCTTTAGAAGACTAAGTCCCATAAAACTTATAGGAATTTCTTTAAGCATAATTATGTTGGGCGTAGTTTTGAATTTCCAAGATACAAAAACAGCCAAAGTACAGCAGTCCCAATATTTCGAAGGCAATGTTTTAATTAGCAAAGGAGAAATACTTCCGTACGATACCATGATTGGATACTATAACTGGCTTGAAAAATATGCAATCATGAAACCAAACGATGCTATTCTCCAATCCAGAATAAAAAAATACCAAAGTGGCTATACAAGTGCATTTAATGAAAATAAAGCATATGCTAAATTTTTTGAATCAGAATATCATTACCGTCACAATTACATTGATATTTTAAGCATGATGCTCTTAGGAATTGCCCTTTTTAAACTCAAAATATTACATGCAAAAAAATCGCTTGCCTTTTATTTTACAATGATTCTGATTGGATATGGAATTGGGATTCCTATTAATTATTTTGAGACCATGGCCTATATTAATAGCGACTTTAGCCTAATAAAATATTATGAACTTATGCGAACCTACGACATGGGTAGAATTGCAACCATGGTAGGTCACATTGGACTTATTATGCTATTTTGCAAATCTGGAATCCTCCTTTTCTTAAAAAAAGCTTTAGCTGCAGTGGGGAGAATGGCTCTAAGCAATTACCTGATGCATTCGTTAATAGCAAGTATAATTTTTGTAGGATTCAAACAATACGGAGAATGGGAAAGATTTGAATTGTATTATTTAGTGCTTGCTATATGGATATTCCAACTAATTGCGAGTCCAATTTGGCTTACTTATTTTCGTTTTGGTCCTATGGAATGGTTGTGGAGAAGTTTGAGCTATTTGGAGAAACAACGGTTTTTAAAGCATTAGTAACTTTGCTTAATAATCCTAAAACTTTTAAACATTAAAATTCCACGCAAGCCCGCAAAGATAAAAACGCAAACATCGCAAAGAATGAACTTTCATTTTCCGTTTTCCCTTCGTCATTCTTAGTTTTTCCCAACTTTAGTTACTCCAGTTTACTCTCCGCATTATAAGGCTAAAACAAGTAGAAGCTAAAATATTTTTAGAATACGGGGTGGATATTTTTTTAAGTACCATCAAGGTCAAAAAATCCACCCACTTAAAATTACTGAAACACAATTGGTTTTATCTATCAAGCATTATTTTGATAATTTCTTTATCAGTTTCACGCATACCAATACTACCTAATCTTCCAACATTTTTTATAGTATTTTCAACACCTTTCTGAATAATACCATCGCCACCATAAAACTGCTGCCCATTTTCATACATATAGAAACCTAATATCCCGGCATCAACAGCCGATGCAATTTTACCTGCACATGATGGTTTTGCACCATCGCAAATAATACCCGAAACAATAGCAAGAGCATTCACAATAGTATGAGCAATTTCTTCAAACTTACCTCCGTGCAACCAAGCTATTCCTGCTCCTGCTCCTACTCCTGCCGATATAGCACCACAGTATGCCGACAATCGTCCTATGCCTGTTTTTTGATGAATAGTAACCAAATTCGATACAATTAAAGCTCTATATAAAGCCTCTTGATCAACTTTAAGTTCCTTTGCAAATTCAATAACAGGTACCGATGCAGTAAGCCCCTGATTACCACTACCTGATACTATAACAACCGGTAGTTCGCAACCACTCATTCTGGCATCAGAACCAGCTGCAGCCATTGCTTTTGCGCGAATTTTCACGTCATTACCATAAGTTTTTAATAAAACCGATCCTATATTTGCTCCCCAATCGTCTTTAATTCCTTCCTCAGCTATGGCCATATTATAATCAATTTGACGTTGCAAAACAGCTTTCACTTCGTCTATTTCAACAGAATCTGCAAAATCAATAATATCTTTGACCGTCATTATTGAGCGATCTGTTTTTTGCAAAATATTTACTTCTTCATCACAAGTAATATTGCTTAAAACAATTTCACCATTTTTTGTAATACTTACAATATTGGTATGGTAATTTGAAATTTGAACCGATGCACTCAATTCTCCACTAAATACATTTACAACTATATCAAATATTAAATCGCTTTTCGATGGATATATATTAACTTCTTTTGTTTCTATAAATTCGGCAATTGCCTTTTTACCTGCATCATCTACCTTTGAAATAACTTCAAGAATTTTATCGGCATCGCCGGCTACAATTCCTGCAACAGCTGCAGCTTTAATTCCCTTTAAATTTCCGGTATTTGGAACAACTACACTTTTTACATTTTTAATAATATTATCGCTAGCTTCTATTTCGACGCGTTCAGGCAATTCACCTAAAACTTTCCTCGCCATTGCCGCAGCATAAGCAATAGCAATTGGTTCAGTACACCCCATAGCAGGCACAAGTTCTTCGTGTAAAATACTTAAATAATTTGCGTATTTTTTATCTTGTTTGTTCATAATATTTATTTTTTCATTCTTGATTAAGTATTCTATTAACAAACTCTACTGAGTGATAATACCACTTTAAAGCTGATAATTTAAATCGCCCCAAGATATATATATAATTAAGCAAACTAAACAACATAAATATGTTATAAAATCAATACTAACAAAGAAAAGCACACGATAATCGCTGTATAAAAATGATATTTTAAATGGCTGTATTTTCGAAAACTGAAGTCTTTGAATTTTGTTTTGCTTAGCATTTCGTCAATAAATTTGAAAATAGTTAGCTTGTCTTCTTCATTCAGTGCTTAGGTTCATTTGTTATATGGTGTTTTTGTCTTCAATGCTTACTTCAGTAGAAATTTTGCCAATGTAGCCGGAAAATCACTATACACTTGGACCAGCCGAAACCACCAAATACAAAACACCTACGACGAACTCCAACATCCTCTCTCTGCGACTTTGGGCCTTGGCGAGAGCAAATATATAGTAGAAAAAACCGTTTACGCTACCAACCCAACAAAAACAACATAGACCAAATAGCCGAACTAGAAAAGCTGAACAATACGTTTGAGACATCGCTAAGCAGTTACATTGGAACGGTAGAATAGCGAAACCAAATTGAGAGTGCATCGGAAAACAGGAAAGATCTTGAACACAGCATGCATATCCCGCTAATGCGCAAAGCCTTTTGCGTTTTAAGTAAGAAAAATAAATTTGCGCCTCAAAATACTTAAACGCTAAAGCCAATGTTTTTCTGTATAACCCTTCTGTAAGTTTACATAAGCTCAATGTTTTGCTGCATAGCCATTCAGCAAGTGAACCTAAGCTTAAATTTTCATTCGTTTGTACAATCAATCATAATAATGCCACATCTGTCACGTACAAATATTTAATACTTTTTTACTACATTCGCCAACTATGAAAAACTTCAAAAACACACTACTCCAAATATCACATAATGCAATGGGAACCGGAGATGAAGCTCTTGGACTTCAACTTATGACTAACTATTTAAGGCTTATTAATGAAGAAACTGAAATGCCCCGCTTCATCGCATTCTACAACAGCGGGGTTAAACTAATTTGTAAAGATTCCCCGGTTATTGAGGTCACCAAAGCTATCGAAAAAAAAGGTGTAAAGCTGATTGTATGTAAAACCTGCTTACAGCATTTTAACTTAACAGACAAAATAGAAGTAGGTGTTGTTGGTACCATGATGGATATTGTAGAACTACAAAAAATGGCAGATAAGGTGATTACGCTTTAAGAGGACAATACTCTTTATTTATGTTATTTGCAAAATCAATCCCTATTGTCGGGCTCAAAAAACACCCACTTTATGGCAGGATGTTCCTTTTTAAGCTCTAGTTCACAAGTATTAATACCAGAAATTAAGAGATCTACAGAATCCATCGTTGCCATTTTAACTTTAACAGCAACCATAATTTGTGTACCCAACTGAATGCTTATCAAATTAAAAACCTGCTTAATTTCAGGTCTCGATTCTAAAAATTCTTTTATTTCAACACGCATTTTATCATTAGTACTTTGTCCTATTAACAAACCCTTTACTTTTATAGCCAAGAAAACTGAAACGAAACCCAATAAAACACCATTTTACAAAAAGCAACAATAATCTAAGTTGAGCGATTGGAGCATAGCGAACAAGCGCTTTACTTAGAGTTAACCCCGATGTAGAGATTGTAGTGTTTCACAAACAAAGTGCAGTGAAATACTTACAAGAACTAAATCGTGAGCGAGAATCGCTCAATTTGGGAATAAGTCAAACAATTTAATAAAACGCTAAGTAACCAAACATTTAGCACATAAAATTTCAATAATCTATATTCGAAGAAACTACCTAGCTGCAAGCAGCGAGGTATAAGAACCAAGTTCCCGATACGCTTCGCTTTCGGGACTTTTATTTTTATTGTTTGCAACTCAAAAAATATAGTCTCACTGATTTAAAAGTTACTAAACTTAAGTCCAAAATAAATAGTTCGTGGAGCACCCGGACCATATACATAACCAGGATCTCTAAATTGGCCTTTATCAAAGCTATTTTGATAATCGTTTAATATATTTTTCACACCTCCACTAAGTTGTAATGTAGTTCCATTTAATTTAATGTCATACATTAACTTTAATCCCAAATCAACAAATTGTTCAGAATGCTCTAATCTATTTTCTGTTATAACATTTCCGGCACGAATTTCAGATACTTCCATTATTCTCTCAGGTTCAACAACACCTGTTTTTTCAAGATCGCTTAAAGGTTCAAGTCCAAAATGCGGAACTAGCATTGAACCTGTGTAATTAGCTGATAGCGATAGGCAAAACTTTTTAAGAAAATCGTAATCAACGGTTAAAAAGCTATACAAATTAGGGGTTCTAATAAATTTCTTTTCAGTAATTTCATCGGTAATTTCTTGAGCTTTTTCATACTCACTAATCTGAGCAGTAAAACCTGCCTTTAAAATAAATCCAGGCTTTGGCGCTAAATTCCATTCAAAATTTACACCTGAAACAAAAGCCCCATCATTGGCATTTATTCGCTCATAAACTTCTTCTCCATTAGCATTTATGCCATTTGGCTTATTAAAAAACGGATCAATTAATTTGGTGTAAAAAGCTTCAAGCAGCCATTCGTTTTGCATCTTCCCTAAGGGAATATCAATATCTAGTGATAACATATAACTCCTGCTATCTTCCTGCTTTAATTCAGGAGCGTTGGTATGTATTACTTTTCGTGATGCCGATGCCAATATATGCAAATCTTCATCGAATATTTGTGGAGCTCTAAAGCCATGAGAGTAACTTGCACGAAGCATTACATTCTCATATGCCTGATATTTAATACTTAACCTTGGACTAAATACAGTTCCAACAATTTTATCACTTATATGTGTATTATCTTCAATCTGATAATGGTCTAATCTTACTCCTGTTGAAAATTTAAATCGATTTACATCCCACTCCGACTGCACAAAAGTACCTAATGTATTCATTTTCTGGTCAGTATTCAGCGAATTATCTACATGTACTAAGTTTTCCACATCATAATAACCTAATTTTTTATCTTGTAAAAAACCTCCATTATTTTCAATACCAGCTACCAAATTTCCAGGAGCAAATAACAAGCGAACTCTATCCATACTATACTGCAATCCTGAAGTATAAGACAAATCGGTTGTTTTCCCATAAGCCGACATATCTTGCCCTGCACCGTAATACGAGTTCCTATTAACGTCTTGAATCGAAGTGAAAATGCTTAATTTATCATTATTCGCAAAAAGTTGATCAAAGTTAATAGCACCCGTATTAATATTATGACTCACTGCTTCGGCAATGTCTGATTCGTGATATAAACCATCAAACTTATTACCACCTCTGCGAGCTTCATTAATATTAAAATAATCGACCGTAACTTTTCCTCGTTGCCCTGTGCGATGATAGGCTCTAAAACCAACGGTTGCATTTGTAATTTGAGCTAGTTCTGAATATCCATCGTCATTCGCATCGTAATTTGGTCTATCGCGGTAAAATCCAAAAACAGTTACTCCTGCTTTTGCTTCTAAATCGACTACCGAAGCATTAAAATTTATATTCTTATCAATACTAATATTGCCTCCATTAGTGTTTCCAACTCCCACAAAATTAGTAGCAGTATTTAAATCGAAACCATTCTTAATCGGATCTTTAGTAATTAAATTTATGGTTCCTGCAATGGCGTTACTACCAAAAAGTGCTGAACCTCCACCACGAACAACCTCCACTCGTTCTATCATATTTGCAGGAAAAAGCTCTAATCCGTAAACGCCTGCTAAACCACTAAAGATAGCTCTACTATTTATTAAAATTTGCGAATAAGGCCCTTCTAAGCCATTCATTCGCACCTGAGTAAATCCGCAATTCTGACAATTATTTTCCAACCTTAATCCTGGTGTGAAATTTAATCCTTCGCCTAAAGTAAGCGAATTTGTATTCTGAAATAACTTAGGCGATATTGAATTCACAATGGTCATAGCTTCGTGACGATTTTGTTCATTTCTATTAGCTGAAACAATCACTTGCTCAATACCAATTAAATCTTCTACTAAGTCAAATTTAACTTCAGTTGTATTATTATTTTTAACAACAATTGTTTTTTCTTGAGATTTATAACCAATTGCCTGTGCTTTTATGATATATTCCCCTGCATCGACATTTATTATTCTAAAATGCCCAGTTTCATCCGTAGCTGTACCAATGGTGGTTCCTTTTAACATTATGGTAGCGAATGGCAAATGTTCACCATGCGATTTAACGTGTCCAATAATATGTGCATCTGATTTATTTTGAGCAAACGTATTGTTAATAAGTAGCAGTACAATTAGATATAGAATTGTCTTTTTAAAATTCATAAAAATATTATTATTGAGATAAAAACTTATCTCTAATTAAAATTAAAGTTTAAATAAAAGTGTCTAGTATAAAAGGGGACTAAATCGGGCAAAGTTAAAAATCAGCATTACCCCAATTTTAAAGAGAGTCATATTTTCAACGCTTTTCCCTACCTACCAGCCAGACAGGCTTTAGGGCCAGGGTAAAAAATGTTAAAAATATTAATTCGAATGCTTTTTATACAGGACTCATAAAATAAATGATAATATTTTATAAGCTAGGTGGTCCTCGGAATAAGATTGATAAATAATGCTTAAAAGGAATATCAGCTTTATAATCTACTTCCTTTTTTATTTCAATACATGGTATTGTAATATCGTTTAAACAAACAACACTTTGAATATTTGTAAAATTTGCACTAAAACCAGCAATACTAATAAATTCCGATTTTGAATGATGATGATTTGTTGAAAATGGGCTAGAATTTGAAGACTTAGAAGGATGAGAATGCTCTACAACTATTCCATTTTCTATTGTATGAGAATGCCTAAAATTTGACTGCCAAAATTGAAATAATACAATTAGTGGTATAATTAATACTAAAAGAATATGTCGTTTTTCTAAGCTCATCTACTTTTTTATTTCGGATCACAAAGAAATACCATATTTTTTAATTGGCAAGTTAAATTTATCATTAATTAGGCGAGCCAGTTTTTTTTGATTTGAGGCTGTCTAAAAAGTAAAAAACCTTATATGTACACTTTCAAATTATTCGTTATCGCTCACGAGATAGCTTTTTTATTCTCCCGAATTCTCGGGATCATGAGCTTGCAAGCAAGGTTCGCTAAGTTGAAAGAATATAACACTCCTGCCTACCGCCAGACAGGGATAACAATGAAAAAAACTAATTTACACTGATTTGATTTGTGAATGGCTTTAGCCCTCAACAAAGTTAAAATCAGCCAAAACCTACCTACTGGTAGGTGCGTTCCATTTTAAATTTAACTTCCATTTGTTTATTTTTATTTTTTATTAAATTGGTCAGATAGCCTGCCCCTATTATTCAGGGGAATACGTCATAAATAACTTAGCAAAGCGTTCTCTCTGGCTTTGGTAGTAATCATTGCGGTTTATATGCAAATTAGTACTTATGGCCATTTCGTATTGTAAGTTTTCAAAAGTTGAACAATCCTTTTTTGACAGCCTCTTTTTTTATACACGGTGCTTAAAACAGAAAGCATTTTATAAAAAAAATCCGTCTCATAAATGTTAAGCCTAAATTAGTGTAAAATAAATATTCAAAAAAAACAAAAACATTACTTTTTATTGCATAAAAAAGCATCCATAATAAAGCTGTATCATGTAAAATGCATTTAGAATAACGATTGAAGAAAAGAGAAAACCTCATGTTTAGATTTTTTACATTAATAATATTAATTATAAACTAGAAAACAATTAGTTATGTCTTTACCAAAGAAATTCTCAAGATTAACCATTAACGAACTTGGAACAACCGCCCATCGTATTAATGATGCAAGCAAAGATTTAAACCTTCCGGTGTATGCCAGCTTTCAAACAGCTCTAGAAAATTACGATACCAGTCTTTCAAGGAGTGCTACATCGGCTGAAAATGTTGCTATGGACGACGCTGGTCGCGATAGTGCTTTAAAGGAGATTATTAAACTGAGCGAAGCTTACACTTATCATTATAATGCTCAAGTAGTAGAACTTGCTAATACAGTGAGCAACATTATTCAAAAATATGGTGGGCACGAAATGGCTCGTCGCAGTTATAAAGAAGAAACCTCTCTTATTAAGCTTGTGGTAAAAGAAAATAACAAACTATCGGAAACGTACGATTTGAACTTAATAAACATACCGCAGTGTCCTTATGTAAGTTTACATAAGTTCAATGTTTTACTGCATAGCAGTTCTGTAAGTGTACATTAGCCAATGTTTTGGTGTATAGCCTTTCTGTAATGCAACATTAGCCAATGTTTTGCTGCATTGCCTTTCTGTAAGTTTACATTGGCTTAAAGTTTTGGCTTCCGCACGTGGCTTGATATTTCGCTTCATCTTTCTTGTAACTTGACTAGAAATTGCACACAGTAGGTCACTTTTCTTACACAAAACAGATGAATGAACCACAATGTAATTAAGTTTTAAAAACAATTAGTAAATACCAACTTTAAAAATCTATGATTATGAAATTATTAGTACTCCTAATGTCAGCAAGTATCTTTTTTATTATTTACCTTATTATTAGTACAAAAAAGTACTGCGAGTAAAGCGGCAAACTTCCAAAATCAATATCAATGACCTTTTACAATGTGCCTGTTTGGCTCTTTGTTTCTTTCTAATTGTACAGTTATGGCACCCTTTCAGTAATCAATCTTTCACTCAAACCCGATAGTTTCATTCTTTCGAATGTTGGAGCTTGGCTTCTGGCAGGCGTTGGTTTTATGAGTAATATTAAAAACCCAACCGTATTAAAGTTTCATATGTTTGGCGCCTTATTGGGATTTACCCTTATACTCGTAGGATTTGGGATAGACTACCACATATGGTACATCAGCATATCATCAATTGCTACCATGGGGCTTGTGACCTTTGCCCTTCGTAAAAAAAACTTTGTGACTTGGGCTATAGAGATTACTGCCATTGTTTTCATGCTTGTTGCTTATTATATTCTTATTCTCGCATCTCACATACTTGTTTGAGCACACTAAAGTTAAATAGTATGTATCTAAAAACTTGAAAAAGAAATTAGTCTTCGTTTGTACAATCAATCATAATAATGCCACATATTTCCCAAACAAATATTTAATACTTTTTAAATAAATTCGCCTACTATTAAAAACTTCAAAAATACATTACTCCAAATTGTAAATATTAATTAAGGACTATACCACATTTCAATCGAAAAGTGTACCACTTATTAACAAAATGAATGATTAA
>JAEINW010000268.1 GCA_016342715.1 Salinivirgaceae bacterium | reverse complement strand
ACAAAAATAATCATTTCTATTTTACGAGCATATTCACGTAACTATTTGATTGACAATTATAGGATTGGAAGTCTGACATTAGCTTCTGATTGCTTTCGCACGGCAATTTCGCCCCATAATTCGGCAGTTCTTTCAATTACAATGTCTTCTAAATTATTATTTAGCGCATTAAGCTCCTTTTGTTTTTGATTAAGTTCAATGTTTTTATTAATAGCCGATTCATAGGTTGAAATTAACAAGGAAACCATCCGTACAGGGTCTACTTTGAAATGACGTTCTTTTCCAGAAATGGCAATATCAAAATTTATATTTGAATGATACTTTATATTTAGTTTTTTTGACTGCAAAGTATTGTTAATGTGCAACAATAAAAATTCTTCGCTGTATGGTTTATTAATAAAACTATCGGCTCCACATTCAAGACCATTAATAACATCGTTGGTTTCGGTAAGTGAGGTTAGTATAATTACAGGAAGGTTTTGTGTTTCTTTTTTTGATTTAATTAAACGGCAAAGCTCAAAGCCATCAATTTCAGGCATTACAATATCGCTAATTACAAGCGCAGGGTTTTTTTCGTTTACTAATGCAAGTGCTTCTTTTCCATTTTTTCCAATAAAAACAGTATATCCTTGATTTTCAAGAATAAATTGTAATTGAACGGCTTGTGTCAAGCTGTCTTCAGCAATTACAATTATTTCATTTTTTATCATAGCACCTATTTTTTAAAATTAACTAATTCTACTTTACAACTTTAATTTTTACCTCTTTTCCGACCAATGTCGAGATCTCCACTGCAAGCATTGGAGTTATTTGAAACTGCTAAAGTTGTAAATTTAGTAGTTTTAAGCTCCCTACTAATTTAAGGAGGTTTTACAAAATGAGATCAAGCTGTTTTTTTCATTTTTAAAATATCAAAGTAGAACTAATCAACCTATTGTCATTTTTACTATCCAACTCTTACACTTTTGATTCATTAACTGACCGTTTTATTTCATTCGCATGTTTTTCAATTTCAAACAAAAGATTGGCAATTTCATCGGGGCTTAAAACATATTCAGCTGCTCCTATTTTAATTGCTTCCCCAGGCATACCATGTACCAATGAGCTCTCCTTATTCTGAGCAATGGTTATCGCCCCAGCCTCACGAAGTAATTTAAGTTCCTCTGCTCCATCCTTTCCCATCCCGGTCATTATCATGGCAATGGTGTCTGGTGCATGATTTAGTGAAAGACTATGAAAAAGCTGTTCAACCGAAGGGCAAAGTTTTCCGGGTTCGTATCCGCATGTTACAAGCTTAACTTTTAAACTCCGAATTTGCATATGATGCTTATCGGGAGCAAAATACATGTTTCCTGGCAAAAGTGATTCGTTTAACTTGGCTAGATGTACTGGAATTTGCAATAAGCCATTTAACCATTTTGCTAATCCATCAATAAAACCCTCGGTAATATGTTGAACTACTACAATGGGATAAGGAAAATCACTTGTGATTTTTGAGAAGATTCTTTCTAACACGTGAGGTCCACCCGATGAAATTCCTACTGCCACAATCTTTTTATTATTAAATTTCTTAAAAGAAATTTGCAATTTTACAGAAGGTTGAATGGCTATTTTATTGTTTTTTTTGGGAATTCTACGAATAACTTTAACCTCCGATAACACTTTCACCATGGATAACAATTTTTCAGTTCTTTCTTGTTCATTTTGATGACCAATGCCCAAAGGTTTGTCAATTACTGAAAGTGCTCCCGCAGCTAAAGCCTCCATGGTAATGTTCATTTCCAGACTATTTCTACTAGCAGTAACTACAATTATTGGAATCGGATTTGTTGACATAATTATTCGTGTGGCTTCTAAGCCATTCATAATGGGCATATCAACATCCATAGTTATTATATCAGGCTTTTGATTCTCGATAAAATCAATTGCTGCTTTTCCGTTACTTACATTTCCAATAACCTCAATTGCAGGATCGTTGCTTAAAATAAATTCCAGATATTCGCTTACGACTCTTGAATCTTCAACTATTAATACTTTTATCATAAGCTTAATGTTTTATTATGTTTGTTAATAGTTGTATATATTTCAAAGTCTGTTAATTAAACTAATAATATCCTTTCGCACACCCCTAAACCCCCTAAAGGGGACAGCGCTCATGGCTACACCCTTTAGAGCATTTAGGTGCAGCGTTGTCCAAACAATTAATGTGATCTCACTTACTAAACAACATTGATGTCATTATTCCTAATATTCAGTCAATCATCTTGAAATATATTAAATGCATAAAAAGCTACGAATTAGCAAGTTACATTTTTTTTATCAAATAACTTTCTTTTGTTATATCAATCGGTTTAATATTTCAAGCAAATTACTTTGATCAAAACTGCTTTTTATAATATATGCATTGGCACCCACCTCAATGCCACGTTCCTTATCCTCTGTTTTTGATAAGGATGTTACCAGTAAAACCGGTATTTCACTAAGCGTTTTATCAGCTCGTATTTTTGCAGTCAAATCAAAACCATTTAAGCGGGGCATATCAACATCTGATATTACAGCATCAAAAGTATTTTCGTTAAGTTTAATAAAACCATCCACTCCATCAATTGCAGTAGTAACCAGGTATCCAGCTGTTTCTAAAATATTTTTCAACAAGGTTCTTGAGGTAATAGAATCTTCAACTACCAAAACTTTTTTCAAATCAGCTTCTGTTTCTATATTAGTAGCAGTTTTAACATTGCTTACATGAGGTTTACTTGCCGACTTAATTAAATCATACACATTTAATATGGGTACTACTTTGCCCGATCCCAAAACCGTTGCCCCTGAAATATTCTTGAGCCTTGTAATATGTTTATTGAATTTTTTTACCAGTACTTCCTGTTCTCCAATGATCTCATCAACAGCAAATCCAATTTTTTCATTAATTGAACCAAGTACAATAACCTGAATATACTCCAAATCAGATTTAGTAATAGCTAATTCTAAAATGTCACTCATATTTACAAAGGGAATAAATTCACCATTAAAAGGAAGGGTAGCCTTATTCTCGACCAATTTAATTTTGTTGGCATTTATTTGTATTACCTGCAAAATTTTTGCGGTTGGCACCACAAATTCACTGCTTGCAATTTTAATTAATACTCCTCTGAAAGTTACCAAAGTTAAGGGTATTTCAATGGTAAAACATGTTCCTTCATTATGTTTTGTTTCTACTTGAATGCTTCCGCCAAGTTGTTCTATTTTCTCATATGCAATGGCAAGCCCCAAGCCACGCCCCGACAAATCAGTTACAATGTCGCTAGTGGTAATCCCCGACCTGAATATATAAAACAATAAGTCTCTTTCATTTATATTAGCTTCATCATCACTTGAAATCTTTTCGTTCTTAATATAAAGTTTCCTTAATTTATCCAGATCAATTCCCGCTCCATCATCAGAAATTTGAATTTTAACTTTGTTGTTTTCAAGACGTTCAACTTCAATTTTTATACTTCCTTTTTGAGGCTTATTTTTTTCGATTCGTGTTTTTGGTTTTTCAATACCATAATCAATGCAATTCCTTAGTATGTGCATTAATGGATGCGTGATCAATTCAAGAACTCTGCGATCAATTTCTGTATTTACGCCAAGGGTCTTAAATTCAACTACTTTTTCCATATCTTTTGCCAAGTTGCGAATTACTTTTGGAAAAGTGTCGATTAATAAGGAAAATGGAACTGTAATAAGTTCTTTTACATCATCTAACAAGGTTTCTATTTTATTACTTGAAAGAAACGATTCCTGAACAGAAAATTTTCTTAACTCAATAAGATCGTCTTCAACGGCATTTATTTGAGAAACACTCCAATCGGAAAAGAGAATAATATTTTCTATCAGCTTATCTTCCTTTGATAATGCATCTTGCTTTTGTTCAAAAATTTGTTTTACATCTCGAATGGCAACACTAACATTTGATGATTCTTTTTTCCAAACATTTAATTTATTTAGTACAGCTTTTAAATAATCAATCTGTTGCAATGTTGCCAGTTTTATCGATAGCATTTCTTCTGTTTGAAACAACAAATTATCTAATTTTTGAGTTGAAACTCTGATGGTTTCTACTAGAGAATCCTCCTTTGTTGCACTTTGATCCTTTGTTAATCCTTCATTCTCGTTATCCTTTTCCCGATGTTCTTCCGATTTAATTTCGAGTACTTTGCTAAGTGATTTTTTGCTATTTAGAATAGTATTTTCAGAGATTTGTCTTTCATCAAACTTTCCTGTTTCAATCAAAAAAAGATTCTTCAATACTAATTGCATCTGATTCTTTAAGTCTGGCGTATGGCTTCCATTACCACATAAATCATTAAGTAAATCAATGGTTTGGTTCATAAGCTCAAAAACAACAGGCTTTACTTTTATTTTTTTATTTTTTAATGCATACATTACACTTTCAAACGTCTGACAAACTGTTTCAATATCTAGCAAATTAACTGCTCGGGCAGCTCCTTTCAAACTATGAACTTCTCTAAAAATAATTTCAATTATTTTCATAGCATCCGAATCCGATGGCTTGCTTTCAAGCTTAACCATATTAGAAGAAATTTTCTTTAACCCTTCTTCGGCTTCTACCCTAAAGGTTTCGAGTAGTTTTTTCAGAAATTCTTTTTTATTGTCCATATACAAATATTATTTGCTCACTACGCTCGCGAAATTCGCTACGCTGTCATTAAAGGTCATTTATTTACTGCATTCGTATTAATTACATCTTTGTCATTCATTGTTATTAACTCATTTGGCTTGTATTATTTCCAATTGATTTTATGTAATTGTTTAATTTCACACCTAAATTTTTAATTTCACTTTCAAAGTATTGATATTCCTTATCTGAAATTAGATTCCTATTTTTAGCCTTAGTTAACCAAGTTTTTGTTTCATATAATGAACCCCTTGAATAGTAAAGAAATTTTTTTGAATCTTTAAAGTGATAGCGACCAAATCCTTCTGATATATTTGCTGCAATTGAATCGGCTGAACGCACTATTTGTTTTCCAATAGTATCTTTAATAAAATAATCCCAACTATTTACGATATCCCATACTTTATCACCAATTACCATTGATAATTGATATACTTTCAAATCTTCTAAATTCATGATCTATCTTTAAATATTAAAATTGTTCTTTAAGCTCATTATAACTATTGAATTACCATGGAATGACTTAAATTATTCCATTTCAATTTTCAATTTTCCAATTTCCAATCTCAAATCTCAAATCTCAAATCTCAATTTTCCAGCCTCTATTCCAGCTTATATTTTTTTAAAATGTTTTGAAGCTTTTCCCCTAACCTATGCAAGTCTGTTACCGATTCTTCCGATTGTCGGGTACTAGCAGCTGTTTGTATGCTCGCCTCTTTAATGCCTTCCATAGCTTCGTTAATTTGGTCCATACCAACCAATTGCTGTTGACTCGACGATGCAATTTGAAAAGCAGCTTGAGCCGATTCATTTACACTATCTGACAGAGTATTAATAACATTTCCGGCCACTTCCGATAGTTTCAAACCTTCATCCACAGCTTTTCCACCTTGCTCAGTAGCCATAACCGTATTGCTAATTGATTTTTGAATTTCACTTAATATGAGTTTTATTTGACTGGTTGCTTCTTTCGATCGACTGGCCAAATTTTTAATTTCTTGTGCAACCACACCAAATCCCCGGCCGTGCTCACCCGCCTTGGCTGCCTCGATAGAAGCATTTACCGCTAGTAAATTTGATTGTTCAGCCAAATCGTTTACAGAATTTACAATAGCTCCAATTGACTGACTTTGTTCGCTCAATCGGATTACAATATCAGCAATAGAAGCCATTTGAACTTTAACCCGATTCATTCCTTCAATGGTTTCGTCAATCGATTTCATTCCACTTTTTGAAACATCCATATTTATTTTTGAGCTTTCTGAAATTTTAATAGCCTTCTGATTCGAAACTTCAGCCGTTTGTTTTACTTCAGATATGGTAGCTGAAGTTTCGCTAACGGAGGTTGCGGTTTCGGCAGAACCCGATGCCAATTGTGAAACACTGGCCATTATTTCACTGGCTGAGGACGAAAGAACATTTACCCCATCAGAAATATCGGTAATTTGAGCAAGTAAATTTTCTGACATTAACTTTATAGCCCGCACTAAAACTCCAATTTCATCTTTTCTTGTTGTTGTTTCAATGATATTTACCAAGTTTCCAGCTGCAATTTTTTCTGCAATAATGGCTAGTTTACTTATAGGACCAACAATAATACGAGAATAATATACTACCAAAATTAAAACTATAATACATGCAAATAGGGTTAATAAAATTATCGTTGTTTTCGATTTAATAATATCACCTTCACTTTGATCACTGCGTTCCTGAAGTAATTGATTTTCTACATTTGTCATTGTAACAACTCAGGTAGTTTTGAAAAAAATGACGTTTGAATATTTTTCCTATTTTTCTCTCAACTTAT
>JAEINW010000267.1 GCA_016342715.1 Salinivirgaceae bacterium | reverse complement strand
TGTAATAAAGTTTCTAATTCCATTTTTTGAAAATAAGAAAAAATATTAAAAACAACCCTAATATTTACTTGATCCATATTTTATCACAGCCAGAACACCACAAAACAACCTCGTTTCAAGAATAATATGATAAATCCATTAAGCATTACCAAAGAAGTATTGATATTCACAAGTAAAAATAAATAATAAAAGCCAGAATTAATTGTATTTGGATTCCGGCTTTTTCATTATATTAGCTATCCATTGAACCATAATGTTAATAATATGTTATGGTTTTGTTTTATACAACAATAACAAACAACTGAAATTTAAAGTGATAGTTTCATTTTTATATACGGGAGATTGTAGAAGAAGAAAAGGCCTACTTGCTATTTGAAAAGATTTGACTTCGTTTAGAAAAACACTCCGCCATTACAAATATAATCACTTGATCCAATAATCAAAGCGGATGTTAAGCAGAATGTTTTTTATAAAGAAATCAAAGCATATTTTTACCGTCTAAACAAAACCTAAAGTTGAATATTATTATGAAAAAGAAGATTGTACTCCTAGGGCTTGTTGCTCTACTACCTTTTTTAACAAAAGCCAGCGAGGCCGATCTGGCCATCCCTGAAGGAATAAAAGACGAATGGATGCTTTATTTGGGTTTTTTAATTACACTTGCCGGATTTGCATTTGGATTATTCCAATTCTTAAAGGTTAAGAAAATTAGAGCACATCAATCCATGTTAGATGTAGCCAATGTAATTTACGAAACAGGCAAAACCTACCTGATTCAACAAGGTAAATTTTTAGCTATTCTATTTGTTTTCATTGGTTCTGCCGTAGCCTTTTATTTTGGCTTTCTCTCCGATTCGCATTTTGGAATTGGCGGTGTATTAATGATTTTGGGTTGGACGGTGTTGGGTATCCTTGGATCCTACAGTGTAGCTTGGTTTGGTATTCGAATGAATACCCTAGCAAACTCAAGAATGGCCTTTGCCTCCTTAGAGAAGAAACCCATTAAACTATTAAACATTCCTTTGAATGCAGGGATGAGTATCGGTGTGGTGTTAATCTCCTTAGAGCTTATCATGATGCTAATTATTCTTCTTTTTGTTCCTGGAGAATATGCGGGTGCTAGTTTTATCGGTTTTGCTATTGGTGAATCATTGGGCGCTTCTGTATTAAGAATTGCCGGTGGTATCTTTACAAAAATTGCTGACATAGGTTCTGACTTAATGAAAGTAATTTTCAAAATTGGTGAAGACGATCCACGTAACCCAGGTACTATTGCCGATTGTGTAGGCGATAATGCGGGTGATAGTGTTGGACCCACTGCCGATGGTTTTGAAACCTATGGCGTAACAGGTGTTGCATTAATATCGTTTATTCTTTTAGCAGTAACCGGTGTTGAATTTCAAGTGCAATTGTTAGCATGGATTTTTGTAATGCGTATTTTAATGATTGTTACTTCCATTGTATCCTATTGGATTAATGGAGCCATTACCAAAGCAAAATACGAACATGTTGAAGAACTCGATTTTGAAAAACCATTAACAAGTCTGGTTTGGATAACTTCAATTCTATCTATTTTTGTAACCTTTATTGCCAGTTACTTTATGATTAGAGATTTGCCTGACAATATGTGGATCACACTTTCTGTAATTATTAGTGCTGGTACTTTGGGTGCAGCCTTAATTCCAGAATTCACCAAGCTTTTTACAAGTCCTAAATCGACACATGTAAACGAAGTAGTAGAAGCCTCTAAAAAAGGTGGAGCCTCATTAAATATTTTATCTGGTTTGGTTGCTGGTAACTTCAGTGCATTTTGGCAAGGTATGGTATTCTTTGTATTGATGTTTATTGCCTACTATGCAAGTACCTTTGGTTTAGATAATTTCATGATTTATCCATCGATTTTTGCCTTTGGTTTGGTTGCCTTTGGTATGTTAGGTATGGGCCCTGTTACTATTGCTGTAGATAGTTACGGACCAGTTACCGATAATGCACAATCGATTTACGAATTATCATTAATTGAAGACAACAGAGAAGAAACCATTGCTGAAATTGAAAGAGATTTTGGCTTTACTCCTGACTTCGAAAAATCGAAATATTATTTAGAGGCTAACGATGGTGCCGGAAATACATTTAAAGCTACTGCAAAACCCGTGTTAATTGGTACTGCTGTTGTTGGTGCTACCACAATGATTTTCTCGTTGATACTTGTAATTAAATCTACTTTGGGAGTTGACCCAGCGGAGATTCTTAATTTACTAAACCCATATACCATATTTGGATTCCTATTAGGTGGAGCTGTTATTTACTGGTTTACTGGAGCTTCTATTCAAGCGGTAACCACAGGTGCTGCTCGTGCAGTTGAGTATATTAAGCTGCATATAAATTTAGATCCCGATGCTCCTAAAAAAGCAGACATTGAGCAGTCACGCAAAGTGGTTCAAATTTGTACCGTATATGCTCAAAAAGGAATGTGGAATATATTTATTGCCATTTTCTCCTTTGCCTTGGCTTTTGCCTTTATTTCGGCTCCTACTGCCACTAGCAATGCTCCTGTATCTCTATTTATAAGCTACTTGCTTTCTATTGCCTTCTTTGGTTTGTATCAGGCCATATTTATGGCAAATGCTGGTGGTTCTTGGGACAACGCTAAAAAAGTGATTGAAGTAGATATGCAAGAAAAAGGAACTCCTTTGCACGATGCAGCGGTTGTAGGTGATACTGTAGGTGATCCTTATAAAGATACTTCATCGGTAGCATTAAACCCGGTAATTAAGTTTACTACTTTGTTTGGTTTATTAGCAATGGAAATAGCCATTTCTGAAAGCTTCCGTCACATTGCTCCTTACGTTGGAGTTGCATTCTTACTAGTTGCACTGTATTTTGTTTACAGAAGTTTCTATAAAATGAGAATTAATGATTAAGATAAAATATTCTTGAAATATTAAAAGCCAGCCTTCGGGTTGGCTTTTTTGTTTTGCACCAAAGATGCTAAGCGACTTATAAAATTATTACAGAAAAGCTTGTTGTTTGTTGATTCATTTTCAAGTAGAGTCGCTAAGCATCTGGTTTTGATTATTTGTTTTTAGTTTTGTACCACCGTCTTCTAGGCGGTAAAAAAAACCGGCAAGGATGCCGGCGGTACTTTTTTCAACTTTCATTCCTATTGGCGATTCCCCTAAATCATGAAAGTTTTGTTTCAAACAAATTCCTTACTATAAGCTGATTGATAAGTTGCTGCAACGTGCAGGAAGTTTTCCCCAATTGGGGAAATCATTACAAGATGCTAAGCGACTTATAAAATTATTACAGAAAAGCTTGTTGTTTGTTGATTCGTTTTCAAGCACAGTCGCTAAGCATCTGTTCACAATAGAATTAATTTTATTTAGTTCTCTTCTGGGAGAGATCCCGAGACTTCGGGAGAGAGGGATAAACTTCATTCAACCTAAAATCGTCCAAATGAAATGTTTGCCTTGGAAAGATTATATTTTCGAAGAATAAAGGCTGAGTTTGCAAGATGCTAAGCGACTAATAAAATTAGTTATGGGAGATCTTGTGGTTTTATAATTTATTTTCAAGTAGAGTCGCTAAGCATCTTACACCCATGCCATACTTTGGAAAACATAATTTACATTCAACCTGACATCGTCCAGCGGACATGTCAGCGTTGGAAGTACAAACTTATTCCGCCATTAAATTACACCCACGAATATCCGAATCATCAAAGCGTCCCAAAATAGTAAAGCTATCGTCGGTAAAAGTTTTTCCAAGGTCTTTGGTTTCAATAAAACAGCAGGAGTGAATATTAGCTAAATCAATTACATTAATACCACCGCTTTTTCCTGCGGGTAAATATTCAAAAGGATCGTAGGTATTGCGTATTAAAATTTTCATCCAAGGTGGCGTTTTAAATAGACCTTCGCCAAATGAATATCCTTGCGAAAGCAATTCAGTCATTCCATATTCAGAGTGAATGGAAGAAACCCCAAAAGCAGCGCACAATCTTTCATGTAATTCTTCGCGAACCAATTCTTTACGGCGACCTTTCATGCCTCCGGTTTCCATAATAATGGTATTTTCAAGTTTCATGGGAAACTGCTCTGCCATATCCAACAAAGCATAACTCACTCCAAGCAAAAGAATCTTTTTCCCGCTTTGGCTTAGTATTTTTAATTTTTCAGAAAGCTCTTGATAATTGTTGAGATAAAATCCACTGTCGGCATGTTTGCTCAATTTTATAAGCTCTTCAGCCATATATATTAGTGAGGAACCTGTTCGTTCCAAATATGACGGAAGCAAAGCCAACACACAATACTCCTCAACGTTTCCATAAAACTTTTTAAATGCTGCTAAAAAACTAGCTTTATAAATAGCTAAATCGGCTACATGATGTTTGCTCGTTTTCGTTCCTGTGGTACCACTGCTCGAAAATGTTATTTCTGGGTTCGAATTTTCAGGTTTTACATCATGCGTTTTAAAAAACTCAATGGGTAGGAAAGGTATTTTTGTATAATGTGTGATTTCAGAAGGGCGAATGTTCAAATGCTTGCAATATTCCTGATACACAGGTATTGTATGGTATTGATAGAGAAAAGCCTCAATGCACAAATCATTAAACTGTTTGTCATCAGAAATATTTAGAAATTTGTTAACCCAATTGTCCATTTGCTGTAAAAATAATAAAACCGGGCAAAGATACCCGGTAATTTATGTTTTTCAAAAATCAGTTCTTATAGCTCCCCCTTCGCCTTATAGGCACTTCCCCCCCAGGGGAAGACTTTTTTACTAAGTTCTCTCCTAGGAGATATGTCCGAAGGACAGAGAGGGATTAAATCAATTTTTATTAAAATATAATTACTTTATCCCTAATTTGTCTTTAAGTTCTTGTGGAATTGCATCTTTATGAACCTGAATAGCCACCGTTTTTAATTTAATAAACGCTTCACTCATGTACAGACTTCCACCAAATTTATTACTATCCTCAGCCCATGAATTTTTTGTGTGGTAATACAAAGTACCATTTTGATCGACTCCTGTTCCGGTTAAATGCATTAAATGATCATCGGTAGTTTTAAACTTATCAAATGCTTCTTGTCGAACTTCTTGGGTAACATTTTTTTCTTTACGAGGTTTGCTAAAATCAAACAACATCTCCTTTTGTTCTTTTTCACTTAAACTTTCCCACTTTAAACGTTCACTATCCTCCATTTCTTTTGGATCGTCTTCAGGAACTACAGCAACCCCATTTTTATGAGAAAAACCTGATTCGCTTACGTCACCATCCCAATTTACAGAATATCCATTTTCAAAAGCATAATTAATAATGCCCATCAAATCGTTTAATTCAATATTGTAATACAAATCGCGCGACCAATTGTCGGGAATTTCGAGATCAATTTTTTCATTAAACGGATAACAAGAATAGGATGTAAATTCCACGTAATCATCAGAATTAAAGTTCATGGAATCGGCAAAGGTTTTTGGGGTATATTCTTTGCCCATGTAAATAAACTTTTCAGGAACTTCTCCCAAATAAATATCAAGGGCTGCAGAAAAAACATCCAACGATTTACCCGTAAAATTGCTTTTCTTTTTTATACTACTATCTAAAATGCCGGTTAATACCGAAACCATTTCGCCATGTTTATGATAAGTAAACCCATAATTCAGCCCTCTATAAACCGATTCGGGAACCATTCCAAATTCTCGAATAACATTAGTTACATCGTGCGCTTGTCCACCTTCGCTAAAATTGGATAATCCTTGGTAGCGAATATATTTAATCGCTTTTTGCGGATAAGCCTTTCGTACAAAAAACATTTCAGAAATGTCATGTTTCCCTTTTCCCAAACGAATTAGTTCAGCCTCAATAAACGAAGATGTAGCATAGCTCCAACAAGTCCCGCTGCTTCCCTGATCTTTAACCGAACAGGTTTCAAGCTGAATTTTAGGTGTAAATTTATACCCTTCTTCTTTATCTTTTTTGTCTTTGGCAATCAACACATTGCTTGACATCAAGCCTATGACAAGCATTAAGGCAGTTATAATTTGTAAAAGTTGTTTCATAATACGAATTTGTTTAGTTTTCTGCCTCCAAATTTAAAACAAATATCATACATATACTAAGATTCAAATAAGACATAAGTAGGCTCCATAATGTTAAACACCATAGAACAAATACAGTTCCCTCAATCAAAAGCTTTTGCATTTATTACAAAAGGTGATTTTTTTAACCAATGTAGCAATGATGTTTTAAATAACATTTTAGAAAAAGAGTTTTTGTTAAATTCCTTTGAATACATTATTCCAACGCAAACTCACTCTGCAAATAACAAGATTGTTCATGAAAACTCTGCAGATCAAATTTTTAACGATACGGATGCATTAATAACTAACATTTCTGGAAAAGTTTTATGCATAAAAACGGCCGATTGTGCTCCCATTTTATTATACAATGCTAAATCGAGCGTTATTGCAGCCATTCATGCAGGTTGGAAAGGA
>JAEINW010000266.1 GCA_016342715.1 Salinivirgaceae bacterium | reverse complement strand
TGACCTGACAAGGTCCGAAGGTCTTGTCAGCGTCTCTCTCACGAAATGAAACTAAGTAGTTAACTACTGACCTTCTAAAATTATTAAAGCAATATTTTTATTAATTACCTATAAATCCTGGCATTATTCAAAGCTCTGTGAAATTTTGCTGCATTCTGATTGTGTTGTTTTAATGTTTTTGCAAAAACATGGTAGCCTGAAAAATCGTCTTTTGCGCAAAAATAGAGGTATTTATGTTTTTCATAATTTAACACCGCATCAATGGTTGTAATTGAAGGCAAACAAATGGGACCAGGGGGTAAACCTGAATTTCGATAGGTGTTGTAAGGGCTTTGATACTCTAGGTGCTTATTTAATATGCGTTTTATATTAAAATCTCCTAAGGCAAAACGAACCGTAGGGTCGGCTCCTAAACGGATGTTTTTTTTAAGCCTATTTACGTAAACACCAGCCAATGCTTCTTTTTCATCATTTTTAATTGTTTCTTCTTCAACAATAGATGCCAATGTAATAACTTCATCAGGGGTCATTCCAATTTCTGTAGCTTTTTTTCTTCTTTTATCGTTCCAAAAACGCTCGTACTCTTTGTTCATTCTTGCTACGAAACTTTCAGCATTTGTATTCCAATAAAGCTCATAGGTATTAGGAATAAATAAAGTCATGGCTGTTTCTTTATTTTTAGAGTACTTCGAAAGAAATTTATGATTATTCAATTTTATTACTAATTCTGCAGAATCGGCTTCTATCTGTTTGGCAATAATACCTGCGAATACTTCCTTAGTGCGTACTTTATTAAATACCAATTTAACAGGAGTTTGCCGGCCACTGCGCAATAGATTCACCAATTCGTTATTGCTCATACTTTCTTTTATTTCGTACCTGCCGGGTTTTACATTGGTCGGATAATTCTTTTTCTCAGCCACCCATTCAAACGAAGAACGATTAATAATTATTCCTGATTCATACAAAATAGTAGTTAGATCCAAATAATCGGATCCTGTAGGAATGTAAATAAAGGAGGATTGTTGGCCATTTAAATTTACATTGGGTTCTTCCACCACTTTATACATTTGATAAGCTTTAAAGCCACCAATAAGTATAAATACAAGCAACATTGATGTTGTAAATTTGATGAAGAATCGTTTGTTTTTATTTTTTTTCTTTTTTACCATAATTAAAAGGCTTGTTATATTTACAAAAATCAGAAAAAGGAATGAATTGGCAAATTTTATAACAAAAAAAAGGCTACCAAATTTTTGGTAGCCTTTAAAATTTTATATAAAAATACTATAATTATAATTTATCTTCACAGTATGATAGTAGTGCGTCTATATAATCAGGATTGTGCATTCCCTTACTTCTATCTTCAATAATAATCATAAAGTTCCACCAAGCTTTAAATACGTCAGGGCTAACATCTCCAGGATTTGGGGAATATTCACCGTCTTCAGAAGTAAGAGCACCTGCTAAAACTAGTGCATCACCTACTGCAGTAATTCTTGCATTAGTAGCAGTCATCATGCTTTCAACGTCAACAGCATCGCCGTGACATTCATTACAACTTGCAATATTTGGAACAAATGAGTGACCATAACCAGCTTCCTCGTCGTTCATGTGACATTTGTTACAGCTTGCATGGTGAGGCTCCGTAGTTACGGCTGCTAAAGTAAAACCATCGATACCCGCAATAACATTAGCTTGTGGTCCGTGGTGAGGTCCAGCGTGAGAATTAGGAATATTAACAGGATCAGTTCCATTCCATGCAACAGCCGTATCCGTTCCAAAATACAAGTCAGTATAATAACCAGCAGGTCTTCTTGATTGGTGGCAATTAGCACATAAGTTACCATCACCATTATCAAACACAGTAGTACCATCAGTCATTGCTATTGGACCAGCAGAAGTTACCAAAGGAGCTTCAATATTCTCAGCCTCTAAACTACTGTGGTTACCATGACAGCTTGAGCAAGTAAGTCCACCTGGATTAGTAACACCTATAGATTCTCCAGAATTCAAGAAATTAGCAAAACCTTCAGACGAGTGACATTGCGCACAATCATCGCTTGTTCCGCGTCCCCATGCTCCACCATTTTCAGTGGTATGCTTATGTAAAGCAAATTGACCTTCAATAGCATCCATTATAACAGAAGTGTGGCATTCTAAACAAACGGTATTAGCGTCTTCACCAGCAAGACCATCAGCACCATCAGCACCAGCAAGACCTTCAGGTCCTTCACAACTAACAAAAACAGATAATGCTGCTATCGCAACAAAACCGAGTAGTAATTTGTACATACTTTTCATATTCATATTTTTTTAATTTATCCGTGTTGTGAAATTACAAAATGGAAATTGGTGACACAATATATAGACAGAAAGGCTTACAGTGTATTGATTGATTGTTATTGAGTAATTAATCAAATAGAATCATCGTGGGTATTGACATATATCAACAATTGTTGTAACTTTTATGAAACTAATTATTATACATTTAGCGCATGTTTAAAGAAAACAGTAATTCCTGTAAGGACTGTAAATGTAGATGGAGAAACTTTAATGCTCTTACCGAAGATGAACTTAACCTTATTAATGATAGTAGATATGAAGCTAGTTTTAAAGCCGGTGAAATAATTTTTAAACAAGGTTCTCCTACATCAAGCGGAGTTTTTCTGACCGATGGGTTGGCAAAAGTTTATATGGAGGGATATGATGGGAAAAATATTATTCTATCCATTGTTAAGCCTGGTGAACTTATTGTGGGGCCAGGTGCATATGTTGATAATAGGCATCATTATTCATTAGCAGCTATTACCGAAACCACTGCTTGTTTTGTTGATATCAGTGTACTAAAAAAAATGGTACACGAAAATAGTTTATTTGCCGAAGGCTTTTTAAAGGATATTAGTTTTAAATCGCTTCAAACATTTAACAAACTAGTTAGTTTTAGTCAGAAAAAAATGCATGGACGCTTGGCAGAGGGAATTATGCATTTATCAAATAATATTTATCGAGCAGATAAATTCCCATGCCCATTAACCAGACAAGAGTTAGGAGAATTTACAGGAATGACTAAAGAAAGTGTTGTTCGCTTGCTTAAAGAATTTCATGACGAAGGGATTATTAGTACCAAAGATCGTTCGATTGAAATATTAAATAAACCAAAACTAGAAAAAATAATGATTTCTGGATAGTTCTTAGCTGGATTATAAACTTCAAATATTTTATATTTATGAAATATCCATGCAATAAATATTATATCAACCCAAAATGTTTAACATGGATATTCCAACTAAACCAATAAAAATTAAATTATTAACAAATGAACAAACTAATTAGATTTTTTACATCACCAGTAACCATGGTGATTGTGCTATTTATTGGTGCTGTTGCAATGGGTACTGCTACCTTTATTGAGAATGACTTTGGAGCTGCACAAGCCCGAGAGCTAGTTTATGGAGCTAAATGGTTTGAGCTGTTGCTATTTGTTTTTTGCTTAAATCTAATAGCTAGTATTTTTTACCGTAAATTATATATGCGTAAAAAAATCTCTATCTTTTTATTTCACTTGGCATTTATTGTAATGATTATTGGTGCAGCATGTACTCGCTATTTTGGATTTGAGGGAATGATGCACATTCGTGAAGGAAATAGCTCTGATTATATATTAACTCAAACTAAAGGATTAAATCTAACTCTTGAAAACAATCAAAAAGAATCATTCATTTGGAATGAAAGGGACCTAAATAATAAACGAGGTTTTGAGGAAACAGTAAAAGTAGGGAATGAAAAAGTTTCTTTACAATTAAAGCAGATATTGCCCAATGCCTTTGAAAAACCCATTGAAGATGCAAACGGTGAACCAACCATAGGTTTGGTATTGGCAGGGAATGATTTTCGTGGTTCTACATATATAATATATGGCGAAACCAAAACATTAGGTGAATCAACGGTTGCTTTTGGATCAAAGCAGAACAATACTGATTTTAACTTTTTGTTAAAAGATGGTAAATTTTTCATGCAATCAAAAGCCCCAATAACTGAGGGTGGTATGCAAGATGATAAAATTGAACACAAAGCCATGGATTCTGTTGAAATTGTACCAAACAAACTTTACCATTCCAAGGGTGTAAATCTGGTGGTTCAAGAATTATATGAAACTGCCAGAATAATTGCCTTGCCAGTTGAATCAAACAAAAATATTCAAGGGAATACGGCATATTTATTTAATGTTAGCACTAAAAGTAATTCAAAAGATTTAATAGTGTGGGAAGGGGCACAGCAAGAAGAGGATCCAACTATTCTGAAAATTGATGATATTAAATTAAGTGCCTCGTATGGCTTAAATAAATTGGTTCTTCCTTTTGAAATTCATTTAGATGATTTTGTCATCGATCGCTATCCGGGATCTATGAGTCCTTCTTCTTTTTCAAGTTATGTGCAAATTAAAAAAGAGGGGCAAGCTCAGCGTCCATTTCATATTTACATGAATAATATATTAAAATTAGATGGTTTTCGTTTTTATCAATCCTCTTACGATAAAGATGAAAAAGGTTCTATTTTATCTGTTAATTATGACGGGCTAGGAACCACTGTTACATATATTGGTTATTTTTTATTGTTTCTGGGAATACTTTGGTCGATGTTGAATAAAAATACTTTTTTAAGAAAGACCGTGATTCCAAAAAGTATTATTGTAATTGCTTTTATATCAATGGGCTTTGGTTTTACAAATATAAACGCAAGTCCTACCGATGGCAAGCAGCTTGTAGACATTGAACACGCCAACCGATTTGGCGAATTGCAAATTCAAGATCACCGGGGAAGAACGGAACCTATTTATACTTTTGCTTCTGATTTGATGCGGAAAATTTCGCGCAAAGAAAAAATGCACGGAGTAAATCCTGTGCAATTATTTCTTGAAATGAATGTGAATTCGGAGCATTGGATGACCGTTCCTTTAATTAAGGTGTCGAATAAGGATTTGGCACGAGAAATAGGAATAAAAGGAAAATATGCGGCTTACAACGATTTTATTATTTCTGGTATGGGGTATAAATTGCAGAAACAAGTGGAAGCTGTTTATAATAAAGCTCCTGCCAAACGCAGTAAATATGATAAGGAATTAATGAAAGTTGATGAGCGATTAAATATCTGTTATGCAATTTACAATGGCACTTTTCTTAAAATATTTCCGGTTAAAAATGCCACAGATGATAGATGGGATATTGCTAGCATAGCTCTAAAAAATGCGGTTTCATCTGAGGACTCAAACTTTTTGGCAAACATAATACCTGTATATTTTCAAGAACTAAATAAAGCTAAACAAACCAATAATTATAAATTAGCCAACGAGTATTTGGAGGGAATCTTTAAATATCAAAAGAACTTTTCTAGTTATGAATTACCATCGGAATTTAAAACCAAATTGGAAGTTAAATACAACCAGTGGAATATATTTAAAAAACTTTTCCCGTACTATTCTTTTTGGGGAGTAATCTTTTTATTTGTATTAATTGGGGCTGTAATTTCTGGCAAAGAGTTAGCTAGAATTATTATTCGAATTTTTACTTCAATAATTTTCTTAGGATTTTTAGGTCAAACAGTAGGTATTGCAATACGATGGTATATTTCAGGGCATGCGCCCATGAGTAATGGCTACGAATCCATGATTTTTATATCGTGGGTAACTATGTTAGCTGGTTTTATTTTTGGTCGGCAATCCAGTTTGGCGCTTTCTGCAACCTCAATATTAGCTGGTTTTACCTTAATGGTGGCTAATTTAAGTTTTATGGATCCTGAAATTACAAATTTGGTACCCGTGTTAAAATCGTATTGGCTAACTGTTCACGTTTCTGTAATAACTGGCAGTTATGGTTTTTTGGGACTAGGTGCTATCCTTGGAATTATTAATTTAACATTAGTAATCTTTCAAAATAAAAAAAATCACTTACGCATTGAGGACACTATTGAAACACTAACAAAAATAAATCACCGAACCTTAATACTTGGATTATACTTCCTAACCATAGGAACTTTTTTAGGTGCAGTATGGGCAAATGAGTCTTGGGGACGCTATTGGGGCTGGGATCCAAAAGAAACATGGAGTTTGATAACCATGATTATTTATACTATTGTAACTCATGCCAGAATGGTTCCAGGAATTAAAGGCCGTTTTGCTTTTAATACCTTGTCAATTTATGCATTTTTCTCAGTGCTAATGACTTATTTTGGAGTTAATTATTATTTATCGGGGCTACATTCATATGCAGCAGGCGACCCTGTTCCTATTCCAAACTTTGTTTATGTTTCAGTAGCTGCTTTAATTTTGCTTTCAGTGCTTGCTTGGAATCGAACCTTAAAAAACAGATTAGTAAATAAATAATTTTAAGTATTTATATTAGAGGCTGTCCGAAAAGCGAAAACCTTTATCAGTACACTTTCAAATTATTCGCTATCGCTCATGAAATCGCTTGGCAAAGTTGAAAGAAGAGAACGCAGATAACGCTGAAAAAAACTGATTTACACTGATTTGATCT
>JAEINW010000265.1 GCA_016342715.1 Salinivirgaceae bacterium | reverse complement strand
CATTACACTAAACAAAAGGCTGCATAAAAATACAAGCATTAATTTTTTTCTCATGATAATTTGATTTATGTTAATAATTCATGCAAATATTCTTATTTTGCTCATAAATAAATATGATCTATATAAAAAGAGATGAGATATAGAGCAGTTTTTTAAAGTCCTTGGCTCTTTTCTAATTTGTGAGTGATTGTTATTATATTACTTATGATAGTGAAAACGGATCACAGAAAAAAGTTGTGAGTTTTAATAAAACCATCACCTAAATATTTAATATTAAATTGTTGCGATGCATGCAGATAATTTCATAAAAAATAGATTTTATGCTTGCATCGCTTGTTATTAACAACAAATAACTTAGGGCCTTGCCCTAAGCTATATTATTTATGGCTTTCAGCCATAGACAAATAATCATTTGAACTATATCTACTTTACTTTAAAAATTAATCAAAGTATTTTTTTACCCTCTCCAGCCCTCCCAAAAATATGGGAGGGAGTTGTAATCTACAAATATTGGAATTTATTCTCACAGCAGGCGCTGTGAGTTCCTATGGATAGCGAAGCGCCTGCTTCGCTTTTAAAGTTACCAAACTACATGCTACCAATTTGAAAAGCAAATACCAAATAAATAAACCATTTATATAAAATTTAAAGTACTCACTAACTCCCTGCCTATCGGCAGGCAGGCCTCCTTTCTAAGGAGGGTTGGGGAGGATAAACTAAACCAAATACCTTTTTATCTTATCTAAAACCACATCAATTTTATAAAGCTCCTCATTTTTAAATCGTAAAAATGGTAATGCCTAATTCAGTTAATCGCTCGTCTCTTATGGCATCTCTTTCTTTGGTGTAATCATGTACCTTTCCATCTAATTCAACCGCTAATTTACAGCTTGGACAATAAAAATCGGGAATATAAAAGAAATGTTCCGTACCCACTGAATCGTAAATTATTGGATGTTGCCTAAGAAACTGTTTACCATTTAATTGTTTTCGCCTAATATAATGCCACAACCTACTTTCCGACTTTGTTGGATAGTTTCTCAACTTTCTGGCTAGCAATTTTATTTCTGCGTATTTCATCAGTTATAAAAATAATATATTCTTTTTATCCCTCCTAACCTCCCTTAAAAAGGGAGGCACTACATTCTACAAAATTGAAAAATTTGCTTCAATTTTTAACCACACAAGTTTCATTGAAAGTACAAACTAACTCCCTCCTTTCTAAGGAGGGCTGGGGAGGATAAACATAACAAAAATAAAATACCTACTCAATTCTGAACAGGTACTTGTAATATGTTTTGTTAAACTGTAATGTTTGTCCATCAGACAACAAAAACAATCTGACTTTTTTCTCAAAAACACCAATTAACTCTATCACGATAATGTTTTGTGCAAGAAAAATTCCTTTTTTATATAAAAACTTTCTGATCATTCTGAGAAATATTCTTTATTATCTAAGCAATTAACACTTCAAATAAACCCTTTCAAACAGTATAAATAGGATTAAAACTGCTGACAAATCTAAGACAATTGAAATTAATTTAAAAATCTAAAATTATATTTTATTTTCATGCAACCTTTTTAGCACGTCGCAGTGAACTCGTATTTAATAAACCCATTTTGCTCATATACTGCCTTTTCAAAAATAAAAGCAAAGCCGAATTATTACTTGTTTTAACTACAAACACACACATATCCTACCTTTGTCCTATAAACACTATGGCCTGACCTTCTTATTTTCCCATAGTCACTTCTCTCACCACACTTTTAAAAATAATATCGCATCAAATTAATGATAACTTTAAAGCCATTATTTTTACAAACAAAAAAACTACTAGTAATATGAAAAGAATTTCCTTTTTATTAATTGTTTCGTTGGTTTGCACATCAGCGTTTTCTCAATTTGCTACACGAAGTGGCAAAATAAATGAGAACCAAACAAGTAAAAAAAATTACATTATTAGCAAACAAAAAGATGTCATTTTTTCAGATGATTTTGAGTCCGCAACACTTGCTGGATGGGGAAACATAGATCAAGATGGTGATGGAAACTTATGGGCTGTAGGCAATAGTGCGGATCAGGCTCATGGAGGTGTATGTTTTGCAATGTCTGAATCATGGAGTCAAACAGGGGGGGGAGCGCTTAATCCTGTAAACTGGTTAATTTCACCAGCTATTGATTTAACTGCCGAAAGCGGCACTATCTTTTTAGATTATTATGTAGGACCACGAGATCAAGATTGGCCTGCAGAACATTACAAATTGTTAGTATCAACTACGGGAACTGCAACTGCCGATTTTACAACTAACTTATATGAAGAAACCATAGGAGTTGGCAGTGAAAACGGTTTTACAAAACGTTCTATTAACTTATCTGCATATGTAGGACAAACTATTTATTTAACTTGGATACATTTTGATTGTTCTGATAATTTCCAATTAATGCTTGATGATGTTTCTGTTTATGAGAACACAAGCTCTGATGCTGGTATAACAGCAATATCAGCTCCAAACAATGAAACAAGTTGTGCCTTAACTAATGCTGAGGACGTAACAATTTCATTTTTTAATTTTGGTGGGCAAGCAATAACAAATTTAAGCGTTGCATATTCTATAAATGGTGGTGAGCTAGTTAGTGAAACTATAACTACTCTCAACATTGCCCCTGGAACTTCTGGAGACTACACATTTAATACTAAAGCCGACTTATCTACATTGGGATATTATACTTTAGAGGCATCAGTTATCCTTGATAATGATTCAAATGAAGCAAACAACACCATGAACCACAAGGTTACCAATGGTGATGCTAAAATTACAATTAACACACTATCTGATTCAAATAATGATGAGCAATGGGTAATTAAAAACTCAGCTGGAGAAACTATTGCCACAGGTCCTGATTATCAGTGGGATGTTGAAAATACTGTTGACGTATGTGTAATTGCTAATGATTGCTATACTTTTGATTTTACTGGTTTTGACGCAACAGGCTGGTTAGAAATATTATATAATGGTGTAGTTGTTGGTGGCGGACAAACTGCCGGAAATACTGTTGGTGGTGTTTCTTATTTTGGAATTGGTGATAATTGCACCAGCGACGAAATTAAGCTTACAAAAATCACAGTTCCTGCTACTGCACCTATAAACACAGACATTGACGTTTCAGGTACAGTTCTTAATAAAGGTTCAGAAAATCTAACAGCATTTGATGTTACTTATAATTTAGATGGAGGAACTGATGTTGCAACTTACAGCATTTCTGGAATTAATATTGCAACAGGTGGAACATACGACTTCACACATAACATTGCTTTAAACTTTGCAAGCGCTGCAACCTATACTGTAAATGTAACTGTTTCAAATCCAAATGGAAATACTGATGATGTTTCTGATAACACTGCAAGTACCGATATTATGGTTTATGAAGCAGGATGCGTACGAAACGTTTTGGTTGAAGAATTCTCTACAGAAAAGTGTCCTAACTGTCCTCCTGTAGCAACCTATTTAGGTGGAATTGCTCAAAATAACGAAAATGTAATTATGATGGTACATCATGCAGGATATGGTACTGATGCTTATACCATTCCTGAAAATACTGAAATGTTAGCCTTCTTTAATAGTACCACATTTGCTCCAGCAGGTATGATGGACAGACATTACAATGGCTTAGATAATGATGATTATCAAGGTAATGACCCAGGTCCAGTATTCTGGCCAGGATCACCTTTTGGCGCAACAAAAATTAACGATCGCTTAGCTCAACCAGCTTTTGTTGATGTGAACTTTGATGGTAATTACAATGAAGAAACCAAGATAATTACAGTAACTATCTCTGGTACTTTCATGGCAGAATTTACTGATGATTTAGGCGTATCACTATGGATTATTGAAGATGGAATTACTTCAACTACTCAAGCTGGTTTCCCAGGCGAATGGACTCACCATGCTGTGGTTCGTGATGCAATTTCTGGCGCTTTTGGTGATGCTATTACAACATCGACCAACACAGATGATGTTTATACAGCTACCTTTACATACACTGTTAATGATTCTTGGGTTTTTGAAAACTTAAGCCTTGTTGCTTTTGTAAATACTATTGATGCTGGTGATGTTAATAATAGAACAGTTCATAATGCTGGAACCATTGAACTTTCAACTCTACCTGTTGGAGTTACTGATAATAAATTAGAAGAAGCTAATTTATTCCCTAACCCTGTTAAAGATGAGTTAACAATTACTGGACTTGATAATGTTTCAAAAATTATTGTTAGCAATGTATTAGGTCAAACCATTAAAACTGTAAATGTTGAAAATTTAACAAAATCAACTATTTCTACTACAGAATTAGAAAATGGTATTTATATGATAACCATTGTTGATAAATTAAATAATACAAGAACTGTAAGAGTTGTAAAGCAATAATTACAATCTTAAATAATAAAAAAAACCGGCTTAGGCCGGTTTTTTTTATGTTCTAATTTTTAGATTTTTATCTAATCCCTAATTTAGGTTTCATCTATTTTGAATAATGCGCCAAAGCAATGCTTCGTAAATTATAGCTTGATGCCATTACCTCACCATAGGCACCAGTACTTCTTAGCGCTAAAATATCACCTCTTTTAGTTTCAGGCAGTATTAGTGCCTTACCAAAACAATCGGATGATTCACAGATAGGTCCAACTACGTCATATTTTTTCGAACAACCTTTCGATGTTAAATTTTCTATGGTATGTGTGGCCTGATACAAAGCCGGCCGAATCAATTCCGTCATTCCAGCATCAACTATTGCAAAATTAGTTTTAACTCCATTCTTTACATATAATACTTTGGTAATTAAACTACCACATTGCCCAACCAGAGCCCTGCCCAATTCAAAATGAACCTTCTGCTTTGGTCTAACTTCCAAAAAATCGTGAAATAGTTTAAAATACGATTTAAAATCGGGCATGCTATTTTCATCCGGATGGACATAATCTATTCCTAACCCTCCACCAACATTTATATGATCAACAATAATTTGTCGTGCAAAAAACCATTCTTGAATTTCATTCACACGTAAACATAAGCCTTTAAACGAGAGCAAATCCATTATTTGCGAACCAATATGAAAATGAAGACCTATTAAGTTTATCGCTTTACATTTATCTAATGCTAGCAATACATCTTCCATCTCCCACATATTAATGCCAAACTTATTTTCTTCCAGTCCTGTGGTAATGTAATGATGGGTAGAAGCATTCACATTTGGATTTATCCGCAGCGCTATTTTTGCTAGTTTGCCCAATTTACTTGCCAATTCATTTATCACCTCTAATTCTGGAAGAGATTCCACATTAAAACAAAAAATATCATTTTCTAATCCAATGCATATTTCTTCATCTGATTTTCCAACTCCAGCAAAAACAATATCATTATTTTTAAAACCAGCTTCTAATGAACGTGTTATTTCATTTCCACTTACACAGTCGGAACCAAAACCATGTAAAACCATCTTTTCGAGAATTGGTAGGTTTGCATTTGCTTTAATTGCATAATGAACATGAAAATTATATTTATCCGATTCTTGTTTTACTTTCGCAAGTGTTTCTTCTAACAGCTCCATATCATACCAATAAAAAGGCGTTTTTAACGATTTAAACTTCTCAATATATTTTTCCATTGCTTAATTTTTTGAGGATAAATCGTTAAATAAATTTTCACTTAAAGCGATTAAGGATTGCTTTTTATACTCAGCCTTTACCAATATAGATATATTGTAGTTGCTCCCTCCATATGAAATCATTCGAAGAGGAACATCTTTAACTGCATCTAATATTCTAACTGCCAAACCTTTACTTTCTGCTATCAAATCTCCAACCACACAAATAATTACCAAATCTTCATCTACATCCACAGTCCCATATTTCCTGAGATCATCGATAATTTCAGTCAAATATTTTGTGTTATCAATAGTAACTGATACGCCCACCTCTGAGGTTGTAATCATATCAATGGAGGTTTTATAAGTTTCAAATATTTCAAAAACCCTTCGCAAAAAACCGTGAGCCATCAGCATTCTGCCACTTTTTATTTTTATGGCTGTAATTCCATCTTTAGCTGCAATAGCTTTTATTCGTTGCTTATTGCCACTGGCCGAAATTAATGTTCCCGGAGCTTCAGGATCCAATGTATTTTTTATTCGTACAGGTATGTTTGCCATTTTTGCTGGAGTAATACAGGTAGGATGAAGTATTTTAGCTCCAAAATATGCTAATTCTGCAGCTTCGTCAAAGGATAATTCATCAATGGCATGTGTGTTCTCAACCACTCTTGGATCGTTTGTATGCACCCCATCAATATCAGTCCAAATTTGAATTTCATTTACATTTAATGCTGCTCCTATAAGTGATGCCGAATAATCGGAACCACCTCGTTGCAAGTTATCAATCATTCCATAGGCATTCCGGCAAATATAACCTTGCGTTATACCTAGATTGAGCGATTTGCGAGAAAATAACTAAAGGATATCTTGCTTAACAATTTGTTAATGAGTATATTA
>JAEINW010000264.1 GCA_016342715.1 Salinivirgaceae bacterium | reverse complement strand
GCTTATTATTTGTGCAAATGCTGTCAGGAGCTACGCACGCTGACAGATTTGACGCTGACAAGATCCGAAGGTCTTGTCAGCGTCTCTCTCACGAAATAAAATTAAGTAGTTAACTACTGACTTTATAAAAATTAAGTATATTATTGAAATGGGCATGCCTTGTATATACTCATATTTGTGCAGAATTATTGGTGAAAATATATCTTCTTAGAGAAGCTACTGTTTAATAATATACTATTAACAAACACCTACTTCGTAACAAACTTATTTTTGTTAAAATTCTCTGTTAATAAAATTTGCATTCGTTCTAAAAAAGTTGTAACTTATTGAAATTCATATTATTGTTATATCGTATATAAAATGAAGACTCTTAATAAAATATTTCGTGTGATTCGAGTTTCAATATTTGTGATTCATACCTTATGGGTAATTAAGTGTATTGTGAATATCTTTCAATTTGAATTAGAAAAAAGCACATTATTTAGCTATATATTTATTACGGGATTCTTTCTTGCATCGTTTATTTTATTCTCCATGTTATTTGAGAGAACCATTCCAAGCAGCAAAAAAAATGATAAAATTCTCGGTCGATTTGTTTATATGTTTAAAGCTATGCTAACAACTAGTGCCGCTTTTGCCATTTCTATTATAATCAAAAGTATATTTTTTAGTTAAAAGTTTTAAGTGCTTGTAAATCAGAATTAAAATGCAAAACACTCATTTCAGGTTGTGTTTTGCATTATAATGAAATAGCCATAAGTACTAATTTGCATACAAACCGCAATGATTACTGGCAAAGCCAGTGAGAACGCTTTGCTAAGTTGTTTATGGCATATTAGCTTCCGCTGAATCCTTCGGGGATCCATCTGACCAATTTAAGTAAATATCCACGTCCGAAGGACGTGGTTTTGAGATAAGCCCTAAGGGAGTCTAATTTTCAACGTTTTCCTCTGGCTACCAGCCACGCAGGCTTTAATGCTAGGTAAAAAATATTGAAAATACTTAATTCGAATGCTTTTTATATTGGACTCAATAATTCTAAAAGGAACTTGGTATCATAAGCTTTAAATTAGCTACCACGTTAACTGTTATTTATGTGGGTAAAATCCAACATGTCAACAATATCAACAATGAAGCGAGCAAGATGCTTTTATGGTAACTATTAGTCAAGATCATGTGGTATTAATATTTGTTGATTGCGGTCAGCTCATATAAATATTTTCATGATCCGAAGTTATTAAAAATATTGACATAATTAAGTCCGGCAGGCTGCTAGGTTCATTACTTAAAAACACCTCAGGTGTTTCATGGCTTGCTTCAATTATTAATGCTTCCATTTTGTTTTCTTTTAGTAAATAAGAAGAAGACTTTTAATTATCATCGTAAGCAACAAGTTCAATATCTGCCTTAATAAGTTTAGCAAAGCGCATTCCTGATGATTTTATATCGGCATCTTCGGTTAAATAATGCCACCGTATTTTAACGGCATTGCTTTGAGCAATTTTTTGTAAAGTAAGCATTACTTTAGTAATTTGTTTTGCCGATGCGGTATTGAAATAATCAAGTTTAAACTCAAAATTAATAGCAGCTGATATTTCATTGTTATATGTATTTAACCATTCAATAATAGGTAAATAAAAGGCAACTGCATTTTCTGGTAACGATCGTCCTTCAATAAAACAACTCCCATCAAAACTGTTTAATATTACCTCAGGTGTATCTTCAGTATGTTGTAAATTTAAATTCTCCATTATTATTATTATTCTATTCTACACCAGTTTGTAATACAAAGAAACTGAATTTATCATTATATGTGCTAATGTGATAAAGCAATTCTTTTTGTGTTTTAAGTCGCAATTCAATTAATCCCAATCCTGCTTCTTTACTACTATCTACTTGAAAATTAAACAAACTTTTTTCATAAAAATCATTTAATTCTTCAAGCGACAATGAATTCACGTAATCAATTTTTCGTTTTAAGGTTTTTGATTCAGCAAAACCAATAAAATTTCCCGTATATAATTGATATTGTTCGTTTTTTTGGCTTATAAAGAAAATGCCTGGATTGCTGCCATCTTCATAACTGTTGGTTCCATGCTTTACAATATTTTGAAGCATTTCAACCATGATATTGAATACTTTTTTCTTTAAGTTTAAATTTTGCTCCATCATTTGATTTTCAATAATGGACAAAATGTTTAGCAAACTTTCTTGATTAAATATTCCGTTAAAGATCAGAACAATATTTTCTTGATTTAATATTTTATGAACCTCTTTAATATTACTTAATGAATCTGTTGCTTTTTGAACAGTTGGGGAGGCATCTTCATTGCCTTGCGAAATTTCAGTATTTAAATAAAAATACGCATAGTTTTCGCTTAAGTCAACAAAATCATAAACCAATTTATTTCCAGATTTTCTGGCCATTTCTATTAATCCAAGACCGGCTCCCCCTTTATCTGAAATAATATTATCATTCAGAATGTCCTTGTAATAGCTTTTTAATTCATCTGCAGTTAAACTGTTTATTTTGTTTAATTGCCCCGTTAAATCAGCTATGTTTTTTTTGAATATTGGATTTCCGGTGGTTATGTAATAACGATTGTTCTGGTTTTGAATAATAAAAATACCAGTTTCAGATGAGGAGTCAACTTTTTCGTCCATTTCCTGATGTCGGGTAATATTTTGCAATCCTTCAACCATGATTGTAAAAACTCGTTTTTTTATTTTTGAGCTTTCACCAGATTTCTCAAGATTTGATTCGGTTAATGATAATATACTATCGGTAATATTTTGGCTAAAAATACCTCGATATATATACTGAAGGTTATCTTTTTGCATGTCTTTAAATAACCTAAATGCAAAGCTATTATTTGTTGCTTGATTCCCCATTTAACTAAGTAATCTCTTTTTCATTTTTTAAATATACTGTTTTCTTTCTTTTTAATCAAAATAAATCTCTTACAATTATCCAATTATGTAGGTTCCTGAAAATACATTAATGGCAGGGCCTTCAAGCCAAATATCGCTAAATGAATTGTTAGCATGAGTTGTAAACGATATTTTTAATAAACCTCCTTTTGATTTTAAAGTAACTGGTGAAGCTATATTATTTGTAATATTTAATGCTAATGATGCTGCTACGGCACCGGTTCCACATGAAAAAGTTTCGTTCTCAACCCCTCTTTCATAAGTAAATATTTCTGGAATCTTTTTATCAGTTGTTAAAAAATTAACATTGGTTCCATTAGGCATGTAAGCACTGGAATATCTAATTTCTTTTCCTTCGGAGTAAACATTAAAAGTATCCTTACTTGTTTTTAATATCACAAGATGAGGTGACCCCGTATCAAAAAACAAACCCTTTTTATGTTGTTCGAATGAAGCTACATCTGACATTTTTAATGAAATTTTCTCATGATTGTAATAAAATGCTTCATGTACACCATCTGGTGCCAAAAAAGTAGTCTTTTCACTTATTATTCCCAAGTAATGAGCAAAAGCCACAATGCATCTCCCGCCATTACCACACATAGTTCCAGGCTTTCCGTCAGAATTATAAAAATCCATACAAAAGTCAAATGTATCTGCTTTTCTTAATATTATTAATCCATCGGCACCAACCCCAAAACGGCGATTGCAAATTTGTTGAATGATTTCTGGTGATAGTTTAATATCTTTATGAAATGAATCAATTAATATGAAGTCGTTTCCTGTTCCATGATATTTGTGAAACGTAATTGATTTTTGCATAGTGTAAGAGGTTAAAGTTTTGTTAAAATCAACCAAAAATACAACAATATTTTTTATAATATCGTTGACTATAATAATCAAATTTTATAAATTGTTTTTTTACTTAAAACTACAGATACAATGAAAAAAATAGTAACATTAATTATAGCCTCCTCAATTGGCGGTGTCCTAACTTTGGGAAGCTATTTGGCATTTATTCAAAAAGAAGCAAAACCAATAACTCAGTATCAAACTTATGATACAAATTTGGTGCAACAAACACGAAGTTCATACACCACTAATTTGGATTTTACACAGGCTGCAAAAAAAACTGTAGATGCTGTAGTTCATGTTAAAGTACGAACCCAAATGTCAGGCTACGAAAACCCTTTATACAACTTCCTTTTTGGTAAACCTAATTATCCGAGTGATTATATACCCATTGTATCTGCAGGAAGTGGAGTAATTATATCAACCGATGGTTATATTGTTACAAATAATCATGTAATTGACGGCGCTGATATATTGGAAATAACATTAAATGATAAAAGAACCTTTACTGCAAAAGTAATAGGTGCAGATCCCACAACAGATATTGCCCTTATAAAAATTGACGGAAGTGATATGCCATTTATTGAATGGGGAGATTCTGATGAATTACAAATTGGAGAATGGGTGCTAGCCGTTGGAAATCCATTTAATTTGGCGTCAACAGTAACTGCCGGAATTGTGAGTGCAAAATCAAGAAACATAAATATTTTTAATAAATCAACTTCAATTGAGGCTTTTATTCAAACCGATGCCGCTGTAAATCCGGGTAATAGTGGGGGAGCTCTGGTTGATACTAAAGGAAGACTTATTGGAATTAATACGGCAATTGCCAGTCCTACAGGTACATTCAGTGGCTATTCTTTTGCAGTTCCCGAACGTATTGCTAAAAAAGTTGTGTATGATTTAATACAATATGGTACCGTTCAGCGTGCATTTATTGGAGTTAGTATTAATGATGTTACTTCTCCAATTGCAAAAAAAGAGGGTGTTGAATCAACCAAAGGTGTTTACGTGAGTGCTGTTACAGAAGATGGTGCCGCTAAAGCTGCGGGTGTTAAGGCTGGAGATATCATACTTGAAGTAAAAAATGTTGTTGTGAACAGCACTGCAGAGTTACAAGAGCAAATTGGGCAGTTAAGACCCGGTGACGAAATTTCAGTAAAAATATTAAGGGGTTCACATACGAAAAACCTTCTACTAACCTTACGAAATATTGAAGGAAATGAAGAAATGGTTAAACCCGATGAAGTTTTTAAATTACATGGTGCATCTTTTAAATCTTTAAATTCAAATGAAGCATCAAAACTTCGTGTTAAAGGCGGGGTGAAAATTACGGCACTTGAAGAAGGTAAATTTCTGTCTTCTGGAATTAAAGAAGGTTTTGTAATAACCTCAATTAACCGACGTTCAGTATATGATATTCAGGACTTAAAGCTAATTCTTAAAAACCTTGATGGAGGCATATATATTGAAGGAGTTTATCCAAATGGAATTTCTGCATATTATGCATTTGGGATATAATAAATTGAATTATTTTTTATACTTTTGTAACCCTTTTACTGGGAATACGTAAAATTGATAGAATTTAGGGAACATATTTCTCAAATGGATTAATAATAAGCAAGTTATTGAATAGTCCGACTAAGCCACAATATACATTGTGGCTGGATTTTTGTTAATAATGTGTACTAGTTTTAAAAATACTTGGTTAAAACAAAATAATATATGAGACAATTAAAAATCACCAAATCGATTACCAACCGCGAGAGTGCGTCGTTAGATAAATATTTACAGGAAATTGGTAAAGAAGAACTGATAACTGTAGAAGAAGAGGTAGAATTAGCTCAGCGAATAAGAAAAGGTGATAGAATTGCTTTAGAAAAACTTACTAAAGCAAACTTGCGTTTTGTGGTTTCGGTAGCGAAACAGTATCAAAATCAAGGTCTTAGTTTGCCCGATTTAATTAACGAAGGAAACTTAGGTCTGATTAAAGCAGCTGAAAAATTTGATGAAACCAGAGGTTTTAAATTTATTTCCTACGCTGTTTGGTGGATTCGTCAATCTATTTTGCAAGCATTAGCTGAGCAATCAAGAATTGTGCGCTTACCACTTAATCAAGTAGGTTCATTAAATAAAATCAACAAAGCTTATTCAAAATTTGAACAGGAAAATGAAAGAGTTCCATCCCCTGAAGAGTTAGCTTTTGTTTTAGATTTACCAAAAGAGAAAGTAGTTGATACCTTAAGAGTTTCTGGTCGTCATATATCTGTGGATGCTCCTTTTGTTGAAGGGGAAGACAATAGTTTGTTAGACGTGCTTGAAAATAAGGATAGCCCCATTGCTGATACTGCATTGATGAACGAATCATTGGCGCGTGAAATTGAAAGAGCATTGGCTACACTAACAGAACGTGAGCGTGATATTATCAGATTATTCTTTGGTATTGCTTGTCAAGACATGACATTGGAAGAAATAGGAGAGAAATTTGGATTAACCCGCGAAAGAGTTCGTCAGATAAAAGAAAAAGCAATTCGTAGATTACGCCACACTTCAAGAAGTAAACTACTCAAAACATATTTAGGATAAAGAAAAAAAGCGGCTTAAGCCGCTTTTTTTATTACTAATTTGTTAATTGTCTTTTTATATAATAGTTTAGATCAAGTTCTAGGATCACAGAAAAAAGTTGGGGTTTAAATAAAATCACCTTGATGTTTAATATTAAAGATGGCGATGCATGAAGATAATTTCATCTGTATAAACTTTAATTAATTCTTTGTATTTCTGTAAC
>JAEINW010000263.1 GCA_016342715.1 Salinivirgaceae bacterium | reverse complement strand
TGATGTCTGATTACGGAAAATGAAGAATCAATTGGATAAGTTCAAGAATTGGGAAAGTGTAATAAATTAAAATGGTTTGGTTTCTATATATATAACTCCCTGCAAGCTGACGGGGTAGCAAAATGGAATATATTTCATAAGGCTCCAAGGGGCTGCGAATAAGACACAAATATCCCGACACATGTTGTAATTGAAACCCCTGCCTGGCCGGTAGGCAAGAGTTCGACTACGCAATTTCAGTTTACTAACATTCCTAAAATTACAGTCTTACTGATTTACATTTTTTTATATCGACTAAGTACGGTAGCTAGTGCTTTTTTATAAGGAATCAAAGCATTGGTTGCGGATATTTATGTTTTTTTATGTGTTAACATAATGGTGTGACGCTAATTAATATTAGCAAATAATGGATTAATTCATTCATTTGTATTAACTTGCATACGAAATAACGACTTAATAATTACATTTGTTTAGAATTGAAGCTAACTGTTAGTTTTAGCATTATAATGTGTCCGTAAAGGGCGCTGTTTGTTATACTAAGAGGTGATTTAATAAGTTTTAAATGCTTAATGAAGATGGTTTATGGAAAAAGAATTTATGATAAAATTGGCTGATCAATTAAAAAACAAGACAGTATTAATTGTTGAAGATGAAATTTCATCAGAACAATTACTTTCAATAATATTACAAGATTTAACCAAAGAGATTCTGCTTGCCAGAACAGGGAAAGAAGCCGTTGAAATGTGTACCATTAATAAAAATATAGATTTGATATTAATGGATATTAAATTACCTATTATGAATGGATATGAAGCTACCCGGAAAATTAGGGAGTTTAATAAAGATGTTATTATCGTTGCACAAACAGCTTACGCCTATCCCCATGATCGTGAGCAGGCTTTAGAAGCTGGTTGCAATGATTATATATCTAAACCAATTAATAAAAAGCAGTTATTAGAGGTAATTGGAAATCAATTTAAAGAGTAAAAGTGAACAACAAAACATTCTGAAACTATTCAATCATTATATCATTCAAGGCTAATAAATGAATAACAAAAAATCCCCAATTGGGGATTTTTTGTTATTCTGAAAAGAGGAAAAATTCATTTCTCAAAATATGAATTGTATTATATTAATAGCTAAACTATAAATACAAATGTTATTATAATTATATTAGCCTACCATAAAAACCAATGGATATGACTAATGTAACCTTTCTTATTGTAGCTGCCATATTAATATTTTTGTTGGCCTTAAATAGTTTTATTCGTAAATATATAAAACAGCAGGGCTTTGAAATTAAAAGTATGCAAAAAACGCTGGAAGATATTAAAATGGCATTGAATAGAATAGAAGATAAATACGCTAAAATAACTTCCTCAATAGTAGAAAAAGAACCGGAAGTTTCCATACCAATAAAAGCTGTGTTTGAAGAAAAAACTCATTTCGAAACCGTGGTGGAATCCCATGCAGAAGATCGGAAAGTTGAACCTGTTGGACAAGTGTTTAAAAATGAGCCTAGGCCTATCGTAGCTCCAAAAGAAAAGTACCCTAAACAAATTAAGAAATCGTTTTCAGAACGCTTTCCCGATTTGGAAAAGTTTATTGGTGAAAACTTAATTAATAAAATAGGTATTGTAATATTGGTAATGGGTCTTGGTTTTTTTGTAAAATACGCCATTGATAAAGACTGGATTAACGAAATTGGAAGGGTAGCTATAGGTATACTTTCTGCGGCCGGACTTCTAGGCCTGGCTCATAAATTACAAAAGGATTATAAATCGTTTAGTTCGGTCTTAGTTGGCGGTGGTTTAGCCTTATTATATTTCACAATAACCTTAGCTTACCATACTAAAGGATATCCCTTTTATGAACAGCAAACCATCACCTTTTTGATACTTACTTTAATCACTATTTTTGGCGTAGTTCTATCAATAGGGTACAATCGGGTTGAAATTGCTATACTAGCCATTTTAGGTGGATTTGGTGCCCCGTTAATGGTATCCAATGGATCGGGAAATTATATCATACTATTTTCCTATTTAATGCTATTGAATATTGGAATGCTGGTATTATCGTATTACAAAAAATGGCGATTGGTAAATATTGTCTCTTTTGCCTGCACCATGTTGCTGTTTGCCTCATGGTTAATTAATGAATTGATAGCTAAAAATCACGCAGCATTTTCCGGAGCCATCTTCTTTGCTACAGGCTTTTATATAATTTTCTTTTTAATGAATATCATATACAATTTAAAACATAAAATTTCTTTTAAAGTTGGCGATATATCTTTAATTCTGGCGAACACCTTTATATATTTCACCTTTGTAATGATAATGTTGTCATACATTAGCAACGGAGAATATAAGGGATTATTTGCTATACTATTGGGTATTTTTAATTTTGCTTTTGCATTTTATATTCATACTCGAAAAAAAGAAGACACCAATTTGTTGTTTTTATTAATTGGCTTGGTATTAACATTTGTCACCTTATCTATTCCGCTTCAACTCCAAGGAAACTATATTACTTTATTTTGGGCAGTTGAAGGGGTATTGCTTCTTTGGCTAAGTCAAAAATCAGGTTTTAAAGTAATGAAGTTAGCTTCGGTATTGGTTACTGTTTTAATGCTTATTAGTTTAATAATGGATTGGTCCATTAATTATGATACCCTGGGCTTTTATGACGACGGTTATGTTAAGCAATTAGGCATTATTTTTAATAAAATATTCATTACTTCTATCATATCAGGAGCTGCATTACTCGGATCATTTATACTGTTAAAAAGAGAAAAAGAACGTATTGCATATTTTATTCCAGTTAGAATTTACCAGCCTATAATTTTAGGATTAATGTTTGTTGTATTTTATGTGGTTGGTTTGCTGGAAGTTAATTATCAATCGTATCATTATTTTATTGAAAGTTCATCAAAAGCAATTGCTTTGTTTACATTTAATTCATTGTTTGTGTTAATATTATTAACCGTAGCTCGCAAGTTAAACTTCAGGAATTTTTCGATAGTAGTAGCTGCTATAGCAACCTTTTTTATTTTAGTTTTTCTTTCGGCCTTAAGCAATGATTTTATTAATAGCATCTATCATTTTATTGATGAACCTGAGGTACATTCGTCTATATTGTTAGCTTTCCGATGGGTTTCAATAATTTCGGTGTATGTATCGGGTATATTCTTGCTTAAACTTGTAAATACCCTGAACGCATCGTTAAAAAACACCTTATATAAATTTAATGTTACGTTTTTTGTGTTTACACTCGTTTATCTTTTAAGTGCCGATTTAGATGCAATAAGTTTATTAATTAGCAAAAATGTAGATGTAGTTTTCCAAACCCAAAAATTAGGTTACGCCGTATTGTGGGGGATATCTTCATTCCTACTTATGATTATTGGAATGAAAATGAAAGAGAAATTTGTGAGAATTCTGTCATTGGCATTATTTGCAATTACCATAATTAAACTATTTGTATATGATATTTCCAACTTATCGGAAGGTGGTAAAATTATTGCATTTATATTACTTGGTGTTTTATTGCTGATTATTTCATTTATGTATCAAAAAGTGAGAAAATTAGTTATTGATAATGAGATGAATGATGAAGCCGAAAAAATAATTTCAAATGATTAAACCGATGAAACCCTCATCATTAATAGAGTTTAAAAATATGGTACAACAACAAAAGGACATGAATAAATGAGTAAGTTGAAACATGCCCTTCAATGATGAGGGTTCACCGAACACCTTTGAAATAATAGCATAGTGTGAGGCAACAACCGAGTGATAACGAGTTCGTGAATACAAATAAAAATAATAGTTACCATGAACAAAGGTCACAAAAAATGAATTGAAAAATAGCTGTTGTAGAAATACAAAGTATTAATTAAAGTTTATCTGAATGAAACATACCCTGTTTGTTATTTTTGCAATAATTTCAAGCGCAAGTATTGGACAAGATTTTTTATACAAAGCTGATGTAATTTCGCCTAGCGAAAGTGGTTTTTATAAAATCCAACTAACACCAGAAATCACTTCCAAATTGAATAATCAGTTTTACGATATCAGGCTATACGATGAAAATAACACAGAAATTCCCTATATTTTTTATAGCGAAAGCAAACGAATGGAACAGGATTTATTTGTTGAATATGAGATTATAAAAAAGGAGCATCAAAAAAGACAAAAATATACACGTATTGTTATTCAAAATAGGCAAAAGACCGAAATTAATAACATGGTATTGAGAATTAAAAATGCCGATGTTCAGAAAAGACTAAAACTAAATGCAAGCGATGATCAAAAGAATTGGTATGTGTTGAAAAATGATTATTACTATAATTCCATTACCAATTCTCAAAATACGTCAGAAATAAGGGTGCTAAATTTCCCCTTAAGCAATTATGAATATTATGAATTGCTTATTGACGATTACTACGATAAACCAATCAATATAATTCAGGCGGGTTATTACAATACAATTTCGGAATATGGTAAATATTCCCCATTAAATGATATTAACTATGTCATAAATGACACCTTGAAGAAAACAACGATTACAGTAAATACTCAGGGCAACTATATCGATAAAATAAGCTTTGAAATTGATGCTCCCAGATATTATTTGCGACAGGCAAATGTGTTTGTTGAAAGACAAGAAAACCTAAAGAAGAGAACCAATAGTTACGTAGAACATCTTTATAATTTTAGCCTAATATCAAACAGTAGCAATTCATTTGTATTCGACAATTTGAATGAAGAGCTTTTTAAAATTAAGATTGAAAATAACGATGATGTCCCATTAAATATTCAGAACTTACATTTTTATCAGTTAAATAAATACATAAGCGCTGAACTAAAGGAAGGCAAAAAATATCACCTATGTTTTTCAAATACAAAGGCGGTTCGTCCCAATTATGATTTGAATTATTTTACCGATAGTATTCCTGATCAGCTGGAAACTTTAAGCTTAAGTAAGCCTGAAACAATTATAAAAACAAAAGCTGAAAATAAAGGAAATTTAAATTTTAAAAGTTATTGGCTTTGGATTAGTATTTTATTTGTAGCAATACTTTTATCGTATATGTCGTTTAAAATGATAAAAGATAACCATGGTAAAGATGAGTAAGATGAATGTAAAAACAATTGCAGTGCTAATATTAGCTTTAGGTGTGTTTGCTTGTGAAAAAGAAGGCAATGAAACAAAAATTTCATCCTACGGCAGTAGTGAGAGTCACAATGCTGGACAAAACTGTATGAGTTGTCACAAGTCGGGTGGCGACGGCGAAGGTTGGTTTACTTTGGCAGGAACTATTTATGATAGCGTGCAAGTTTCTACTTATGCTAATGCTACCGTAAAATTGCATACCGGATTAAATGGAACTGGAACCTTAACAGCCACCATCCAAGCCGATGCAAAAGGGAATTTTTATACTACGGAAGATATCAATTTTGGAAACGGAGTTTATGTTAGCGTAAATGGAAATTTAACTACTACCAACATGTATGTTCCAATAAGCAATGGAGCATGTAACAGCTGTCATGGTGCAAGTACAGATAGAATTTGGGTTAAATAGAACACAATTATACAATCATTAGTAATGGAATTAATTACATCAAGATTAGTATTAAAAGAAATCACCTGGGATCATTTGGAAGAGGTTCATAAACTTCACACCATTCCCGAAGTTGATGAATTCAATACTATGGGATTGGCAAAAAGTATAGCTGAAACCAGAGAAAATATTCGACCTTTTATTGATATTCGTAAAGATGTATCTCAAAAGGCTTATAATTGGGCAGTGTTTTTGAAAGAAGACGATACCTTTATTGGAATGTCGGGAATGTTTTTATCCATGGATAAATATAAAATGGGTGAGATTTATTATAAATTATTACCAAAGTTTTGGGGGCAGGGCTTTGCCACTGAAGTCGCAAGAAAAATGATTGATTTTGGTTTTGATCAATTAAAACTCCATAGAATTGAAGCAGGCACCGCAGTGGGCAATATACATTCGGAAAATATTTTGCTAAAAATTGGAATGAGTCACGAAGGATTACGAAGGAAAATTTTACCCATCAGAGGTCAATGGGTTGATGGCAATCAATTTGCAATTGTCGAAGACGATCCAAGAACTTGATAAAAAATTAACTTAAAGGTATTTGAAAATGAAAGGTTGAACCTACACCAAATTGAGACTCCACCCATATTTTGCCGCCTAATAGTTCAATAATGTGTTGAGATATTGTTAATCCGATGCCCATTCCTCTATAGGATTTATTCGAAGAATATTCTAATTTTTCAAACTTTTCAAAAATCCCATCTAAGTCTCCTACCTTAATGCCAATACCTGTATCAGCTACGTAAAAATGAATAAATGAATCGCTGCTTGAATAACCCACCCGAATTTCTCCTGAATCGGTAAACTTTATAGCATTGGTAATCAAATTAGTTAAAACCTGTTTTAATCGGATATCATCGGTAATTATTATATGCGGATTCGTTTTATCGTAACAACTCAGGTAGTTTTGAAAAAAATGACGTTTGAATATTTTTCCTATTTTTCTCTCAACTTATTTTCCTT
>JAEINW010000262.1 GCA_016342715.1 Salinivirgaceae bacterium | reverse complement strand
CATGAACAAATGTCACCACAAATGAATTGAAAAACATAAGTTGCAGAAATACAAAGAATTAATTAAAGTTTATACAGATGAAATTATCTGCATGCATCGCCATCTTTAATATTAAATATCTAGTGATTTTATGTTAAGTCTCAACTTTTTAATGTGATCTTATGTTAACTTATTTTTTAAACTAAATTTTTTAGTGGAGTAAAGTTCAAAGCTCATTATTTTTAGTACTAATGAGCTTTGAAGTATATAAACGATTTTTAAAAAGAAATAATTATTTCTTTTCTTTTTTGAATAGTAATTGTGAATGTAAGTTTCTGATTAATTTCATTATAAACCCAATCTGTTTTATTTAGTTTTGTTCCATTTATGATAACTTTTTTGGGCTCAGAATCTAAAGTGTGAATTACAAAATCGATGATGTTTTTTTCAGGAGATTTATAATATTTATCAACTGTTTTTATGACAGTAAATTTCAATTCTTTCTCGCTTGTTGATGAAGTGAATAAATAATTTTCTGATAATGCTTTTGCTTCCGCATTTGGTGTTAAACCATCATCATTATATAAATTGTAAGTAATGTTTGTTGATTTTTCATCGAAATAATAATGTATTTCAAAATTCTCTAATGAATAAGTGCTAATATTTCCTTCTGTTTTACTCATAGGAATAAATGAACCGGCTTTAACAAAAACCGGAATGTTTTCAATAGTTGTTTCAACAGAAATTTCTTGACCTCCCACATATTTTTTATCAGTGTGAAAATCAATCCATGAGTTCATTTTTGGTAAATAAAACGAATGTTCTTTTTCTCCCGCTTGTTTTATAGGTGATACTAAAAATGCATCTCCCCACATGTAGGCTTTATCATAGCTTAGTAGCTCTGTGTTGTCAGTTTCATTGAAAAATAAAGGAAGCATTAAGGGTTTGCCTGTTTTATGGTTTATGTAGGCTAAATTATAGTTGTAAGGAAGCAATTTGTAACGTAATTCGATGGCTTTTTTTGCCAGTTTTTTTGTTGCTGGTGTTTGAAACACAGGTTCTGGGGCAATTTGTTCTTGCGCATGTGGACGGAATATGGGTTGAAAAACTCCATATTGTAGCCATCTTGTGTAAAGTTCATTATCCAACGAATCGCCACCTGCAAACCCACCCAAATCAGAGTGCATAAAAGCCAAACCTTGCATTCCCATTTGTAATGATAGTTCAACCTGAGGGATTAATCCACCCCAACTACGGCTTACATCACCTGTCCAAGGAATCATTCCGTAACGTTGCGATCCAGCATAACCAGCTCTCATTAAAATAAAAGGCCGTTGTTCTGGAAAATCTTTTTTATAACCCTCATAAATCATTTTTGCCCATTCGTGGCCATAGGCATTGTGAATATCGTCAGCGGTTCCATTTACGTGCAGTAAATCAGATGGATGTACTTCTGGTTCACCTAAATCGCCCCACCAACCGCTAATTCCTTGTTTTGTTAGGTCTTTATAAATATCCCAAAACCAATCTCTTGCTTCAGGTTTAAATATGTCAACTAAGCCGGTATTTCCAAAATAGAAATCGTAAGTATATGGATTTCCTAAAGAATCTAATCCTAACACTTTATTGTCAACAGCTTCTTGCCATTTATTTGAGGTGGTTAATATAAATGGTTCTGTAACAAGTATTGTTTTAATGCCTTTGTTGGCAAGTGTTTCAATCATTTTTTGTGGTTCAGGAAAACTGTCTTTGTACCAATCTAAATTTCCCATTTCGTTGAAAATTTCTTTTCCAAACCAATAAATATCAATAATAATTGCATCTACAGGAATGTTGCTTTTTTCATATTTATCAATGGTTGACATTACTTCGTTTTGAGAATGATATCCGAAGCGACTACTGAAATTGCCAAGTGCCCAACGAGGTAATAAGGGTTGACGACCTGTAAGTAATGTATTTAATTCCGTTAATTCATACCAATCTTTTGCTTTAACTACATAGTAATTAACACACCCACCTTCTGTTTCGTAACGAAGTGTATTGTCATTATTTCTGTCTAAATCGAGTAAACCGCTTGATGGATTATCAAAAAAAACAGTATATAAATTTGAAGAAATTACCATGGGTAGGCTATAGTTCATTAACTCAGAATGAGTTTCATAGCCATAATGTGCACGATTATATAATTTTAACAGATTTCCTCTCCGATTCATGCCAAGAGCACGAGCACCTCCACCAAATAATACTTCGTCAGTGCTTAAATTAAAATCAACCATTTGCGTCGTGTCTGTTCGAGCATATCCATTTTTCTCTCTAATTATAAGATTGCTGTGATAATAGTATGCAACGTTAAAAGGCGATTTGCTTATTTTAACTTTTAAGCCAGGGGTTTCAATTACTAATTCTTGTTGGCCATCTTTTATTAAAAATTTTACTTTTTCGGCCTCCATTTCAACACCAAAATTGTATTTGGTAATTTCAATACTATCAGGAATAAAAGTAGTATGCATTATTTTTTTGTTAAATGGCTTAAACTCATAGGTACCATCACTTACTTTCACATAGATTGTTCCTTCATTTTGAGAGTAATTAACATATTCGCGTTGTGCAAATGCCGAGATAGCAAAAGTCAGAATCAGACTTAGAAATAGAAATCTTTGGTTCATTTTAATTTTGTTTGATACAATTCTCATGAAATTTACGAAATTAATAACTAGTTGTTTAAATATGGGGACAGCAAAAATAATTTTTTTATCTGAAAAAGTAACCCATTTATAGTGTCTTTTACAAATAATAGTAGTGATGTTTTAATTTTAAAATATAATAAATAGGTAAAAGTATAAACACTTCGTTGCTTTCTTATGTTACTACTTAAATTTTAAATACATTGTTATGAAAGCATACATTGCAAGCTTAGTAAATGCAATAGTTTTAATCAGTTTTGGACTTTGGGGATATTACGGTTCTGAAAGTTCTTCAATGACCGCTTTTATACCAGTAGCTTTTGGAACTATATTTTTGGTGTTAAATAAAGGCGTGAAAAATGAGAATAAGCTAATAGCCCATATTGTTGTCATACTCACTTTATTAGTAGTAATAGGCTTGATTAAACCATTTGTTGGTGCTATTCAACGTGCAGATTCAATGAGTATTTTTCGGGTTATTGCCATGATTTTAACATCGGTATGGGCAATGCTTACTTTTATAAAAAGTTTTAAAGAGGCACGTAAAAATTCTTAATTTGTTAATTTTATTTTTTAAATTTTTAATTTCATTAAATTAATTACATTTGCTGGCTTTTTTTTTGGCTGAAAAAAATGTATTAATTAAAAAGTCACATAGAAAAAGCAAAAGAATTTATTAGTAATTTAAAAAGTTGTATAAAATTTAATAAATGAATATTTGCTTTATAATCGATAAATGGGAATCACTAAATCCCGCTGAAGATTCAAGTTTACGGTTAATACACGAAGCCGTTGTAAGAGGTCATAATGTGGGTATAACTTATCCAAATAATTTAACCATCAGGCATGGTATTGCATATGGTTTTATTCATAAAATAATAAAACAAGACAAGTATTCAGCAAGTTTCCCTATTTTTCATAGTAAGCTTAAATTCTCAGAACAAATGCTTCCTTTAGCTGGTTTTGATGCTATTTTTCTTCGCCAAGATCCTCCACTGGATCCTATCATGTTAAATTTTCTGGATTCGGTAAAAGACGACACCTTTATTGTAAATGATATTGATGGCTTGCGCAAAGCCAATAATAAGCTATATCCTGCTTCTTTTCATGATCCAAAAGGTGATATTATACCCATTACACATGTTTCGAAAAGTAAAGATTTTTTAAAAAAGGTTATTGAAGAATCGGAGCACGATAAGATGATTTTAAAACCCTTAGACGGGTTTGGTGGAAGTGGAGTTATTGTAATTGAAACCAGAGCAAAGCAAAATATAAATTCATTATTAGATTTTTATATTTCAGGAAAAAATACAGAAAGTAATTATGTGATTTTACAAGAATTTGTAGAAGGTGCAGAAAAAGGAGATACACGTGTATTAATGCTTAATGGCGAAGCTATTGGAGCTTACAAAAGAGTGCCAGGCGATGACGACATGCGATCGAATATGAAAGTTGGTGCATCAGCTCATAAGCATGTGATGACAAAAAAAGAGAAGCTTATTTGCAAAAAAGTTGGACCAAAATTGGTTGCTGATGGCTTGTATTTTGTGGGCTTAGATATTATTAGTGGTAAATTAATTGAAATAAATGTGGTAAGTCCAGGCGGTATTACCAGAATAAATAAATTTAATCGTGTAAAAATTCAAAAACAGGTGATTGATTTTATTGAAAATGTAATTCATACAAAGGAGTTAGCAATTAATAAAAAACGTGCTTTTAAAAGATTAATAGAAGATGCTTAAGCTTTCTGCTGAGGAAATTATTTCAAGGATAAATAATAACCATCATTTTGAGTGTGAGTGTTCCGATGGATCATTCTACCTAAAGATTGAAGATTATACTCCATTTGTTTGTTATTCCATTCATAATGGCGATAGATTAAGGCCAGAATTAAAAGAAAAATGTTTATTAAACGATTCTGAACGCTGGTACGAAGAAGATCCACGAACTTTGGATTTTATTAATTCAATGCCAATAGTTATTAGCGGTTTAGATTCACGTTACGAGTATGACTTAAACCGGAAACCAGATGATGCTATTTATGAAAGCGCCTGGGGAAAAGAAGTATGGCAATCTCCATTAAGTGAAACAGAACGAGAAGAGAGTTTGCAAAAGCATCATACATTTTATAATATAACAAAGCTATTAATTAGCCTATTAGAAAATAAATTTAATTCGGTTTTAGTATTTGATATTCACTCGTATAATTATAAACGTATTGAGCGTGAAACACCAGTTTTTAATATTGGAACATCATTAATTACTGAAAGTAAGTATCGATCGAATGTTAATTATTTTTTAAATGAACTGAATAAGTTTGAGCTGCCCAATATTGATTTAATTGCTCGTGAAAATGATGTTTTTCAAGGGCGCGGTTATTTAGCCGAGTTTATTTCGTTAAATTTTGATCAGGTGTTGGTATTGCCAACCGAAGTTAAAAAAGTTTATTGCGATGAAGAAACTGGAGAATATTATCCAATTGTAATGGATGGTATTACTAGTCAATTAAAAAAAGCAATAGTAAAAACGGCAGGCAATTTCGCACGTAAGCATACAAAACTAACCGTAGTTAAAAACAATACTTTATTGTCATCAGATTTAGATAAAAACTTGTTAAAAACCGATAAGCAATTATTTGAATTGGCAAAGAATTTTGAAATTCTTGGATTGGTTAACCCAATTAATGTAGAGCAGGCTAAACGAGAATTTTTTAAGTCGAAATATACAAAGGATCCCGAATTTAAATACAAGCAATTAGCCATGGATCCTTTTGAATTTAAACGGCGTTTGTATAAAATTCCCGTCGAAGATATTCATGATATTTCACTACGAATGCTTTACCAAGATGTAATTGACTCTTATGCTGATAAAATTGATATTATTTCGACCATAGGCACTCAAAAATTTCTTTATAATTCGTTAAGATATTTTGGAGAACCCAGCGAAAAGGATATTAAAAATGCAGAATATATTATGCATTGCTCATTAGGAGCTGATGATGAAAATCAACGTATTTATAATTCGCAGGATGTAAAAGACCATTTTGGAACCTTTGTAAAAAAGTATGGATTTCAATGTAAAATTGATATTTCAAAAAAGGTTATTTCAAAAGTATTAATTCTTAACTCCAAAAAAACTATTCGAATTCGTAAAGACGCAACCTTTACGGAGAAATCGTTGCACGCTCTTTCGGAACACGAGATTGGTGTTCATATGCTAACTACAGTAAATGCAAGACTGCAACCATTACAGGTTTTTCGCTTAGGGTTGCCTGTTAATACGCATACTCAAGAGGGCTTAGCAATTTTATCAGAGTACTTGTCAGGTAACATGACTGTTGAACGTTTAAAATTGCTAGCATTAAGAGTGCTGGCTATTGATAAATTAATGAGAGGCTATTCATTTGCTGAAACTTTCAGTTTTTTAATGGATACCAAAATGTTTGATGAAACTCAAGCGTTTTATTTAACTGCCAGAATTTATCGAGGAGGAGGATTTACAAAAGATTATTTATACTTAAATGGTTTTAGAGATATACTTAAGGATTACAATAGCAATGTTAATTTGATGAATTTGTTAATTGGAAAAACAACCGATAAATATTTACCTATAATTAATGAATTAATTGAACGAAAAATTATATTGCCTCCAAAATTTAAAACAGAAGCATTTTTACACCCCAAAGCTCCAGATTCAATTATATCGTATATTTTGGATGGACTGGATTAATACAATCGATATTTATAAATTGTTGCTAAAATTTTGTGACGAATTATTTTTAAATGACTGGTTAAAACCACAATTTTATTAAGTTTGTTTAAAATTAGTTATCCTTTGGAACAAGCTATTTCTAATATCGATTTTAAAACAATTAGGCTTAATGGACAAAATTAATGGTAAAAACATCTATAAGTCTTACTATTGTTGATTTAAAGTTAGTTTAAAGGC
>JAEINW010000261.1 GCA_016342715.1 Salinivirgaceae bacterium | reverse complement strand
TTGAATCTATGCGCCTTGCAGTAAATCTTGCTTCAGCTTAAATATAGCAGAAAAATATCCTCCTGAGTAAATACGAATATTTTAAAAAGAAGAAATTTGATGGATTTATTATGGAAGATATTGTTCTTCAAATAAGAGGAACTTTTAATAAATGTTAATTATAAATTTTTAAAAAGAAATAATTATGGAAGAGAATCAAGAACAACAAGTATTTAGTATGCCACGAATTGGCGATGCTGCACCAGAATTTAAAGCAGTAACAACACAAGGTGACATTAATTTTCCTGCCGATTATAAAGGAGATTGGGTAATTCTATTTAGTCATCCAGCCGACTTTACTCCAGTGTGTACATCGGAGTTTATGACTTTTGCTACCATGGAAAATAAATTTGCTGAAGCAAATTGTAAATTAGTAGGTTTGTCTATTGATGGACTTTACAGTCATATTGCGTGGTTGCGTACTATTAAAGAGAAGATTGAATACAAAGGAATGAAAGATGTGGAGGTAAATTTTCCTTTAATTGAAGACATTAAAATGGATGTTGCCAAGAAATATGGAATGATACAACCCAATGAAGATACTACAAAAGCCGTAAGAGCTGTATTTTTTATTGACCCCAAAGGAATAATCAGAGCTATTATCTATTATCCACTTAGTTTAGGAAGAAATTTTGACGAGCTATACAGAGTAATTATTGCTTTGCAAGCCGCCGACGAATTTGGTGTGGCAACTCCTGCAGACTGGTATCCAGGTGATGATGTAATAATTAGCCCGGCAGGGTCGTGTGGTGCAGCAAAGGGCAGAATGGAAGACAGTGAACTTGATTGTAAAGATTGGTTCTTCTGCACAAAAAAATTAGACAAAGACACGGTGTTAAATAAGTTGTTAAAGAAAAAATAAAAAGCACAAAAAACTAATAGAGCATTAAAACAAATGGGCTGTAGGTTTTATTCTACAGCCCACTTCTTTTCAACTCGATTGTAAGGCAAATGGAAATCATTTTTATAAATGTCTGGAATGACAAAAAACCTTATCTCTCACCTTCAATCAAATTCAGCAATTCCTTAACAGCATTTTCTGAATCAACATTTCGTTTTACTAAATTTTTTCCTTTGTAAAGCGAAACTTTTCCCGGGCCTGCACCCACATAGCCATAATCGGCATCGGCCATTTCGCCGGGGCCATTTACAATACAGCCCATTACAGCAATCTTTAATCCTTTTAAATGGGTGGTTGCTTGTTTCACTTCTTCTAATGATTTTTCTAAATCGAACAAGGTTCTTCCGCACGAAGGGCAGGAGATATACTCTGTTTTTGTGGTGCGCGCACGGCTGGCTTGTAAAATATCAAAAGAAAGACAGGCAATTTGCTGGTTTGATTCTTTGAAGGTGTTTTTTAGCCAAATACCTTGAGCCAAGCCATCAATAAAAAACACGCCTAAATCGGCGGCACTTTTAAGCTTAAAAGTATCGTGCTCTAATTCAGTATAGCTTTGTTGAATTATTACAGGAGTTTTTATATTATTTTCAATAAGTATATTAAATATTGCTTTTAATTCTTGCACATAATTTTTATGGTATGAGAAACAAACCAAAACTAGCGTTTCATCGTTTTTAAGAAGCTTAATGGTTTCTGCATCCAACTGCATGTGTGTGATTTGTACCCAGTTTTGTTCCGGTGATTTTACTTGGGTAATTTTATATTCTTCCAAAGCAAATAGTGGATATCCATTGCATCGTTCGTCCCAATATTTGCAGTCAATAATGGCAGAAACATTACCTTTTGTTGAAAAGGGGAAAAACTTTTCTCCGGCAAAAATTATATCTGGAGCTTGTTCGGTTCTAATGAGTTCGTCGGTAGTTTCGTTTATTTCAAAACCCAGATCTAACATGCTTTGTGGGCTAATTTCATCCAAGCTAGCCAAGTCTGATATAACCAGAGGTTGCTTAAATTGAGCATTGAATTTCTTATGAATTTCGCGTGCTTTGTAGTTGTAAAAATTAATATTACAGTGGTCAGTGTCTGTAACTGCTGAAGTATTTCCCAGACGTTTAAAGTGCGAAACTAATTGTTTGGCTACGGGTATTTCTTTGGCAGGACTTTCTGTTAACGAAACCCGAATGGTATCACCCAATCCATCTTGCAGTAGGGCACCAATGCCAACTGCCGATTTTATTCGACCATCACTTCCACTTCCAGCTTCGGTTACTCCTAAATGCAGCGCAAAGTGCATTTGTTCTTTTTTCATTTGCAAAGCCAACCATCTAAAGGCATGAATCATAACCCGTGTATTGCTCGATTTTAATGAAACAACGACATTAAAAAAGTTTTGATTTTTACAAATTCGTAAAAACTCCATAGTGGCTTCCACCATTCCTTCGGGAGTATCGCCATAGCGACTCATTATTCGATCGGACAAAGAGCCATGGTTTGTACCAATACGAATGGCAGTTTGGTGTTTTTTGCAAATATTTAAAAACGAAACAAAGCGATCTTCTAGTCGTTCAAGTTCTTGTTTGTATTGTTCATCGGTAAAATTTACATCGGCAAAAGTGGCACGTTTATCTAAATAATTTCCCGGATTTATGCGAACCTTATCTACATATTTAGCAGCAATATCGGCCAAATTCGGATTAAAATGCACATCGGCAACAATGGGAGTGGAGTATCCTTTGGCAATCAGACTTTCTTTAATATCTTTTAGAGCTTCGGCATCTTTGTTATTAACAACAGCATATCGAACCAATTCACCACCGGCTTCAATAATTTCAATGGCTTGTTTAACCGATGCTTCCACATTATGAGTGCTTGTGTTTGCCATCGATTGAATGCGAATGGGATTTTTGGCACCCATTTCAATATTTCCTACCTGAATGGTTTGTGAATTCAGTCTCTGGTATTTCCAATAATTGGATTTAAACAGCTGGTTTTGCATAAGATAAAAAATATAAAGGTGCTATTTTAAAAGACAAATAAATTGAAAGTTAAAAAAAACAGAACACTGATGACGCAGATTTTAACAGATTATTGCTGATAAAATCTGCGACAATCAGTGCGATCGGTGTTATTTGCGTTCCATTATTTTTAATCCCACAATGTGGGTTCATATTATTACTCTCCCGAGCACTCAAGATCGTGAGAATAGTTCGCTTTGCTCATGAGAAAAGTTCCCTGCAGCTTGCTGCGAGAAAACAAAAGTTCTACTATTTTCATCCCTCGTCTGCTTGCAGCGAGATAGTTCATTTCGAAAGTTAAAAACACCTGTCAACAACCTTTCAAACGACCTTGTTAACGGAATAATTATAAAGCTATATTATTTACCCAATTGTTGTTTTACAATTTTGGTAATGTATTTTCCTATAATATCAAACTCAAGATTTACTCGGGTTCCGTTTTTATAATTGTGAAAAACAGTATGTTCATGTGTAAAAGGAATAATGGCCACTTGAAACGAAGTGTCTTTCGAATTCACAACCGTTAAACTTACGCCGTCAACAGAAACAGAACCTTTTTCAACGGTTACGTTTTCGCCGGGTTCATATTCAAAGGTATAATACCAACTTCCGTCAGCTTCTTCAACTTTTGTACAAATAGCTGTTTGATCAACATGTCCCTGAACCATGTGCCCGTCTAATAATCGATCTAAAGAAATGGCGCGTTCCAAATTTACTTCACTGCCTACTACTAAATCGCCCAAGTTCGATTTAATCAAGGTTTCTAGGATGGCAGTAACCGTATAGTCTTTTTCTGTTTTTTTAACAACAGTTAAACACACACCATTGTGAGCCACACTTTGGTCAACTTGCAAGTTATTCACAAAGGAACATGCAACAGTTATATCAATATTTTCTTTATTTTTTTCTATTGAAACGATTTTTCCGGTTTCTTCAACAATTCCTGAAAACATAAGAATGTAATTTTTAAGTTAAAGTGCAAATGTATTTAATACGATTGTAAATTAAGTAAACTTGCACAAATTTTTAGACATTATTAATGACTTTGGAAAAGAGTCCAAACAGCATTTATAAGTAAAAAAGCGTTTAATAATAATTACTTAGTTTTCGTAAACGTTCTTCGTTTAAAATCTTAACCTTGCGGCCATTTAACTCAATGTATTTGTCGGCTTTAAATTCCGACAATAAACGAATTACCGATTCTGTTGCAGTACCAACTAGGCTTGCCAATTCTTCACGAGTTAATGAAACTCTTAAAAAGCCGTCATTATCAATGTTAAAAATTTCCTTTAGTTTTACTAAAACTTCTGCAAGCCGTTCTCTTACCGATTTTTGAGCAATATCAGTTAAAAACTGATTGGCTTCCCCTAATTCTCTGCAAGCTAATTGCATTAAATCCATGGTAAACTTGTTGTTGTTTTCAACCAATTGGAACAAGCTTTCTGAAGGGATGGCACAAACAGTAACATCTTCAATTGCTTTCGCAGTAGTGCAAGCGGCTTCTTTACTTAATATTGATCGATAGCCAATAATATCACCCGGTTTCGCAAAAGCAACTATTTGATCTTTACCCTCAATTCCGGTTTTGTACATTTTCACAATACCAGAGTTAATGCAATAGAAATAATGAATTCGGTTTCCTTCGTGAAATATGGTTGATCCTTTTTTATAAACGTTACAGTTTTTATCGAATGTAAGTTTGTTGAGCTCGTCTTCACTTAACGAATTAAATATCGATTTACAACCCATTAAACAATCCTTACAAGCAGGAGCAGATGTATTGTTTTTCATTTCATACTTAAATTAACGACTACAAAATAGTGATCTAAAGATATACATTTAATTCAATGCTAAAAAATTAAGAAAAGTCTTTTTACAATTCCAAAAATAGCTGAATATAACAAATATCATACTAATTTTAAACAAATAAATATAGAATCAGTTTAATGTGTAACTATAAGTTTGACAGAACGCAAAAAAAAGCAAACAAATTGCAAAAATTATCATATAAACATAGTTAGATATGAAAACAGAAATTGAAATGAAATGGAAAGGCGGAATGGCTTTTGAAACCGACCTTGATGGACATAAATTAACTATTGATGCATTGCCAGTTGCGGGAGGTAACGATTCTGGTCCACGACCAAAAGTTTTAATGTTGGTTGCATTGGGAGGATGCACTGGAATGGATGTTATTTCTATTTTAAAGAAAATGCGAGTAGAACCTGATTCTTTTAATGTGCGTGTTGAATCAAATATAACAGAGGAGCATCCGAAACACTATGATGCTATGAAATTAATTTATGAATTTTCAGGCAAAGATCTTGATAAAGCAAAACTAAAAAAAGCTATTGATTTGTCAATGGAAAGATATTGTGGTGTTTCTGTGGTTTATCGTAAAGCAATGCCTGTGGATTATGAAATTGTTATTAAATAATTTCCGAAGAGCAAGAAAATATTTTAAGAGGCTGTCTAAAAAGTAAAAAACTTTATCTGTACACTTTCAAATTATTCGCTATCGCTCATGAGATCGCTTCGCTAAGTTGAGAGAAGAGAACGCTGATAACGCTGAAAAAAACTGATTTACACTGATTTGATCTGTGAACGGCTTTAGCCCTCAACGGAGTTAAAATCAACCAAAACCTACCTGCCGGTAGGCAGGTCTGTGTCATCTGTGTTCCATTTTAAATTAAACTTTCATATTGTAAGTTTTCAAAAGTTGAACTATCCTCTTTAGACAGCCTCTTTTTTAGTTCAGCACATTTACTTCTTGAATCTCGGGGTCTTTAAAATAAACTTCGCTAAAGTCGAAATAGCCAATGGAGTTTATTTCAATTTTTCGAACATTCGCACGAACAAAATTATATTGTATGTTATTGTAATCATCAACGGTTTGCTTCATTATATAATAGGGCGGATTGCTTTGAAATTTATCAATATGATTCTCTAAAAAAGCAGAAATATACGTAGGGTTTATTCCAAGAATTAAATCTAAATCGCCACGTTCAAAAAGCAACAGTTCTTGTGGAGGAGAGGTAATAAATGAGGTTATAATGCTATCAATAAAAGGCAGAGTTTCGTTTCGTTTGGAGCGGCCAAAATAGTTTTGATTTGCCGATAAAGTAATTGCCTTTCCTTTTATTTCAGGATATTTAAAGCAAAATGGTCCGGAGCCTACGGTGCTTTTAAAAGCATATTTTTCAAAAGCTTCTTTAGGAAAAACCAGACTATTAGTACTTGCAAGGAAGTGGAAAAACATAGGGTCGGGTTTTAATAATTCAAAAACAATGGTTGAATCATTAGGCGTTTTAATACCAGAAACGTTAGTTTCTTTTGATGATAAGTCAGTTTCAATTATTGCATTTACACCGCTAATGTTTTTTACCTGATCGGATATATTATGTTGGCTTTTTTTGTGAAAGTGTAAAATTTGCTCAATGCTATATTTGACATCGCTGGCTACAATGTTTCTGCCAATATTGTTATCAAAGCAAACATCGTCATGGAAAAAAGCATTTTTATTTAAATCGAAAATGTATTTGGTTTCATTGTTGATGCTTTTCCAGCTTTTTGCAAGCGAAGGAATTACATCGAGTGTTTTTGGATGGTATTTTAACAATCCCACATAAACCTGATTAATTATAAGCTGTTCGCTCGACTTTAAA
>JAEINW010000260.1 GCA_016342715.1 Salinivirgaceae bacterium | reverse complement strand
GTATAAATAGTTTCGCCTAATTGTGTATAAATATTAATAATAGCTTTACCAATATTTTTGGTGGAGCTTACATTTAACACAAATTTTCCATCCGTGGGATTTGGAGAAACCTGCAAGTTAAAATCATTATCCGGTTTCAGATTACTAACACTAGAGGTGTTTGAATCACAGTTGTCGGGAAGCAATAGCTTTACAACTGTTTGGCTGTTAACATAGCCTGTTGCCATTAACATAAATAGGAGTGAAAAAATAAATTGTTTCATGAATTGTTGAATTAGTTGAAAAGAATATTTAGCATTGTTTAATAATAGCTGTTCCTTAATGAAGTACATTTATTAACTTATTTTAAACAAAGGCAATGCAATCATCAGGCAACTTTTAGTATTAAGTAGGTAGTATTAACAATACCTACTGCAACCCAATAGTTTATTTAAGTTTTAAAGTGCGATAAACTTGTTGAACATGCCCAACAAATTTGAAGATATTAATATTTCACACGGCCAAAAACACGCATATCCCATAAGGTGATCATTATAAATGTTTATAAGAGTTTTAAAAAAGTGGCTTGTTGCCATGCCACTTTTTTAATTGCTAATTAGTTATCACGTTAATTAATCTCTTACACAACGAACACTAATTCCAGTAGACATTAAATATCTCGCAGGCTCTATTGAACCAGAATAACTGTTTAGAGATAATTTCATAGAGTAATAAGCATTATCATCCATTGTCGCACTCCAAAAATGAGCCCCATTTGTAGCATTGCTATAATTGCCAGTATTATTTTGCCGAAGGCCTCCAGGAAGGCCTGAAAAGCCACTTTCGTTGGTTCCATTAGCACCCAGGTTATCCCAAAGGTTACTGGTAGATTGCATTTTATTATTGGCCACTTCACTCCCTCCCAAATAAGAAACTAATTCGGTCCATTCTGCTTCGCTTGGTAAATGCCATCCGTGAGGGCAAATGCCTTGTACGCTGCTTGGGTTGGAGGTACTACTTTCATCATCGCCCATAGCGGCTCCCCAAGTATATACTGCTCCATAAATTTGACCCGATTCATTTCCTGATATCTCATCAGAATATCCAAATCCTTTTGCAGAAATATTATCGTCCAAAGCACCAAATTCTTCATTCTGAGTATTATCAAAGAAAGGTATCGCAGCACCTTGAACGCCAGCATCATCATAATGTGTTACTTTCAAATTTTCTTGCATCCAAACTTGGTTGCCTATTCTTACAAAATTGTAAGAATTGCCGTCTATATCTTTTAAGATGGTTAACTCTACACCGGTTGCACTTACTACCATTGGTGAACCTATTAAGGCGCTTGCATCAGCGTTATAGGCTGATATAGTTAATGTTTGCTCACCTTGGGTTGCGCCAAGTGTCCAATTTACACTAGCTTTACCATCGGCATCGCTTATTCCTACTTGTTCCGAAACAGCTCCTTCATTTACTCTAAAATAAACTGTTGTTCCTGCAAAGGCATAGCCGTTTTGGTCCTTTACTATTACTTCTACAGGGCCTTCTAGTGTTGATCCTACTATTGCACTCTGGTTGTCACCTGTTACAAGTTCAATGCTTGTAGCTACAAGCAAAACTAATCCGCCGGTTGCTTTTACCGTGAACGGGGAACCAGCTAAGGGACTTGTTCCATCCGCTTTAAAGGCAGTTACCGTTAAAGTTTGCTCACCTTGGGTTGCACCAAGTATCCAATTAGCACTTGCTTTACCATCGGAATTGGTTGTGCTTGTTTCAGATGCTACAGAACCGTCTGTTGTCTCAAAATTAACTTTTGCCCCTGTAAAGGCGTTGCCGTTTTGGTCTTTTACTAATATTACCACAGGGTTTTCAAGTGCTGTTTCTACTATTGCACTTTGGTTGTCACCAGATACAATCTCTATACTTGTAGCTACAAGCGCAACTGCTTCGCCTGTTGCTTTTACAGTGAATGGTGCACCATTTAAGGTTTTTGTACTATCAGCATTAAAGGCAGTTACGGTTAACGTTTGCTCGCCTTTGCTTGTGCCAAGTGTCCAATATACACTTGCTTCACCATCGTCATCGGTTATGCTTGTTTCAGATGCTACAGAACCGTCTTTTGTCGCAAAACTAACTGTTGTTCCTGCAAAGGCATCGCCGTTTTGGTCTTTTACTATAACTACTACAGGGTTTGTTAAATCTGTTTCTACTAATGCTCTTTGGTTGTCACCAGATACAATCTCTATACTTGTAGCTACTTTTGCCAGCGTTTGTTCTTTTTCTACTACTTCTTCTGTTTTTTTACACGAGGTATAAAAAATACCAAATACGGCTAACAATATTACTGTTAGTGTAGTGAATCTAATCTTTTTTGTCATTTTTGCTTTTTATTAATAGATAATCAAGTGATTTCATTTTTTGCTTTTCGGTTAAACATAACATCGTGTCCTAAACTGCAAACTGTATTATTCTATGCTCAAATTTGTCAGCTTTGAATTAATTAAATCGTTAGTGGCGTTTGGATAGAATTAAACATCTTTCCTATTCCAACGACAAGTAAATTTAATTGCTTCATACTTCTTCAATTTCCAATTTGTTTTCACGAGGCAACTCCAAAGGTTCTAAATTGCTTGTCTACTATACCTAATTTTACTTTTCATCCTAATGTTTGGATGGTAGCGTAATTCGTAAAAAACTTGTAGAGCAAGCCCAACAAGTTTTTAATATATTGTATTTTTGGAGAGTCACTGATTTTAGGACGAATCAGCAAGCTATTTTTCTTCCACTAGTGTAATAAGTGATGAAGAATAAAAAACTCCTCCTACGTTGGTTGTTAGGTAAATTTGCTCTCCTATAACAAGCCCCTCTTTAATAATAAAAAAAGGAGTGTCAAGCATCATACCATACAATGCTATTGATCCAATATGGGTTTCATCAGCTTTATATGCGTTAACAGTATATTCTGTCATATCTTCTGCACCACTAGGCTTACTTAATGTAAATTTAATCATTCCATTTGTTGTAGAGTAGGTAACATTCGATACGTAAAGAACAGCAGGGGGGGCTTCTTCTGGCACTTCACCAACAATGTAAACGGATTCCGCTACAATTTTGTCTGTATTAGTTTCCGTGTTAAATTCACCATAAAGCGTAATGGTAAGTTCCTCATCAGTGATCACTTTACTATTTAAGTTTAGCGAAGTTTTTCCATTATAGTTGGAATAAATTGTATTACTAAAAATGTACCCGTTAATATTACTTTCAATAACTGCACGACTGGCATTTTCGATTATATCAAAGCTTAATACGTGTCTTTCACCTGAAAAATCTATTTCAATGTTCTCAATTCCCTTAATAGCAGCAGGAGCAGCAGGAGCAGGATCATTGTCGTCTTTGCTACAAGAAGGAGCTAAAATCATCATTGCAACAAAAGCAACGATACTAAAAATTTGTTTATTTTTCATTTTAAAAATTTTATGTAAAAAGTATAAATAATATAAAATCATCTCTTTTTTACACTCTGGATATAGTTATGCTTATCCAGTGTATAAGGATTATCTTAATTTTTCTAATTTCAAATCTGTCTGGTTCAGTATTAGAGCCTAGAACAAAACTCTAAAATATTATAGCCACAGTAGTTTAATTTTTTTTAAGGATACTCACGAGCCAGTATTTTTTTGGGTTGTTTTAGAACTTATAAACCAACCCAAGCTTAACATAGGCAATACCTTCCTACATTGTCGTTAAAATTTAACACCCACTAACCAGTATAAATAAGCACAGAAGCACTAGCAGAACCCTGATCTTTTGCATATTCACTATCACTAAAGAATTTAAAGGATACAACATTATAAGCTAGCATTGATGCTTAATAGCTGTCTAGTTTTTAATAAAAAATTGTTTTCTTAGTTAAATAAAGCGATTGCTTTTTATTACAACCGCCTTATTCAAAATTGTAAATTTTATATTGTTAATAGTTTAATTCAAATTATTAAACATTAAGCCATTACTCTAGAATTTCTTTGCAAGACCAGCTGTAATGTTAGCTACACCATAACCGGCTTCAACATAAACACCCAATTTTGGATTAAATTCATAACGTGCGCCAACCACACCACTGTAGGTAAATCCACCAACCGCTTCGGGATCGCCAATTAAATGTTCTATTTCTTTGTCACCATCAAAAGTAGCTTTACCTCTATTGTAGCCTAACATAACACCAAAATAAGTATCAAAATTGTCGATAAATTTGTAGTGACCAATAGCACGAGCACCAACTATAATATTGGTGTAACCCCATGTAAAGTCATAACTGCCACCAGTTCCATCTGCAATTGAAAAATCTTCTGAATATCCAAAATAAGCAAAATAACCACCAATACCAACATTAAGTCCCTTTATACCACGAAAGTCGGTTCTGATACATTTTTCATAAGATACTTCAACTGGATACCCAAGCGAGGTATAACCCAAACCCACTTTAAATAATTGGGTTCCTTTATCATACATTCCTGTTTGTGCGTTTGAGCTCCCTATTAAAAGGAATAACGCTGCGATAAATAATGTAATTTTTTTCATACTGTCATATCTATTTTAATTGTGCAACAAATGTATATTTACATTCATCGATTAAATTAAATGAAGTGTAGCAAAATGTTAACAACTACTTAGTTTTTTTCTATCGATAATATGCCATTCTGAGTAAAAGAAAAGAAGACAATTGTATGTAAAAATTATTGCCCTTTTGAACCCTTGCAGGTGAATTGAACCCCAATCGACAAATATTAACACCTTGCCGCAGGAATAACAAGAAATTTATCATCACCGCAAAACACAGGATTTTAATAATTTTACAGTAAGCGGCAGGCATGCCCTTTTGTATTCAAAAAAAAATTGAAAATAACATAGTGTAAAAGCTTGCTATGTGTGGCTAACCTAATGCCATTTACTTTAGAATATTTAATGTTTTATATAAGATTTCATTGAATATCGAACAAAGATTATTCGCTAACGCTCATGAGAGTAGTTAACGAATTTTGATTTCAGAATTAACAAGTTCTTAAATCGTTAATCAATGTTCCTTGTTCTTAAATCTATTTTATTTAATTCAATATCCAACAAAAAAAAGCTTAGATCAATGGCATTACTGGCTAAGCCATCGCTGCTTTTCATATCCTATTAGCTGAAATGGTGAGCGCTTAAAAACCATTATAAAAAGTTTCTGTTCCTGAAACCGCAGTAATTAAAAAAAATGGAGCTAGCATAAAAACGAATTATCCACCAGTATGTAAATGTTGGTAAAAAATGCCAAGCGAATCTTTTTAGGTCAAAAAATTCAAGCCTTGCGCTATAAAAATATAAGGGCTATTTACTAAAATATTAATTGCTTAATTGCTTCTAAATATTTTAAAATGAAGTAAGGAATGCTTCGATGCTCTGAGATTGTTCGATGTTAAGTTTTTTCATTAACCTGGAGCGGGAAACCCTAACACTTTCGTGGTTTTCATTTAGAAATAAAGCCGCTTCTTTAATACTTTTACCCAAGCGTATAAATGCACATAGTTTAAGGTCGGTTATGGTTAAGCTTGGAAATTTATTAATTAGGTTTTTATTAAAATCTTTATGCACATTTTCAAATGAAACATTGAATTTATACCAACTGTCTAGTCTTATTTTTTGTTCCAATTCCCTTACTGAATGACTAATAAAATCCTGAGCCTCTGTATTTTTTTTAGAAACCAAATTTTTCAATTGATTAAATTTTGCAAGAATACCTTCGTTTTCTTTGGTTGCCTTTACTAAATAGAGGGCATTTTCAGTTAACTCCTGATCTTTCTCTTTTATTAGTTGGTTTTTATAATGCGCATTTTTTAATACTGATACGACTCTTGCCACAAGTTCAATGGGGTCGAATGGTTTTGTAATAAAATCAATGGCGCCTTCATCTAAAGCAAGTTTTAAATTATCGGAACTTAGCATTACGCCTGTAGCCATTATTATTGGAATACCCTTGGTTTTTTCATTCGATTTAATTGCTTTTATTAAATCAATGCCGCTAAACTTAGGCATTTCCCAGTCGGTAATTATTAAGTGTGGCAATGTAGTAGCACTTATTTCAATAGCGAATTCGGGGTTGCACGTTTGTAATACATCATATTCTGGACAATACTCTTTAAGTGCAGCTACCATTGCTTTCAAGTTATCAATAGAATCGTCAACCAAAAGTATTTTATATTACTCAATCATGAATTAGTATTTTTCTTAATAAACTGTTGATATAAATTATTATCTCCAGAATATGCCAATTCAAGTATGCTTTTAGCTATGTCGGATGATATACTTTCCGCATTTACCAGCTCATTTACTTTTTGTTCAATTTTTAATATCTCAAAAGTTTTTAAAGTAAGCAACTCATTTAATAGCCCACTTTCTTTTAGCTCTTTTTTACTACTTACCGGCTGTGATATAATATTCATTAAGGATTCATCCTTTTCGTAAGGTAAGGTAAACCAGAATTCGACTTCTGAATATTCTTCTGAATTTACACCAATTTCTTCACGGTGAGCATCAATGGCAATTTTACAGAAGGTTAAACCCAATCCGGTTGAATGGGTATTACTTTCTTGCCTTACTTCAGCTTGTGCAAA
>JAEINW010000259.1 GCA_016342715.1 Salinivirgaceae bacterium | reverse complement strand
ATCAGCCAAAATCTGCGTCATCTGTGTTCCATTTTAAATTTAACTTTCATATTGTAAGTTTTCAAAAGTTGAACTATCCTTTTCGGACACCCTCTTAAAATATAACATTAAATTATTATAAACTTATTACCAAGCAAATATTGGACGATCACTCATCATTTTATTTACTTCAGCTCTAACTTCACTAATAACTTTTTCGTCTTCAACATTTGAAATAACTCTGTCAATATACTCAACAATTATAGGCATATCAGCCTCCACTAAACCCCGTGTTGTTATTGCCGCTGTACCCACTCTCAAACCAGAAGTTTGGAAAGGTGAACGGCTATCAAATGGTACCATATTTTTATTAATGGTAATATCAGCTTTTACCAATATATTTTCAACAACTTTCCCTGTAATTTCAGGAAATTTAGTTCTTAAATCAATTAACATTGAATGATTATCAGTACCACCAGATATTACCTTATATCCTTTATCAACAAAAGCTTTAGCTAATACAGCCGCATTTTTTTGAACTTGTGCTTGATAATCTTTATACGAAGGTTCAAGAGCTTCACCAAATGCAACAGCTTTAGCAGCAATAACATGCTCAAGTGGCCCTCCTTGAATTCCAGGAAAAACGGCTGAGTTTAATAATGCCGACATTTTTTTAACAGCACCTTTTGGAGTTGTTAATCCCCATGGATTGTCAAAATCTTTGCCCATTAAAATAATACCACCCCTTGGCCCACGTAATGTTTTGTGAGTTGTTGATGTAACAATATGTGCATATTTAACCGGATTTTCAAGTAATCCGGCAGCAATTAGTCCTGCAGGATGCGCCATATCTATCATAAGCAATGCACCAACTTTATCAGCTATTTCGCGCATGCGTTTGTAATCCCATTCACGAGAATATGCAGAAGCTCCACCCACAATCAATTTTGGTTTTTCAACCATTGCAACCTCTTCCATCATATCGTAATCAACCATTCCAGTAGCTTCCTTTACTCCATAAGAAACTGCACGATATAATATACCCGATGAGTTAACTGGCGAACCATGAGATAAATGCCCACCGTGCGAAAGGTCAAGACCTAAAAATGTATCACCTGGTTGCAAAACAGTCATAAACACAGCCATATTTGCCTGTGCTCCTGAATGTGGTTGCACATTGGCATATTCTGCACCAAACAATTCACAAACTCTATCAATAGCTAATTGCTCAGTTTCATCAACATGCTGACATCCACCATAATATCTTTTACCAGGATAGCCTTCGGCGTATTTATTTGTCATGCACGACCCCATAGCTTCCATAACCTGCTCGCTAACAAAGTTTTCAGAGGCTATTAGCTCTATTCCATTTTTTTGGCGTTGGTATTCTTTTTCAATAATTTGAAATACTTGATTATCTCTTTTCATATACTTAAATATTGCGATCGTGTTTCGATTTAAGACACACATTAAATAATTGCACTATGCGTATCTATAATAATCTCATACATGGTCTTTTTTGTTTTATAATAAAATTAAATACTAGTTATTTATTTATTTTACAGATACAAATTTACTTTTTTTATATGATAATTTTGGTTACTATAGATCCTTATTATAAAAAAACCGGCTACTAACCGGTTTAATTTTGTAACCTTAATATTTTATTAGGATATTGGAAACTGACGCTTAAAATTTTCTTCAAGCGAAATGAAGGTTTCCGTTCTTTCAATGCCTTCAACTTTTTGTAATTTATCAGCTAAAACATCCCTTAAATGCTCGTTATCTCTGGTGACCACTTTCACAAACAATGAATACACTCCTGTAGTATAATGGCACTCAACAATTTCAGGAATTTGTTCTAATTGCTTTAGTACATCGCTATATAAACTTGCTTTTGTTAAATATATACCCATATATGCGCAAGTTAACAAGCCTATCGATCGTGGACTAATAATAAACTCTGAACCTGTTATTACTCCTAATTTTATTAATCGTTGAATGCGCTGGTGAATTGCTGCTCCAGAAACATTACACTCTCTTGCAACTTCCAGATATGGAATTCTTGCATTTTTAGAAACCAATGAGAGTATCTTTTTATCTAATTCATCAATTTGTGATTGGAATGCCATTTATATAAAAAATTTATTACAATAAAATAGATATTACTATGAATTGCAAATAAAACATAAAATCTTGGTAATAAATTTATAAAAACGCATATTCTTTAACAGGTATTCTTTGGGTGCTTTCAATTTGTAAGTTGATGGTAAAATCAATCCTAGTCTACACTTTTAAATACACGATCCCATCTAATCTTTTTTCTGCTTTTATCGATGGAAAACCACGAAAACAAAACATTTCCAATCACATGATTTTCTGGTACATAACCAAAATATCTACTATCTTTTGCATAATCTCTATTATCATCTAATACAAAATAATAGTTTTCTTTAATTAAATATGAATCACTCTCTTTTCCATTAATATAAACCCTGTTGTTTCGAATTACAACTTCATTGCCTTCATAATACTCAATAATAGGTCGATAAAGTTCCATTGTTCGTGCTGAAATGGGCACTACCATTCCTTTTTTAGGTACTATAATTTCTCCAAAATAATCTTTGTTAAAAGTGTAATAAGAACTAATAGGAAATATATGACCTGAATTTTCATTCTTAAAATCCTTTAATTCCCTTATATATCTAACTTGACTTTCATTTTTCTTAATCTCTTCAATTTTATTTCTACTTAATGCAAAATCATAAATTCCAATATCCGATACTAATCCACCTTCTGTAATATCATATTTATTTAAAAAATCGTCATCTAAAAAAGTTCCATCAGTTACTAATCTAAAATTGTATTGAGCCGTTGCTGGTTCTTCAAATTTTCTATGGTTTACAAAAACATTTTTATTTTCAATTTGAATCGTGTCTCCAGGTAATCCAATACATCTTTTCACCATTGCTTTTTTCTTGTCAATTGGAGGATCAAATTCTTTGGGATAGTTAAATACAATTAAATCGTTTCTTTCAATAGCACCAAAACCTGGCATACGTATATACTGTAATTCAATTAAAGTAGAATAAATGTTTGATGCAAAAGGTAACGATAGCAAGGTAATTGGCAGACGAGCACCATGTTTTAGTTTATTAACAAATACATAATCGCCTGATTGTAATGTTTTCTCCATTGTTTTTGAAGAAACAACAAACGATTCTATCACAAAACCTTTAACCAGGATAAGCAAAATGAGGGCAAGCACAAACGCTCGTCCCCATTCTTTTATAGCTCTATTTTTTTTTATCTTATTCTTGCTATTCATTAATTTACAGTTCTAAACATTCGTTTGAATCTGATATTTTTCGGAAAACTCAAATCCTTATCCAACGACAGCCATACCAATGAGGCTCTTCCCACAATATGATCTTCTGGAACATAGCCCCAAAATCTCGAATCTTGAGAATTATGCCTGTTATCTCCCATCATCCAATAATAATCCATTTTAAATGTATAAGAATCTGCGAGCTCTCCATTTATATAGATCACACTATCTTTTACTTTTAAATCATTTGCTTCGTAATGGCCAATAATTCGTTTATAAAATGGTAAATTTTCAAGTGTTAACTTAGTAGTTACACCTTTTTTAGGTATCCAAATGGGACCAAAATTATCTTCATTCCATTTGTAATTTTTATTATGTGGAAAAATATAGCTACTACCATCATTTGTTCCCGCATTTTTTCTTTCAACTTTTCTTACAAAATTAAATGTTTCAATTCTTTTTGCAATCTTATCAGTTAGCGGAAGAACATAAAAACCTGGTTGAATATAACCTCGCTGAAAATCATCATTTGAAACCCCCAATTTTTGCAATGCTTTTGGATTAATTGATGTTCCATCGGTAAAAATTTTATATTGATACTGTACCTCACCTTTTTTCACTTGAGGTTTTCCATTAATATACAATTGGCCTTCAATAACCTGTAAACTATCACCAGCAATTGCAACACAGCGTTTAATATAGTTTTCACATTTATCAACCGGACGGTGAACTACTGTATATCTTTTCCAAACATTTTCACGCCCCATATCGCGGCAGGTTTGATAATAACTTGGATTCTCAAATCCAAGACAAATCGTATCGCCTTCAGGAAAATTAAATACAACCGCATCATTATTTTTAATGGTTCTATACCCCTTCATTCTCATATATGGACGTTCCCAAACTTCACTGAACGATTTTGTCATATTATTTGACATTGGCATAGAATGATGCACAAATGGAAATGCAATTGGCGTATTTGGTTTTCTTGGACCATAAGCACTCTTACTAACGAACAAATAATCACCAACTAACAGCGATTTCTCCATAGATGATGTTGGAATAGTATAAGCCTCGAAGAAAAAAGTACGAATAAAACTAGCTGCAATTACTGCAAAAATAACAGCATCAACCCATTCAACTACTTTAGTTTGCTTTTCAACTCCTTTCTTTTTCCAAAAAGCCCAATGTACTTTTTTCGATACATATATATCAAAAATCACAGGCAAGCCCAATAACCATATATAATTAGTATTCCAAATTACCCATAATAGATAAAGGGTTCCGTAAATACCAAACTTCATCCATTTATTACTTAGTATGTTTTTCATTATATTTTAATTTATGAATCATTCGATTGATTCGTGTGCAAAAATAAATATTCAATTAATATATTGGTAGTATTTAACTAATTTTTAACAAATCATTCATTCCATAAAAACCAGTTTTACCATTTAAAAACTCTGCAGCAATAACAGCGCCCAATGCAAAACCTTTTCTACTTTTTGCCTCATGCTTAATTGAAATGGTATCAATTTCAGAATCAAAAATTACTTCATGTGTACCTGGAACATCGCCTTCACGAAATGAAATAATCGGAATTTCATTTTCTTTTGCGCTTTCATTATTAACCCATGTTGATTTTGCATTCAATTCGGCCATTAAACCTTCAGCTAAAGTAATAGCAGTACCACTTGGTGCATCTAATTTTCTGGTGTGATGTATTTCGTTTATACTAACTGAATAATCATTAAAATTATTCATTAAACTAGCAAAATTCCGATTTAGCTGAAAAAATAAATTTACCCCTAAGCTAAAGTTTGATGCGTAGAAAAATCCAGCATTATTTGCTTCACACGATGCTACAATTTCAGGCAATTTATCAAGCCAGCCAGTTGTTCCTGAAACCACAGGAATGCCAGCCGAAAAACACTTCTTATAATTAATATATGCCGATTCCGGACGACTGAATTCAATGGCTACATCAACCATTAATTTGCTAATTGAATCCAATTCCGACTCATTGCTTTTATCAATAATAAGAGAAATGGTGTGTCCACGTTCTTTGGCTATTTTTTCAATCTCTTTGCCCATTTGGCCGTATCCAATTATTGCAATGTTCATAATCTTAGGTTTTATTTATCATCAAATTCATCTGTATAATCAATAATGTCACCAGGTTTGCAATTTAATTCCCTACAAATTGCTTCAAGTGTAGAAAAACGTATAGCTTTTGCTTTTCCACTTTTTAATATGGATAAATTTGCCATAGTTATTCCCACTCGTTCCGATAATTCGGTAAGCGACATTTTTCGCCGAGCAAGCATAACATCCAAATTTATTATTATTTTCATTCGTATAAACTTTGATTAATATTCTGAATTAATGCAAGTTGTAGCTTTCAACCTTAGTTTGGGTGAGCTTTGTTGCCTTACTCTCATATTATTTTTTTAATAGTGTTCGGCGAACCCTGAAGGGTTTAGCAAATATCCATGTTAAACATTTTAGTTTAGTGTAATATTCATTGCATTGATATTTCATAAGTACTTATATAGTTAAATCTTGTTCCTTTTTCAACTGTATACCAACAGCAAATATTTCTTTCAATAAATAAAATCCAATGCCAATCCATAAAAAATTAAGAATCCAATTATCGAATTGTGGAACAATTAAGATATTTTCAATTTCAATAGCTTTAAGAAAAACCAATTTCAACACTGACATTGCAAGTAAAACTGCAAAAACAACAAACGATACTATTGAAATATTTGAAAGATTTCGCTCAATAGCATTCCTAAAAAGGGTATCCTTATCAACCGAGGATTTTAATTCTTTAAATAAATTACGGACAAGAAAACTGTACAAAATTGCAATTGTAGCAAGCACTAAAACAAAAAGAAACACGTAATATTTATGATACGAACCTTCTAAAGCCAGCGATGGTGTTCCTGAAAACGATTCAACAAATACTTTTGACTGACCCAATTCAAAGGCTGAATTTATTTCAATTTTGAATTTACCTAAATAGGATGCCAGTATATCTTTTTTAGGTTGTATGAAGTTCAACACTTCAAAACCTATCATTCCCATTCCCATTACGAGATTTATATAATAGATTCCCGTAAAAAATAAATACAAACTATTTATAAGTTTTTTACCTTTCATAAGCCAATGTCGTTGTTAGTGCGATCGTATTGATTGTTTTTCCACCGCTGCCCCTGACCCCTAAGGGGAATCCATGTGCGCTGTCCACTTTAAGAGGTTTTAGGGGCGTGCGAAAGGATAATATTTTCTTAACTAAACGACTTTGTTTCATAAGTTCTCAATTTTCATAGCTCAAAGAAAAGACTAATTTATTTAAAAACAAAATATATTTATCGTTTTTCGATAATTTTTTATTGTTTGTTTCTATAATCGGGATCATTTCAACATTAGGGTTGTTACGCATAAATCTTTGCTACTCTATACATGAAAAAGCTAGTATCATTTACCC
>JAEINW010000258.1 GCA_016342715.1 Salinivirgaceae bacterium | reverse complement strand
ATCCCGAAAAATATTTTTAAGCAACCCCCTTAAGTTAACTGTTTTCAGCAGTTGGGATTGCTAGCCGAATTAATGATGGGTGGGGGCATTAGGGTTTTATTCATACTGCTAAACATAGTTAGCGAAATAGGCATTAAAGTTGCAAAAATAAAAGCAGCCATTTTGTGGTGTCCATACTTATTTAAAAGAGGTGTTGACAATATGATGAATGACATTATAAAACCAATAGGATCAAAAGCCATACTGTCAATAAATACAAATGAGGCATTCATCAGAAAAACGATGCAAAATGTTATATAGGCCAACTGGTTTGTTAAGGTGACTTTTCGGGAGGCAACCATGTTAAGATTTTCATCGACACCAATGCTTGAAAGTTTAGTCCATATACTTTTTATCATTCAGACATGTGTTTGAATAAATGAAATAATTATGCTTATTTTTCTTGTTACTTCTATTTGTTTTTGAATATTAAAGCTATATAAATATGAGTGATTATCAAAATTGGTTATGGATAAATTGAAAATTATTAAGTTGATAGATCCGTAAGTATTTGGTATGTAATTAAATGGTTATTCTTTAAATTCATCTTTTAGCCGATATCTTAATAACATATAATCCTTAGTTTTTTTTAGGTTAGTATAATAAATAAATACTTTTTCAAGAGGTAATTCTGATATACCTTCGGGTAATTCTTTGATATTTGTATTACTCAATTCTAAATGTAAAAGCTTTCTCATATTAACAATACTTTGCGGGATGCTATCGAGGTTTGTATTTCCGCTTAAGCTTAAATAGCGCATGTCATTCAGCTTGCCAATACTATCTGATATAACAGTAAGTTTGTTCGAGATACTTAGTTTTTTCAGCTTAGTTAAATTTTCAATTTCTTGGGGAATTTCAGTAATATTAGTTCTGTTTATAACTAAAAATTCAAGATTTGTGCAGTTTAAAAGTGGCGTGATATCATGAATTTTTTTGTTCCCACTTAGAGTTACATCTTTAAGTGCAGGGAGTTTTTCTAAACCAACATTATCAAGGGTAGATAAATGACAATTATTTGCAATGAGCACTTCAAGGTTTTGTAATGATTCGAGATTCGGGAGTTCATGTAAATTAGAATTATTAATATCTAAAAATATTAATTCATTTAAACGGAGTAATTGTTCCGGAAATTTTTCATGTATCTGCATTGTTAATTCTCGAATGGTATTGTTTTGCGATAAACCCTCATTAAAACTAATGGGTGTTTCATTTTTAGTATTTATAGTTAGTTCATATAAATCTAAATTTGCAATTTCTTTTGGGAAATAATCTAATTCGTAGTTTCGAAGTATAAGTGCTTTCAGATTTTTAAGCCTTCCCACCCGTTTAAGATCATCCGCTGTTAGAACATTGCAATACAATGTTAATGAGTAAACATCTTGCGGATGCTTTATTGCAGTGCTAAGGTCGTCGAAATGTTTTTTTCGAGAATGCAACTTTACCGGACGGTATTCTTTCCATTCTTCCCAAGTCATGTTATTATACTTGTGAATTACTGTATCGTATGTGTTGTAGACTTTAAATTGTATGTTTTTTGAAACCTTAAAAGTGCTTATATTTTGTAGAGCCGAATCGCTTACTGTGTGTTCTGCATTTTCTTTTTTTATAAATTTTGGCGATTGTTCTTGAGTATAAGTAAAGCTATATTCGCCATCCGATTCTAGATATAAGACCTTTGATCGTAGTAAATTTGAATCGCCTGGTTGGAGTGTGATAAACGTACTGTCAGGAAAATTACCATTCCATTCGCCATTAAGCGGAAGTATTTCAAGAAACTTACCATTCGCATTCATCTCCCAAGTTTCAACAAAAGAATCCCATGAAGGACCACGCGAATCAAAATAAATTATTGGAGAAGTGTCGTTGTTCGTCAGGTAAATATTAATGGTAATATCTTGACTTACTTTATAAGGTTCAGGTTCTTTTATAAGAATATCTATTTTCTGAGCAAACAGCGTTGAGAACCAAATAAGAGAAATTGATAAGAGAATTTTTTTTGCAATCATATATTTTTACTAAAGTCGTGCTAAATTAATACAAATTAAAGGGTTCTATAGCAAACCAGCAAAAAGCTTATTTATTTCAATCGGGGGTTGGCTCTTTTAAACAAGTTATTTTTTAGGGTGCTGCAAAAAATTATGATTGAATTCATCTATAGCTATTATATACAACATTTTAAATTGACTTGTTTTCGTACTAAAATGGGTTAATTTAGATGACCAAAATTTAGTATAAAAAAACACAAATATGATTTCAAAATTGAATAAAAAATGGTTGGCTATTCTGTTTGTTTCGGCTCTTTTGAGTTCAGCACAAGCACAAGAGGATGCCCGTTTATTGCGTTACCCCGATATTAATGGCGAATTGGTAAGTTTTGTATATGCCGGTGACATTTGGACTGTTTCGTCCAATGGAGGTGAAGCCAAACGGCTCACATCGCACATGGGAATGGAATTGTTTCCAAAAATTTCGCCCGATGGAAACTGGATTGCCTTTTCTGCAGAATACTCGGGTTCACGTCAAATTTATGTAATGCCCTCGAAAGGTGGAGAGCCCAGACAATTAACCTGGTACAACGATGTGGGAGCGATGCCTCCACGTGGTGGTTTTGATAACTGTGTTCTCGACTGGACTCCCGATAGCAAAAACATTATGATTCGTTCAAATCGTACTCCTTTTGGCGAGCGTATGGGAAAATATTTCATGGTTTCCATCGATGGGGGCTTGGAAAAACCCATGCAAATTACTGAAGCAGGATTCGGGGTTTTAGCACCCGATGCTAAAAAAGTTTGCTTTGCACCTGTAAGTCGTGAGTTTAGAACTTGGAAACGCTACAAAGGTGGACGAGCTGCCGATTTATGGATCTATGATTTGGAAAACAATCTATCGGAGCGAATTACAACATTTCCGGGTACTGATCAAATTCCTACTTGGTATAAAAACAACATCTATTTTGCATCCGACCGCGATTTGCACCTTAATATTTACAGTTACGATATTTCTACTAAAGAAATAAAGCAAATAACTAATCATGCAGAATATGACGTAATGTGGCCTTCGGGCGAAAATGGCCAAATTGCCTACGAAAATGGTGGATTTCTATATAAACTTAATTTGGAAACTGAGGTTTCTGAGAAAATTTCAGTAAATATTCATTTTGATAATCCAAATGTGATTCCATATTTTAAGAATGTCAGCGATCAAATTCATTCATGGTCCATATCACCCAACGGAAAACGTGCCTTATTTGATGCTCGGGGCGATATTTTCTCGGTTCCTGCTGAAAATGGAATTACCTACAATTTGACACAAACCCAAGGGGTTCGTGAAATTTATCCAAATTGGTCGCCCGATGGGAAATGGATTACTTACCATTCCGATGCATCGGGTGAATATGAAGTTTACTTGTTGGAGAACAAAAAAGGTGCTAAACCAAGGCAGTTGACCAATGACTCAAATTCATGGAAATATAATGCAGTTTGGTCGCCTGATAATAAGTATATGTTGTATTCCGATCGTGAATTAAAACTAAAATTATTAGAGCTAGCTACCGCAAAACATATAGAAATAACTCAAGGGCTCGATGGTGAAATTCGTACCTACAGCTTTTCGCCCGATTCAAAATGGGTAACCTATTCCAAAGCCGCTGAAAATGGACAAAATGCCATTTGGGTGTATAACTTGGAAAGCAAACAAAATCATAAAATTACTGACGATACATTTAACGATGGTGGACCTGTATTTTCGCAAAAAGGTGATTATATATACTTTGTTTCTAATCGTGATTTCAACTTAAATTTTTCTTCATTTGAATTCAATTACATATACGATAAAGCAACAAAAATTTATGCATTAAGCCTTAAAGCAGATGCACCAAAGCTGTTTGAAGACAAGAATGATATGGTATCTGTTGAGGAAGAAAAGGCAGCTGACAAAACAAAAAAAGATAAAGAAAAGAAAGAAGAAAAGGCTTCAACTTCAAATGAAATTATAGTTTCCATTGATTTTGAGGGTATTGAAAGTAGAATTACCGCATTGCCCCTTGAATCGGGTTCTTATTTTAGCTTAAGTGCTACTGAAAAGGGGCTTATGTATATAAGTGATGGTAATTTGTATGAATTTAACATTGAGGACAAAAAAACCAGCCAGATTATTTCAGGGATTAGCGCTTATGAATTAAGTGCAAAAGGAAACAAAGTTCTATATAATGCAGGGGATTCATACGGTATTATTTCCCTTTCAGCCGATCAAAATTCGGGAGCAGGAAAACTGAATTTGGATGCTGTGGAAATGAAAATCGATCCACGAAAAGAGTGGAACCAGATTTATACCGATGGCTGGCGTATTTTCCGCGATTACTTTTATGTTCCAAACATGCATGGCGTCGATTGGAAAGGTATTAAAGAGCGCTACGGGGCTTTGGTTCCATATGTAAGTCATCGTGCCGATTTGGATTATATTTTAGGTGAAATTATATCGGAAACCAATACCGGGCATTCTTATGTTAATTATGGCGATTTTGAACCCGTAAAACGCATCGAAACGGGATTGTTAGGTGCCCAGTTAGTCGCTGATTCATCCGCAGGACGTTATAAAATTCAAAAAATATATGATAGCGAAAATTGGAACAAAGAACGTCAAAACCCTCTCACAGAGCAAGGCGTTCATGTAAATGAAGGCGATTACTTATTGAGCATTAACGGAAAAGAGCTAAAAACGGATGTAAATCCGTATGTGTATTTAGAAAACACTGTAGATAAATTGACAGAAATAGTGGTGAATGCAAAGCCCGTTTTTGAAGGAGCTAGAAGCTATCAGATTCGCCCAATTGCCAGCGAAGGCAACTTGCGTTACATAACTTGGGTAAACGAACGTAGAGCTATGGTCGATAAATTATCGAACGGACGCATTGGTTACATTCACGTACCAAACACATCGTTTGAAGGCAACTACGAATTGCACCGCGGCATGTATGCTTACCACAACAAAGAAGCGCTGATTATTGATGATAGATACAACGGGGGTGGTTTTATTCCCGATGTAATGGCCGATTTATTAGATCGTAAAACATTGAGTTATTGGCATCAAAACGGGCTTCGTCCATTTAAAACACCGGGCATAGCTCACGATGGTCCAAAAATCATGCTAATTAATCATTACTCGTCGTCGGGCGGCGATTGTTTTCCCTATTACTTCCGTAAGAAGGGATTGGGTAAACTTATTGGAACCCGAACCTGGGGAGGCTTGGTTGGCATGAGTGGAAATGCTTCATTGGTTGATGGCGGTTATATTGCTGTTCCTCGTTTTGGTATTTTCGATGAAAATGAAGAGTGGATTATTGAAGGTGTTGGAGTTTACCCCGATATTGAAGTCTATGATGAACCCCATAAAGTAGCAACAGGCAGCGATCCATCGGTAGAACGTGCTGTACAAGAATTATTAAAAAAACTGGAAACCGAAAAACATGTGGTTCCTAAAGATCCGCCAAGTCCTGATCGATCAAAATGGAATGAAATGGAAATTAAATAAAGAAGAGTCCAGTATAAAAAGTGACAAAATCGGGAAAAGTTAAAATTTTAATTCAAATGCTTTTTATACTGGACTCTTTAATATAAAAGCAAAAAATTGGTAAGGTTCTTTGGATCAATTTGAAAAGTTGTGGAGCAAGCTAAAAAATTTGAAAAGGATAGCCATAAATAATATTGCTAAGAAAATAAACTACCTCGCTGCAAGCATCGGGGAAAAAGACACAAGAGGCTGTCCAAAACGATTTACAACTATCAAAACAGCTTACAATTTGTAAGTTGAGAAAAAACAGAATGCGGATATACTATCAAAAAAACAGGAGACTCTGATCTTAAGGTATTGAGCTTGTCCAAATTGGAAACTATTTTTCATAGAATATTTTTCTTTGTGTAACTTCTTGTATTCTTTGTGAATCTCTCGTGCTACTTAGTGCTCTTTGTGTAATAGCTGGACCACTAAGTTGCACAAAGGTTTCACTATGTTTTTAGTACCTTTTCAATTCGTCTTATTTCAAGTAATTTTTATACTATTACTTTCAATATGAAACTATATTTTTTCGTTTCGGACTTTTTAGACAGCCTCAGTTTGACTTTTTATTTTTCTTCGTTTGTAATTCAAAAAATATAGTCTAACTGATTTAAAGCAATAAAATGCAAGTCGTTTTTTTTTTATAATGGATTGCGTCGCATGTGGATATATACAACTAATTTAACATGTTTACTTGCGACGTTTCGTAGAGTTGTACTGATTCATAGGGCGCTGCCCTAAGTTGAATTATATAAGCCTTGCAGATTTACTAATTATTCCCTCTCAGTCCTTCGGACAGCTCTCCCAAGAGAGCACTTTCGCTGAATAAGCATTTGCTAGTAATGTATTAACTTATTTGCTTACTAATTAATAGGTGCAAGTTCTCTCCTGGGAGAGAAACCGCAAAGCGGAGAGAGGGAAGGCAGAACAAATAGTGCGACTAACAAAACGTATTTCGGTTTAATAATGCCGACATATCTGGCAATGATGTTGGGTTACTGAAAATGAAGAATCAATTGGATAACTTCAAGAATTGGGAAAGCGTAATAAATTAAAATGGTTGGTTTGGTTTCTATATATAACTCCCGCCACATTGCCCAAGGCTTAAATAATAAAGCCCTTCATATATTTACTAATTATTCCCTCTCAGTCCTTCGGACAGCTCTCCCAAGAGAGCACTTTTGCTGAAATATAGTTTGGTAACTTTAAAAGCGAAGCAGGCGCTTCGCTATCCAGAGGAACTCACAGCGCCTGCTGTGA
>JAEINW010000257.1 GCA_016342715.1 Salinivirgaceae bacterium | reverse complement strand
TTCACTTTGCATCGTTTTTATTGCAAAGATAATAATTAAATTAATATTATGAGAATGTTATTTATTGACAATGCCTATGTACTTGATACAATAAGTTAATTTAAAAAAAGATTGAATACCAGATGTTTGTAATGAGTTGCATTTCGAACTGAGGCTAATAGTTGAGTAATTCATTTGTACCCAATTAAGATTCAGAGTACATTCGTTGTACTGATAATTAAGTGAATAAATAATGACAGAATCCTTAGATAAACGCTTTTCAAAAAAAGAAGAATTTGCTAATGCTCTTTCGCATGGTTTGGGAACAATATTGGCCATAGCAGGATTAATATTCTTAATTAATACAGCTGTTACCAGAGGAAATATATGGCATATAATAAGCTTCTCCACTTTTGGAGCAACGCTTGTTCTGCTTTATTTATCGTCCACACTAAATCACAGTTTGCCGAAAGGAAAAGCAAAAGACTTTTTTCACAATTTCGACCAAATTGCTATTTTCCTCTTAATTGCCGGAACTTATACTCCCATAGCTTTAGTTGCCTTAAAAAACGACTGGGGTTGGCATATGTTCGGGCTTCAATGGGGTTTTGCTCTGGCGGGAATAGTTGCCAAGTTATTTTTACCCAATAAATTCGAAAAAGGGGTAAATATCTTCTTTATTATTTCATACATAGTAATGGGCTGGATGGTTCTCTTCTTTCTATTTCCCATTTATAGACATTTACCAAAAACAGGCATCCTTTTAATATTTTTAGGAGGCTTTTCATATACTTTTGGAACTCTTTTTTTTAAATTAGAAAAGCTTCCTTTCAGTCACTTAATTTGGCATTTATTTGTAATTGGGGGAAGTGCATTGCATTGGGTAGCTATTGTTAAATACATAATTTAAAACGAGTTAAAAAAAAGAAAATACACTAAATTTAAGTCCCATAATAAGTTTTGAAAATTCGCTATAATAAAAAATTTTCAAATCCATATCTAAAAATATCGTATATTTAGTTATGGAAGCATGGCAATTTTCACCTTTTCAAATTGCATATATTACTTCAGCTGCAATATCATTGTTCTTAGCTTTTGTTGTGTGGAACTTAAAGCCCATTAATGGATCAAAAATTATGGCCTCTGTATTGATTGCACTGTGGCTATGGATGGCTTCCTATTCTGCGCAGTTGATTTCAACGAGCCTAAGCATAAAACTTATTTTTATTCGATTTGAATATCTTGGTTTGATCTCTGCAATTTATCTCTGGTTTATTTTTATTGTTTATTATACTGAATACAAAATATTTAAAAAAAAATGGTTGTTAATTACATTGGCTATCCCCCCATTGGCAACTATGTACAACGTACTAACTATAACTAGCAATCATTTTTTTTACAAAGACTTTTGTTTAAAATCTTACGATGGATTAATACTTCTTACAAAAACCTACTCCACTGGTTTTTATATTTGGACTGCTTATGGATATTTTCTTTTATTAGCTTCGTTGTTTTTAGTATCGTACAAGGCTATTAGTATGCCAAAAATGTATCGTAAACAAATTCTACCAATAGCAATATCTGCTACAATTCTAATAATACCAAACATTTTGTATATAATCGGTATTAATCCAATTGCACCCTTCGATCCAACTGGATTAGCCTTTTTACTTGTGGCCATTGTTATAATCTATAGTCTGAACGTGCAAAGTTTCCTTAATGCAGTTCCTATTGCTCATAATGTAGTATTCAAAAATGCTAAAATGGGTATATTAATTTTAGATGAAGAAAATAAAATTGTGGATACAAATCCAGCAGCAGAAAAAATTTTTAAATGCGATAAAAAGGATAATTTGAGCAAAGCTATTGAAACAATATTACCCGAATTCTATGACCTCCAAAAATTATTAGCAGAAAAATCCGATTCGGTAATTGAAGTGAATTTAGGGCAAAAAAACATTGATTATGAAATTAAGATTGCGGAATTAAAAAAAGAAAATGGCATACAATATGGAAGCATTGTTATGCTTTGGGATATTTCGGAACTAAAAGCAGCATTTTACGAACTCGATGCTTATGCACATACCGTAGCCCACGACTTAAAAACTCCCATCGGACATATGGTGAGCTATGCCAATCTTTTACAAAACATTGACTCCAACGATCCTGACAAGGATAAAATGCTTGAAAATATAGTTCAAGGGGGATTAAAAATGACAGAAATTATTGATGAATTATTAAAGTTAGCTAAGATTAGAAGTCTGGATGCAAAGGATGCTGAAAAAATAAATCTTGATACATTAATTCCTGGAGTTGTTAAGCGGGTTTTACCAGATGAAATAATTGATTCAACCATAAAATCACCCAATAATTGGCCAACTATTTTTGGCAATCTCATTTGGATTGAAGAAATTTGGGTTAACTTAATTAGTAATGCCTTTAAATATGGAGGAGCACCTCCATCTATTGAACTTGGTTATTCCGAAGTAGACTCTTTTTACAATTTTTACGTAAAAGATAATGGCATTGGCATTAGCAATGAGGAAAAAATGAAATTGTTTACAGAATACTCCAGATTAAGCAAACATAAACACAACGTAGTTGGGCATGGTTTGGGACTATCTATTGTATATAGAATAATTAAAAAAATGGGAGGTAAAGTTTGGGTTGAAAGTGAGCTTGGGCAAGGTTCTACTTTCTATTTTTCTATTCCCAAATAAACCACTATCGATTTTCAATCCATAGTTTAAATTAAATATAGGAATGAAATTCCTTAAACTTAAAAAATAAATAATTACCACCTTTCTGAAAAACACAAAAGCTCAACCAGAAATGGTTGAGCTTTTGTGTTTTTATTTAAGATTATGATATCGTGTTTATTGTCTCTTCTTTTTCTTATTGGGTTTCTTTTGTTTACTAAGAAAATCTTCATTGTCCTTTATTAATGCTTTCCAATTACTATTCGCATCTTCAGTAAAATCGAGCGTGTCGTGATATTCGCCCTTATCAATATCCAATACGGTTATTTCTTTTTGCATAAAGGTTTCAATTTCTTTGAGGGTGTTTTTTTCCTCATCGCTACAGAACGACACTGCAAAGCCTTTTTCACGGCCACGACCGGTTCTTCCAACACGGTGTACATAGTTTTCCGATTGATCGGGTAAATCGTAATTCACCACATATTCCACATTAGGAATGTCAATTCCACGAGCACTTACATCGGTAGCAATTAACACTTTTACTTCACCCGTTTTAAATTGTTTCATTACATCAAAACGTTCTTTTTGCTCTTTGTCGCTATGTATGGTAATGGTTTTTATATTAACCCGCTCCATAGCTTTGTGAACACGCTCTGCCCGAACTTTTGTACGTACAAAAACCAAAATTTTACTTTCTGGATGCTCTTTAATTACCCGTTCTAAAAAGAAACGCTTATCATCCATTTTTATGAAGGCCACCGAATGATTTACATTTTTTGAAACTGGATCTTTTGGAGAAACTTGAATACGGATGGCATTCTCAACCAACGAATAGGCTAATTTTTTAATGCCCTCGTTTATAGTTGCTGAAAAGAAAAGGGTTTGGTGTTTTTTTGGAAGCTTCTTTTTTATATCATAAATATCTTTCAAAAAGCCCAAATCGAGCATATGATCGGCTTCATCTAAAACCAAAGTATCTATTCTATCTAAAATTAAATGTCCTTGACTCACCAAATCAAACATTCTCCCTGGAGTGGCAATCAATACATCCACATTTTCTTCAAGCTTGGCAATTTGCGCATCTTGCTCCACACCCCCGTAAATACAATAGGCTTTTACCCGAGTATGTTTACTTAGCATTTCAAAAACTTCCCATATTTGTTTGGCTAATTCACGTGTGGGAACCATTACCAAACACTTTACACCATCTTTTCGGCTAGTGCTTTTTTTACGATGAATTTTATCAATTATTGGAATAGCAAAAGCTGCAGTTTTTCCAGTTCCAGTTTGGGCAATGGCCAACACATCTTCACCCTTTATAATAGGCGGTATAGATTTGAATTGAATGTCGGTTGGTTTTTTAAACCCAAGCTTGCCCAGGTTTTTCTTAATCTCGTAAGAAATAGAATAATCGTCGAAATGCATGATACTTTTATTTACCTAATTTTTCGACAAAGATACATGGATATTTGTATCAAACTCACTAATGCTGAAAAAACTATATCATAAATTAATAGAGTTCATTGATAAAAAACCTTAGTTTGTTGATTACGTTTTTCAAAAAGTGTTTTCTCAATTAAGTTTGATCAATAATATTGAACTAAAAACAGTTAATTATGAAAACGATAAAAAACCAAAAATTATTATTTGCTCTTGTTATGATGTTATCAATAACACTTTGGGCATGTGAAAAAACAACCGATGTAGTGGACGAAGTAACAGAAAATGAAAATACCGGTGACACCTTGCCCGATGTTTCGGCTTATCCCATTGTGGAAACAAATCAGACTGCTTTTTATGGAAATTCTACTAATATTAATGCCCCATCGGCATCCGATGCATTTTATGGACAAGATGCTCAATATACTGGAAATGAAAGCTCATATATTGACAATGAAAATGGAACAATTACCGATATGGTTACGGGGTTAATGTGGCAAAAAAGTCCCGATACCGATGGAGATGGCGACATTGATGCTGCTGATAAATTAACGTACGATGAAGAGGTTGCGGGAGCTGCACAGTGTAGTTATGGCGAATGGGAATTATTTGGAGAATAGAAAGTTAATAAGACAGAGCTTCGCTTACACTTTCTTATGAAATAAAAATGCCCAATAATTTATTATTAGGCATTTGTAATATATGAGTTCTATTTTTAGGCTATGTTTGTGTAAACTGCCTGTACGTCATCATCTTCTTCAAACTTATCAAGCATTTTTTCCATTTCTTCAATTTGTTCTTCGGAATATTCAACGGGTGAAGTTGGAATTCTCTGTAAGGTAGCTTTTACTTCCATCCCTTTTTCTTCAAATGCCTGAGTTAATGTCCCAAAATTTGTGTAATCGCCATACACATAAACAATTCCATCGTGTTCGTCAATTTCTTCTAAACCGGCATCAATCATCTCAAATTCAAGTTCTTCAAAATCAATTTCTTCTGGCTTTTGAAATTCGATCACAGTTTTTCTGTTGAACATAAATTCTAATGAGCCATTTGGTGCCTGCGCACCGCCTGCTTTATTGAAATATGATTTTAGATTGGCAGTGGTTCTGGTAATATTATCAGTCATGCAGTCAACAAAAACCAACACACCATGAGGACCCTTTCCCTCCATACTCATTTCAATGTAACTTGTAGCATCTTTTCCTAAAGCACGTTTAATGGCATTGTCAATATTCTCTTTTGGCATGTTTTGCGCCTTTGCATTTTGAATAGCCGTTCTAAGTTTAGGGTTCATTAGCGGATCGGTTCCTCCGTCTTTTGCTGCTACTGTAATTGCTTTACCTAGTTTGGGGAAAATTTTTGACATTTTATCCCAACGCTTCATTTTTGCTGCTTTTCTATATTCAAACGCACGTCCCATATTGTCAAATTAAATGTATTTTTATTTTTGTCGATACAAAAGTAATTTTTTTCGATAAAAAAATTAGAATTCCATTTAATAAAAGCAAAAACTCTGAATTTTAAAATTAGTAATAACCTGAGTTTGAAATAAAATTAGATACAAATATCTGGTATTCAATCTTTTTTGAAATCTGTCTTATAGTATCAAGTACAAAGCATCAAGATTCAATACAAACATGTACATATTTCTTGATTACTTACGTGAGGGCTTTGCCGTTCTTGTGTCTGAATACCGGCCTACCGCCTGGCAGGCTTGATACTACAGTTCTAAATCATATAAACAAATAATTATTAGCATTCTATTAAAGCTTCTTATGTCGAGTTCAGGTTAATAAATGGCTAAAAAATAAATCCTAAATTCTTCAGCTAAGTAAAATAGTATCGTCCGATTTTAAGTTGCCATTTAGATATTCTTCAATTAATAGTTGTGGAGACTGCTGCATCGCTCCAACGAAAACATTTATTTTATTCTGAATGAGCGTATGTATTAATTTAGGATTCACTTTATAAGTAACAACATCGGTAATTTTTAATTTTTTAAACCAGGCGGAACAATCTTCTATTTCACTCTTATCGGGTGTAATAGTTTCTGTTTGTACAATTTTTGAATTGTAAATGGTAAAAACTGCATAGTGATTACATTTCATTAAGTATGTACTTAAACAGTTTTCATTAATTGGAATGATCACCTTTGTCATTTTTTTCATCAGTTAACAATTTTGCTACAAAATAACTGTAGTTTTTGCTAATATTTTAATGATTTGTTACTTGGTATTCTAAGTAAAAAATTGAAATGTGGCAATTTATTTTTTATCAAAGCATAATTGCTTCAGTCATGTTTGTATTAAACCTGTATAAACTTACTATTTTTGTTTAAAATTATTTTAGTATGAATGATAAATTAAAAGATGGTTCGTGCAAGGCTTGTAATGATACAGGGACTTGCTTTCATCATATGTTTCCCGACGATTCTGAATATTTTAACAACAAAAAGCAGCAACTTACTTACATAAAAGGTGAAAATGTTTGCAAACAGGGCGCATTTGCTCCTTATGTAATGTATATTTATGAAGGCCTAATTAAGGTATATTTAGAAAGCGGAAATGGAAAAAATTTGAACTTGCGAATTTTGCGATGTGGTGAATTTGTTAGCTTTCAAAGTGTATTGAACCAGCAAGTTTATAATTATTCGGCCATGGCACTTTCTGATGCCAGAGTTTGCCTTATTGACAAAGAGGGCTTAAAAAAAATGTTAAAAGACAATATTGAAGTTGCTTGGCGTGTAATTTCGGACAATTGTAAAAGCGAAAGTAACTTATATGAAATTGCTAAGTACATGACAAAAAACTTACAATATCTATAAATTCCTTATTTCTAGAATTTAACAATCTGTTCGCTATGTACG
>JAEINW010000002.1 GCA_016342715.1 Salinivirgaceae bacterium | reverse complement strand
AAACACATTTATAATTCAAGCAAAATGAATTACAAAATGTGTGAATATCCACCATAACAATTGGTTTACCTTTCGAACCAGAACTTGCCTTACCATATACTACCATATGGGTGTATTGTTGGATCACATTAAAAAGTTGGGGGTTTAAATAAATACACTTTGATATTTAATATTAAAGATGGCGATGCATGCAGATAATTTCATAAAAATAAATTTTATGCTTGCATTGCTTATTGTTAACAACAAACAAGAGGGTGTCTAAAAAGTCCGAAACGAAACAATATAGTTGCAGATTGAAAGTAATAGCATAAAAATTACTTAGAAATAAGATGAATTGAAAAGGTGGAATTTATTCTCACAGCAGGCGCTGTGAGTTCCTCTGGATAGCGAAGCGCCTGCTTCGCTTTTAAAGTTACCAAACTATATACATTGCAAAACCGAAACAAATGATAATAAAAAGCATCAAATTTGTAATGTTTCCTTTTATCAATGTTGTCATGTTTTGCAACGATGACAAAGAGATTGATAATTTTCCTTAACCCGTCAACATCAGTCCCGATAGCTATCGGGATGACGGCGTTATATGCAGAATATATACAAATTGCTTGCAAAATACCTTGCCTTCCGGCAGGTTCCATTTTAAAATTAACTTTCATCTGTTTATTTTTATTTTTTATTAAATTGGTCAGATAGCTTGCCCCGATTATTCGGGGGAATACGCCATAAATAACTTAGCAAACCGTTCTCACTGGCTTTGCCAATAATCATTGCGGTTTGTATGCAAATTAGTACTTATGGCTATTTCATATTGCAAATTTTCAAAAGTTGAACTATCCTTTTCTGACATCCTCTTTGAATAGTGTATAATGAAAATAGGCGCAAGCAGAAATGTTAAATTGAAAAGAAAAGGTAGCATGCGCCGAAACTAATAATTGCTAAAGTTAGAAGCGATTTCTCTGACCATATTTTAAATCGATTGTATTTTTCTTTAAAAACACATTAAAAAAAATATTGAATTATCTGCCGTTAAACGGTAAAAATATGTTAAATATATTTTTGTAAACGGCAATGCATTAATAGTTTATATTGCCTGCTGAAATTTATTTAACCACTTGTCGAATTCCCCATTTTTTCTAAATAATTTGATAGTAATTTTGATTGTATTCAGTAAACTCATATCTATTGAAACATGAAAAAATATACTTACTTAATACTATCATTACCCTTTTTATTGGTGTTTTTTTTAATTCTAATGTTTAATGCTACAGAGTCAAAAAACAACATAAAGTTTATTGATGCCGAAGGCAATGTTTATAAAACAGTTGTTATTAATGAGAAAATTTGGATGGCTGAAAACCTTCGGGTAACTATTAAACCTAATGCTGAAAATCTCGATGGAATTTTTGCGTATAACAATTGGCCATGTAAGGTTTCAAAATATGGTTATTTATATAGGTGGAAGGCCGCAATGCAAGCCTGTCCTAAGGGTTGGCGCTTGCCAACTAAAAAGGAATGGATGGAGCTTATTGATGAATTAGGAGGTGTTGAAGTGGCAGGGGGTCAATTGAAAAGTAAGGAATTTTGGGACGACCCTAACTCTGGAGCTACCAATGGAACCGGATTTTCAGGAATAGCTGCTGGATATGAATACAATGGGGAATTTATGGATTTAGGCAGACATGGATATTATTGGGGCATGGTTGATTCAATTACTTCATTTTCAATGTGTTTATATCATGATAATACAAATGTTAAGTTTATATATGAAAATGATAGAGACACTTCAATTTCATTTTCGGTAAGATATATTAAAGAATAAAACACTAAAAAAAGTCTACATCTACTTATTAAAATACCTGCATTAATTATTATTTGTATGAAATATTACTAAATTTACGCAATATTTAGTAAAAAAAGTCTTTTAGTCTTTGTTTCAAAATTTGTTTAAATGAAAAATCTAATAACTATATTATCATTAATTGTTTTTGCAATTAATCTGTCAGCTCAAAACATACAAGATATTGAATTTGGCACGGATGATACTTTTGAAGTTGTGTCATGGAATATTGAATGGTTTCCGACAAATGGTCAAACCACACTAAATTATGTAAAGCAAGTGATTGAGGCAGTAGATGCTGATGTGTTTGCTGTGCAGGAAATTGATGATAAAGATATGTTCAGACAAATAGGGGAAGATCTAGATGCTTATGAATCTTATATTCCTGATGGAGAATATTCAAGCTTAGGTTATATCTATAAGTCTGGGGCAATTGAATTTGTTGAGATTTATAAAATTTATGAAACAAGCCAATATTGGAAAGCTTTTCCGAGAGCACCTTTGGTTTTTGAATTGAAATTTAATGGTCAAAAATACTATGTGATTGATAATCATTTTAAGTGTTGTGGCGATGGAGATTTGGAACAGGGAAATGAAGATGATGAGGAAAATAGAAGATTTGAAGCAATGAACCTATTAAAACAATACATTGATAATGATTTAACAAACGAAAGAGTACTTGTTGTTGGAGATATGAACGATGTGCTAACTGATAATTCATCGGATAATGTTTTTCAAAATGTGATTGATGATTCGGAAAATTATTTATTTACCGATATGGAAATCGCTCAAGGCAGTAGTTCTAATTATTCATAGCCTAGTTGGCCGTCGCATCTCGATCACATATTAATTACAAATGAATTATTTGCCGATTTTCAAAATTCTGGTTCATCTATTGAAACTATAAAAGTTGATGAATACATGTCTTCATGGTATTCTTATGAAAATAATATTTCAGATCATCGTCCGGTTGGAATTAAAATTGTGCAAAATGGAACAGATATAAAAACAAAAAAAATCTCAAAAATATCAGTTTACCCAAACCCAATAAATAATTATGCCATATTTCAATTCTATGAAAATATAGAAATTAAAAAAATTGAAATATATAATTCTCTGGGAGTAAGTGTATTTGTTGGCATTGACTGTAATGGGAAGAATACATATGAACTGAATACTTCTGCTTTTACGTCGGGGATTTATTTTGTTAAAATTTTTATTGATAATGAAATTATTCAAGCTGTAAAATTTATTGTTGAATAATTACACTTCGTTTTATAAGTATTCAAAAAATACTGTTGGCGGAATTAATAATAATAAGGATAAAACAACAAAAACCAATAATTTGAGCAGCACTCATAAAGCTTTTTATAGGCGCTGTTAAAAAAGCAAATAGTCCTTGAGGGTTCGATTCCACTTTATGATAGCTGTTTGGAATAACTATCTGACGTCCATTGAAATTGGTATATTCAAATTCCCCTGCGGGTATTATCCATGTAAATACAATAAATACAATCATTATTAACATAATAATTAAAATAGCATCAGGTTTTTTTTTCTTTCATAATAAAATATTTTGTTAGTTAATACCCTTTAAACAAAGGCTTCCCTTAATTATCTAAAAAAAAATAATAATAAATTGAAAATGAATGAAAAACTTATTAAAAAAATACCTATCTTGCGCCAAATTAATTTTTTATCACAATGAATAAAGGAACAGTAAAATTTTTTAACGAAGTAAAAGGATTTGGCTTCATTAAAGACGAAGAATCGTCAAAAGAGTATTTTGTACATTCATCAGGTTTAAAAGACAGAATCAACGAAGATGATGAAGTTACTTTTGACTTAGAAGAAGGAAAAAAAGGATTAAATGCAGTAAATGTGAAACTAGCATAGTTATATCATAGACATTTAAGAGATCTTTGAACCCACCATTTTGGTGGGTTTTTTTTATGCTTTTTTTTAAATTACTCAGATTATGTTAATATAAAACATAACTTACTTTCACTTGTAATTATTGGATGCTTCAAATTTGAAGATTTTATTAATAAACGACTATCTAATGATTATTTCAAATACAATTGCTCAAATTTCATTTTTTGATTTTATTGAATCATTTAAGCAAACTTTAAAAGAAGCCTTTTACGAGATTGATGATATTGAAAAGTTTATTCAAAAAAGAGGTTTCCCAAAACCAGTTCTTGACAAGATCATGGCTAAAAATCCTTTATCCGTAGCTATACCAACTGAGTATGGAGGGAGAGGTGTAAAGGTTAAGGAATGTTTGGGGATTCTTGAAACATCGGCCTATGAATCACTTCCATTGGCACTAACCTTGGGAATTAACATTGCATTATTCCTTGAGTCTGTCGCAAAATATGCACAAGAGTCGGTTAAAGGAAATATTTTCAATAGATTTTTAACTCAACAAAATATGGGTGGTCTTATGATTACCGAACCAGATTTTGGAAGTGATGCATTAAATATGCAAACAGCGAATATCAGAACTGGATCAAATTATCAAATCAAAGGAACAAAGCATTGGCAGGGACTTACGGGAATGGCAGACTATTGGTTAATGACCTCTCGGGCAAAAAATGAAAGAGGAGAGTTTGGACGCGATATTGATTTGTTTATTTGTGATGAACATCAGCCCAATCAAAAAATTCATGTGGAGGAATATTATAATAATATAGGATTGTATCCAATTCCATATGGTAAAAATAGAATTGATATTAATGTTCCTAAAGAATTCAAATTAAAACCTGAAACCACGGGATTGAAATTGGTGATGGATTTGTTGCATCGAAGTAGGATGCAATTTCCAGGCATGGGTTTGGGTTTTATCCGTCGTATGCTTGATGAATCTATTAAGCACTGCAGCAATAGAATTGTTGGGGGAAAACCTTTACTTGCCTTGGATCAAGTTAAGTTTCAGATTTCAAAAATACAAAGTGCCTTTACGGTTTCGTCAGCGCTTTGTTCACGCAGTGCCGCTGCAAGTGGTATTGAGAATGATTTATCGTCAAATGCCATTGAAGCCAATAGTATAAAAGCCTACATTAGTGATTTAATGCAAGAATCTTCCCAAACATTAACCCAATTAAATGGGGCTAATGGTTATAAAACTGAAAGTGTTGGTTCCAGAGGAATTGTTGATTCCAGACCATTTCAAATATTCGAAGGATCAAATGAAATGCTTTATACTCAAATATCAGAGATGGTTTTAAAGCTTATGAATAAACAAAAAAACATGAATTTATCAAGTTTTTTTAAGAAGTTTGAGTTGACAAAAAATGCCTCAGAATATTTCAGAAGCATACTGGACTTTAGTTTGGATGTGAAAATGCCACAGCGTAAAAATGTTGATCTTGGGAAAATAATTAGCCGAGTTATTTCTGCAAATCATGTGGTTAATTTGGGTGATAAAGGATTTAGATCAGATCTCATTAATGATTGTATGGAATCAATTAAACATGAGGTTTTAACCTTAGTAAGCTCGTTTAAGTTTCAAACAAATGTTTCACCCATTGAAGATTATAAGGGGAATAGTTCTTGGTTGGCTTTTAGTTAATTAATTCCAGATACTAAAAATAAGAAAGTGTTTTAGTTGAAATAAAAATAAGTATTTTTGAATTCCATAAAAGTGGCTAATAAATGGAATTAAAAAGACTTAATAAAGCAATTTCTGAAAGCGGCTTCTGCTCCCGTCGTGAAGCTGATCGTTACATTGAAGATGGTAAGGTAAAAGTTAATAATGAAATAGCAGAACTGGGCATAAAGGTTTCGGCTAACGATAAAATTGAGGTTAATGGTATGCTAATTACAAAAGAAGTTGAAAATATTTATTTGGCTTTTAATAAACCAATAGGAATAACATGCACCACAGACACTTCAATAAAAGGAAATATAATAACATATATTAATTATCCTGAAAGAATATTCCCCATTGGCAGATTAGATAAGCCAAGTGAAGGCCTTATTTTTTTAACGAATGAAGGAGATATTGTAAACAAAATATTACGATCGAAGAATAATCATGAAAAAGAATACATAGTTAGCGTAAATAAAAAGATTAGCCCAGAATTTATTAAAAAAATGAGAAATGGTATTCCCATATTGGGAACCATAACTAATAAATGTAAAGTCTCAAAAATAGATAATTACACTTTTAATATTGTTCTAACTCAGGGTTTAAATCGTCAAATTCGTAGGATGTGTAGTTATTTAAATTATGAGGTTACCAAATTACAACGAATTAGAATTATGAACATTAATTTGGGAAGCTTAAAAGTGGGCGAATACCGAAATATAACAAAAAAGGAACTTAAAGAATTACTTTCATTAGTTGATGATTCTGTTAAAACTGAAGAAGCATCGTGAACCTTTGATATGCTTGTTGGTTTTTAGTAAAAAACCAAGATTAAAAGATATTGAAATGAATATTGAGCAAATTTTTAAGAATAATAGGAAATGGGTTAGTGATAAATTGAGTATTGATTCAAGGTACTTTGAAAATTTAGCAAAAGGTCAAGATCCAGAAATATTATACATTGGCTGTTCCGATAGTAGAGCTACTTCTGAAGAGTTGATGGGAGTTGCTCCTGGAGAAGCTTTTATTCATAGAAACATTGCTAATATGGTTCCAAATAATGATTTAAGTGTTCAGTCGGTTATTGCTTATGCGATTGGCGTGCTTAAAGTGAATCATATAATTGTTTGTGGGCACTATGATTGTGGTGGTGTTAAAGCTGCTATGGAACCAAAAGATTATGGAATATTGAATCCTTGGTTACGGAATATACGAGACGTTTATCGCTTGCATAACAGAGAGCTAACATGTATTCAAGATGAAAATATCAGATATAATAGGCTCGTTGAGTTAAATGTACAAGAGCAGTGTATTAATGTTATTAAAACGTCGGATTATCAAAGGGCTTACAGCGCAAGAAAAGTAACCGTTCATGGTTGGGTTTGGGATATTCGTACCGGAAAACTTATTGACCTCGAAATTGACTTTGATAAAATTTTAAAAAATATAATGGAAATTTATCGTTTAAAATAACGTGCATTAGAAGCGTTTTTATTCGTGAAACTCAAATTTAAAAAGCGAAGCGCATTAATCCCGAGCATTCGGGAGTAAGTTGAACGAACAATTTCATGACCGAAGGGAGTAATCCCGATAGCGGAGCGTATCGGGATAAATGAGTTAAACCAGCCTGCCGGCTGGCAGGTACTCCGCCCCTTGGGGCGAAATATAATAAATTCTAGTTTTGATACCTCGTCAGCTTGCCGAGGTCATTCATTTCTTAAAAGTATTCTAATTATTTGTTTAATCCTTCTGAATTCGACAATTAGCCATTACAGATAAACAATCATTTGAAATAAGCGCCCATAATAATCAAAAAAAAAGCCTGCAAGGCTTATTTAATTCAACTTAGGGCAGCGCCCTAAGAATAAGTACAACTATATGAAACGTCGCAAGCAAATATGTTAAATTAGTAGTATATATCCACATGCGACGCAATCCATTCTAAAAAAAACCGCTGCCGCACGAACCTAAGGGAGCTTGCGAGTTCAGCGAAGCTAATCTTTTGTGTGGCAAGTAATTAAAAAAATAAGAATATAAGATAATGCAAAGCCTGGCTAAATAGCTAGGTTTCGTTTTTGGTGGTTTTTTTTGTAAAATAATATCCTCCCCAGTCCTCCTTGGAAAGGAGGGAGTTGTATTTCAATTTGAATTTTATTTGTTAATTTGTTTGGTTGTATTCTTTCAATTTAGCATAATATAATTACTCACTTCGTTCATGAACGCTACGCTAAGTTCCTCCCTTATTAAGGGAGGTTAGGAGGGATAAAAAGAGTACTTTCAATTTTATATTTGTGGTTAAAAATTGAACCAAATTTTAAAATTTTATTCAATGTAGTTGCTCACTGATTGCACTGATTTGAAAAGTAGAACTGATCCCAAAAGCTATGCGTATCGCGATCTTGTGTCTTTTTCCCCGATGCTTGCAGCGAGCTAATTTATTTTCTTAACTATATTATTTATGACTATCCTTTTTACTATTTTAGCCTGCTCCATAACTTTTCAAATTGATCCGAAAAAACCTTCTGCTAAACCATTATTTATTAAGCTAATAAACTTATTCATGCTTTCTATAATCTCACATATAGGGTTCAATACTTGAAAAGAAGGTTTATAGATTGTAAATAAAATCTTCTTTTTAAAAAGTTTAGCTTCGTAGTACATTGTAAACAACTAGCAAAGACCTTATTGTCTGCCTACCGTAGGCAGGCCTTATTTTAATGAAAAACAACCTGCAGTTAGTATACAGCCTCAAATTTAAATCCAGTTTTCTTATCCAAAATGGAATTATTAGTATAACCCAAATTGAGCGATTCTCGCTCACGATTTAGTTCTTGTAAGTATTTCACTGCACTTTGTTTGTGAAACACTACAATCTCTACATCGGGGTTAACTCTAAGTAAAGCGCTTGTTCGCTATGCTCCAATCGCTCAACTTAGATATAAGTCTATTCATGCATCAATTATACCTTTTAGTAAATTGTATAAATGTTATATTAGCTCAAGTATTTTAAAAAAATAATTTATTAGTTTGTTATTGTTGCGAACGGTACTGATAATATTGCGTATATTTATATCAATTGTCAAACTAAATTAATTAAAAGATGTCCAATTATCCATTTAAAAATTTGGTGTTTCGTGGAGGCGGAATACTTGGAATTGCCTATTTGGGTGCATTAAGAGTGTTAGATTCTGAAGAGTATGATATTTTAAAGCAAATAAAGCGAGTTTCCGGAGCATCTGCTGGAGCAATCACAGCTTTGGTAACAAGTATTAGTTCGAGTGCCGATGAAATTAAGCAATTAGCTAATTCCTTAGATTTTTCAAAAGTTCCTGATAAAAGAGCTGATGATGTTAGCCTAGAGTATAAAATAATAGCAAAGTTTTTTGGTGCAGAGATTGATGATGTGGCATGTATTCGTAGGTTAATAAAAGAATATGGCTGGTATACCAGTGAATTCTTTTATGACTGGTTAAAAACTACTATTGACGGTCAGTTCAAAAAAGCAAAAAACATTTCGGATACAATAATAGCAAAGAGGGGTATGCAAACTTTTTCCGATTTTCGGCAAGCAGGGTTTCGTGATATTTATATTTCGGTAACCAATGTAAGTAAACATAAGAATGAAATTTTTTCGTTTGAGACAAAACCTGATATGCCAGTTGCTGATGCAGTGCGAATGTCAATGTCTATTCCGTTGTACTTTAATTCCATTCCTTATGGGGGCGACCATTATGCCGATGGAGGTACTGTAAATAACTATCCGATGGAAATTTTTGATGATGCAAAATATGCCGATGACGCAAAAAACTATGTTGATGGAATTAATTGGGAAACTTTTGGTTGTCATTTATATACACCCGAAGGAGCTAGGCCAGAAGCCGGTAAAAAGGATAACTTAATTCATTATATTGAGAATTTATTTATGACCTTATTAAAAGTGCAAATTATTGAATATAATAAAACACCAAATTTAAAGGATCGTTCTGCTGATATTAACGATTTGGGAATTAGTGCGATTGACTTCGATATTAAAGCGGATAATGAGGATCCACTTACACAACCGGTTCCTGGAACCAAATACGATCAATTGTATCGATCGGGTTATGATGGGATGACCGCATTTTTAAAGAATAATAAAAGATAGAAAACATAAGAAAGGGGCGATCTTTTTGAGATCGCCCCTTTTCATATATATTATATTAGATTATTGACCTAAAGTAGCAACCATTACTGCTTTAATGGTGTGCATGCGGTTTTCTGCTTCGTCAAAAACAATGGAATGTTCCGATTCAAAGACTTCTTCATTTACTTCCATTCCGTCTAAACCAAATTTTTGGAAAATTTCTTCACCAACTTTTGTTTTACGGTTGTGGAAGGCCGGTAAACAATGCATGAATTTAACTTTCGGATTTCCCGTAGCTTTAATTACATCCATGTTAATTTGATAATCTTTTAGCAAAGCAATGCGCTCTTTCCAAACTTCGTCTGGTTCGCCCATGCTTACCCAAACATCGGTATAAAGGAAGTCACAATCTTTAACTCCTTCGGCAACATTATCGGTTACGGTAATTTTTGCTCCAGTTTCTTTTGCAATTTTTTTTGCTTGTGCCACTAATTCAGCAGATGGTTGAACTGCTTTTGGAGCAACCGAACGGAAATCCATGCCCATTTTAGCTGCACCAATCATTAATGAATTACCCATGTTATTTTTTGCATCGCCTAAATAAGCAAATTTAACTTGGTGAAGCGGCTTATCGCTATGCTCCATCATAGTTAAAAAGTCAGCTAAAATTTGAGTTGGGTGGAATTCGTTTGTTAACCCATTCCATACAGGAACGCCAGCATATTTTGCCAATTCTTCAACAATATCCTGACCGTAACCACGATACTCAATAGCATCATACATTCTACCTAATACTCTTGCTGTATCAGCCATCGATTCTTTTTGTCCGATTTGTGATCCAGAAGGTCCTAAATAAGTAACATGAGCACCTTGATCAAAAGCAGCAACTTCAAAAGCACAACGTGTACGTGTTGAAGCTTTTTCGAAAATAAGAGCAATATTTTTGCCAGTTAGCATGGCTTGCTCTGTACCAGCATATTTAGCTTTTTTAAGATCCATTGAAAGATCCAACAAGTATTTCATCTCCTTTGGAGAGAAATCCAAAAGTTTTAAAAAGTGACGATTTCTTAAATTGTAAGCCATAATTATCTTTTTTAATTGTTTTTTTATTATCAATTTAAAGGTTAAAACCCTGCAATTTATCTTCGATGAGCTCGCAAGCTCGGTTCATTGCAGTTATTTTAGTTTCTATAAATATTTAATTTTTGAATATCGAACAAGGATTAACGATTTAAGATTTACGAAGTTGAAAGAATATTCTTTCCTTTTGTTTAATCCATCAGAATTCAACATTCGTTAATCGGTGTTCATTATTCATTTTTTTAGTTTAAGGAATTTCATTCCGATATTTATTAAAACTATGGATTGAAAATCCATAGTTGTTTATTTAAAAAACTAAGATCAATAAAAATACTCAATTGATCTTAGTCTTCGTATTCCATGGTTATTTTTGTGCCATATGTTTTATCAGAAAGTTTGTCAGCTTGCGTAATTACTGTTTTCTTTCCACCTTTTTCAAGGAAGTCAAGACAAGCTCTGATTTTTGGAGCCATGCTACCTTCACTAAACATTCCGTTTTCAAGATGCTTTGTTGTGTCGGCATGATTCAGAAATTCTAATTTTTGCTCATTATCTTGTTTGTAATTTATATAAACATAAGGAACATCAGTTAAAATATAATATTCGTCGGCTTTAACTTTATTGGCAACCATTGCAGCCGCTAAATCTTTGTCAATTACTGCTTCCGATGGGCGAACTCTGTTTTCTTCGTCAATATAAACAGGAACACCACCACCACCTACGGTAAATACAATATTACCTTCGCGAGCCATTTTTTCAACAGTATCGGCATTAAAGAAATCTAAAGGTTTTGGCGATGGTACAACTCGTCTGTATCCTCCATCAGTCTTAACTTCTTCCTTGAATTCCCAACCTTTATCTGCGGTTAGTTTATCAGCTTCTTCTTTGTTGTAAATTTTGCCAACTCTTTTTACTGGATTTTTAAAAGCAGGGTCGTTTTTATCAACAACCACTTGAGTTACAAGTGTAATGATGTTTCTTTTAATTCCATGTTTACGTAACACGTTTAATAAACAACGTTCTAACATGTATCCAATTCCACCTTGTGAATCAGCAACATCAATATCTAAAGGCATTTGAGGAATCCCATAAAGTTGTTCCCCGGCGTCATTACGCATAAGGATATTTCCAACTTGTGGTCCGTTGCCATGTGCGAAAATTAAATTATAATCTTCTTTAAAAAGATATAGTAAATTTTCAAATGTTGCGGTTGCGTTTGCTTCTTGTTCCTCGATGGTACCTTTTTGGTCACCTCTAAGAAGTGCATTACCGCCGAGTGCAATAACTGCTAATTTGTTCATAGTCATCCGTTTTAAATCAAAATTTCAGGAACTGCAAATCTATGATTTTTTTTCTCAATTATTTTATTCGAAAAAATGAATTAACAAGTGGCTAAAACACAGCAAATCAACAGCTAATTAGTATATGTATTATTAAACATATTTTTAAGGGTTTAGCATGGCCGAGGTGTATTTGATCGTTTTTGAACAGAAATAACTAACAATTGTAAAATATGTATTATCTTTCTCTTTGACAAAAAAATCAATATTGGTAGTTTTAGCGAAAGATTAATTTTTACCTTTGTAGGTATCCGTTTTCTAATATTATGAGATTAACTATTTTTAGTTTATTAATTGCTTTATTTTCGGCTTGCACCTTCGATTTTGGAAAAGAAGGAATTGTTGAAGGAACCATGCAATATAAAATCAATTATTTGCAAGATGAAACAGAAAACCCTTTAATAGGACTCATGCCATCGACTTTAAATATGACTTTTAAAAACAATACAGTTTTAATGGAGGTTGAGGGTTGGATGGGCGTTTTTAGATCGGCATTTATTAAATATGGAGAGACGGGGGAGGCTGTAACTATGCTTAAGATGATGGGTAAGAAGTATTATTATATGAGCAATGGGAAATCGGGATACATGGGTATGTCGGGCTATGATAGTATAGTTATTCAGTTTGATGATAAGAAAAAGAAAATACTGGAGTATGATTGTGATCATGCGATGGCAAAAATTCCAGATTCAAATATTGAATTTGATATTTATTATACACGACAAATAGATATCGTAAATCCAAATTCACAAACGCCTTTTTCAAAAATTAATGGGGTTCTTATGGAATTTCAGTTGGATATAAATGGAATTAAAATGCATTTAGAAGCTAAAGAAATAAATGAACGTGAAATTCCTGATGAAACTTTTGAAATTCCTGACGATTACGAAGAAGTTCCAAAATCGGAGATTGATGAGATTTTTGCCAGTTTGGTATAGTTTCATTTCATTTAAGTCATCTCATAATTAATTGCAAAGTATTTCGTTTGCTTTTCATATTCCATTACCTGTTTTTTTTATGTCTTATTGCTGAATGATATGAAATTATTATGCAAAAAGTATATTAAATTAAATGGGTTAATTGGCTAAACATGTTAATTTTGCCTATCAATAAAATTTATTAAATGGCCAAGAAGAATAATACATCAACAAAGAATAAAAAGGGATCGGGTACAAATGCTGGCAAACTGGCTAAAGACGAACGAGTAAAACTTTTACTTGGGATCTTTGCTTTATCATTTTCAATTTACTTGTTATTTGCCTTTATATCATATTTGTTTACCTGGCAAATTGACCAAAGCAAACTCGATATTTCTTTAATTAACTTATTGCGCGATGCCACAATTACCGTTGAAAACTGGTCGGGTAAATTAGGTGCGATGCTTGCTTTTAAATTTATGCATTGTTGGTTTGGCTTAGCTTCTTTTAGCTTTGTTTTTCTTATTGGTTTATTGGGAATTCGATTTTTAAACTACCGATTATTACCTTATCGGAGAACATTAAAATATGCACTAATAATTACTATTTGGTTATCGATTGCTTTAGGTTTTTTATTTGGGGGGAGTGCTTTTTTGCCCGGGGGCTTACATGGCTTGTTTCTTAGTAATTGGTTAAATTCATTTATTGGCAAAATAGGAACCACTTTTTTATTACTTATTTCATTGTTTGGTATTTTGGTTTACTCCATCGAAGGATTTTTTGAAAAATTTAAGAAAACTTTAAAAGAACTATCAGAAAAGAAAGTAATGGATGTTTCGTTAAAAGCAGGTGTTGATGAAAAGAAAGAAAATTTGCATGAAACTGAAGAACCCTTAGAGTCAGGAAATGAAAACTCTGCTGAGGAATTGCTTGAAAATAAATCGGATGCTGAGGACGATTCTTTTTCGGTAGAATTTACTTCAAATAGAAATAATGAGGATAAGGAAGAGCCTGTATTCGAAGAAAAATCAGATGACAACATAGGGTTTCCTGGTTTCGATAACCTTGAAACTATTGAAGTAAAAGTGGTTGAAAAAGAACAAAAGAGTGTGAGTGAAAACTTGCCAAAAAACGAAAAAGATGGAGCTATCGAATTGTGCATTGAAAGTAAACGCACCGAAGAAGACGACCCCGCTGATAAAATACGTGATTTGCCTGAGGGTGATTACGATCCAACCTTAGATTTATCAAATTACAAATTGCCTCCTCTGGAATTGTTAGAAGAACACGATGCTTCGAATGTGAGTGTTTCAGAAGCTGAATTGCATAGTAATAAAAACCGTATTGTTGAAACCTTAGCAAATTATAAAATCCAAATTGATAAGATTAAAGCGATTGTTGGTCCAACCATTACTTTGTACGAAATTGTGCCGGCTCCTGGAGTGCGAATTTCAAAAATTAAAAATCTTGAAGACGATATTGCATTAAGTCTAGCTGCGCTGGGCATTCGGATTATTGCACCCATTCCAGGACGGGGTACCGTTGGTATTGAAGTGCCAAATCTCAAACCAGAGATTGTATCCATGCGATCAATTATTGCATCTAAGAAATTTCAGGAGACTAAGTATGAATTACCCATTGCTTTAGGGAAAACTATTTCAAACGAAACTTTTGTGGTGGATTTAACCAAAATGCCTCACTTGCTGGTTGCAGGAGCTACTGGTCAAGGAAAATCGGTGGGTTTAAATGCTATACTTACTTCCTTATTATATAAAAAGCATCCTGCGCAGTTGAAACTTGTTTTGATCGATCCGAAAAAAGTAGAACTCACCTTATATCAAAAACTTGAAAAGTATTTTCTGGCATCGCTACCCGATTCCGAAGAAGCAATAATTACGGATACAATGAAAGTAGTAGATACCTTAAATTCATTGTGTATTGAAATGGATGCAAGGTATGACTTGTTAAAAATGGCTCAAACACGAAATTTAAAAGAGTACAATGCCAAATTTATTGCTCGAAAATTGAATCCACAAAAAGGGCATCGTTTTTTACCATATATTGTGGTAGTTATCGATGAATTTGCCGATTTAATTATGACAGCCGGTAAAGAGGTTGAGCTACCCATTGCTCGTTTGGCACAATTGGCTCGTGCTATTGGAATTCATTTGATAATAGCAACCCAACGGCCTACTACTAATATTATCACAGGATTAATTAAAGCAAATTTCCCTGCCAGAATTGCATTTAGAGTTACCAGTATGATGGATTCACGAACCATTCTTGATTCTCCTGGAGCGAATCAATTAATTGGTAGAGGAGACATGCTTATTTCGCAAGGGAGTGATATGGTTCGATTGCAGTGTGCATTTGTGGATACTCCTGAACTTGAGAAAATAATGAATTTTATTGAAAGTCAACAATCCTATCCAACGCCCTATTATTTGCCAGAATATAAAAGTGATGATTCCTCAGATATATTGGAAGTGGATCTATCAAAACGTGATGCTTTATTTGACGATGCAGCCAGAATTATTGTTGCTAATCAGCAGGGTTCAACGTCATTAATTCAACGTAAATTTTCAATTGGTTACAACCGTGCAGGTAGGATAATTGATCAATTGGAAGCCGCTGGTGTTGTTGGGCAATTTGAAGGAAGCAAGGCTCGTCAGGTATTACTTCCCGATGAATATAGTTTGGAACAATTATTGAATAATTTGAATAAATAAAAAAATAAAATGAAAAATATACTATTACTGAGCATTGCACTTTTATCAACTGTATTATGCTGGGCACAAAAAGATCCTGAGGCAGAGAAACTTTTGATTGCAGTGGAGAAAAAGGCAAATGCTTACCATTCTATAAAAACAGATTTTGAATATCAAATTAACTCAGTTGGAGAAAGTGGTATTGATACCTATAAAGGTTCTGTTTTAATTAAAGGGAAAAAATTTAAAATGGAATTGGATGGTACTACTACTTTTAGTGATGGGAAGACACGTTGGGTTTTTTTGAAGGGAAATAACGAAGTTAATATTTCTGATATTGTAAGTGATGAGGATTTAGATTTTGAGGAAAAGTTTTTGATTGATCCCCTTTCCATTTTCTCTATTTATAAAAATGGGTTTAAATATATGCTGAATGGAAATGAAACGATTGAAAATAAGAATCTGACTGTGATTGATTTATCGCCTGAAAGTTTAGATAATCCATATTTTAAAATCAGGTGTTGGTTTACTTCTGAAAATGATTTACATTCTTTGAAATATTTTTTGAAGGATGGAACTAGGATGACCCTTATTTTATCAAATATTATTATTGACCAAAAGGTTAAGGACTCTGACTTTGAGTTTAATACATCAGATTACAAAGGTGTTGAAATTATTGATTTAAGATAAAAAAAGCTACCATTTAGGTAGCTTTTTTAGCATAGTAGTTGTGTATTTCTTATAATATTTTTATAATATCTTCAATTGCATTTTTAACATTTTCAAATGCATTGTTATCCTTTACTACATAGTTCGTTGCATTTTCTCGAACAAAATCGTAAACCAGATTTCCGTCTTCTTGACCTGAAAGTATGATAACTTTTGCCTGAGGATTTATTGTATGGATTTCTTTTAAAATATCAAGTCCATTTTTTGCTTCTTGATTTTCACTATTTAAATAATAATCAAGAACAATAACATCAGGATTTAAATGCATGTGGTTTAAGCATTCTTCTCCAGATTGAAACGCAACTATATTGAAGTCTGGATTATCAATAAGTGATTCTTTGAGCATTTCCAGAAAAATAAAATCGTCATCAACCAGAATAATATTGTATTTACCGTTCATGTGTTAATTTTTTAATAAAGTTAAAGTTAATAATTATTGGTTTATTAATAGTTATAAAATTTAAAAAATAGCATTTTTTTAGTTATCTAAATATTTTTCTTTATAAAAGAAAATATTTTTTGCTTCAATTCATCTGGATTAAATGGTTTTATAATATATTCATTCATTCCATTTTTTAAAGCCAATTCTTTTTCCGAGCTCATTGCATGGGCAGTCATTCCAATAATAGGAGTATTGCATTTTGGCTTTGGTAAACTTGTGCGAATATATTGTGTAGCTTCATGGCCATCCATTACGGGCATTTGAATATCCATTAATATAACATCGTATACTTTTGATTGCATTAACTCAAGAGCCTCTTTTCCATTTTCAGCGATGTCAACAATAAATTTTTCATTCCATGATAAAATGGTGTCTTTGGCTAATTCTTGGTTAATCTCATTATCTTCTACTAATAAAATATACTTTTCAATACTCTTTGGCTTTGTTGGTGAATTAGTTGCTAGGGTATTTTTTTTATACTCATTTTTCAGAACATTTATTTTATACGGTATATAAAACTGAAACTCGGAACCTTTATTCACTTTGCTTTTAACAGTAATTTTCCCATTTTGCAATTCAATTAATCGTTTAACAATAGCTAGGCCAAGGCCTGTTCCAATATGGTTTCGAGAAGTATCGCTGTGTGCTTGAGTAAAGCTTTCAAATATACTTTCTAATTTACTTTCAGTAATTCCAATGCCATTATCAACTACTTTAAATGTAAGAATACAGTTGTCGTTATTTCTTTCACTTGCAGTTTCAATAGATATGATTTGTCCTTTTTCAGAAAATTTAATTGCATTATTAACCAGATTAATAAGAATTTGGCTTAATCTATATGGGTCACCAATAACGGATGATGGAACCAATGGATCGATATGAACTTCTAATTTGATTTTCTTTTCGTCAGATCGGAATTTTAGTGTTGATATTGTTTGAGATATAATTTCAATGGGTTTAAATTCAATGGAGTCAATAACCATTTTTCCAGCTTCAATTCTTGAAAAATCAAGCAAGTCATTTATAATTACCATCATATTTTCACTTGCTTGTATTACATGGTTAATATGATGTCTATTGGTTTCTTTAATCAAATTCTTGCTTATTAGTTTTGCATATCCTGTGATTGCATTTAATGGAGTTCTTATTTCATGGCTAATATTAGCTAAAAATTGACTTTTAAAAGCACTTAGCTTTTCGGCTTTATTTTTCGAATCGATTAACTCAGAATTTGCTTTTTGCAAATCGTTTTTTTGTGTTTCGTTTTTTAATTGTTGTGTTGTAAGTTTTTTGTTAACATTTATTAATTTACGAAAGAAATACAAGGATATAAGCAGTAATAGCGCAAGAAGTATAGAAAAACCAATAAACATATTACGTGCAGTTTTTTTCTTTTTAATTTCCAAATCACTGATTACTGATTGCTTGGTGAGGTCAGAGATCTCCTTTTCTTTTTGCTGCATTTTGTATTTTATTTCAAACTTAGTCATCAGTAAAACAGCTTCGTTCTTTGAAACGGAATCTTTGTAAACTATTGCCTTTTCGAGTGCATTTATACATTCAGTGTTTCTTTTTAATTTTTTATAAACCTCAGACAATAAAAGGTAATTATTTTGTAAGTGATAATTGTTTTGAGGTAATAAATTGATGCTTTTTTTACTATAACTAATAGCTTTTTGAAATTCTTTTTTAGTTAAAAAATGAATTGCCATAAAATAATATAAATCGGCTAGTTTTGCTTTTGAATCTAATGTATTAAAAATTGTTTCGGCAATTTGAAAGTGATTTTCTGCAGTTTTATAATCGTTAATTTTGGTTGAGTAAATATAACCAATATGACTATTTGCTTCTGCAATTTCTTTTTTGCTATTTATTTCTTCGAATAAAATAATGGCTTCAAAAAAGTAATCTAAGGCTTTTTTATATAAATCTGTTTTATAATAAACTGTAGCAATACCTGCTAGTGCATTTCCATGCGAAAATTTATCTTTTGTTTCTTTTGCAAATTCAATGGCTTCAAAATAGTAGTCAAGTGAAATTTGATATTTCCCCCATGCTTGATAAATGTCTCCTAATTTAATTAAGCTTGAGGCAATTCTTCCTTTGGCGTCAATTGACTTTCTAATTTCAAGACTTTCTAATATATAATTTATTGCAGTACTGTAGTTTCCTAATTCTTCGTAAATGATTCCAATGTTAAGTTTTGCAGTAGATATTGCATCTAAATTGTTTGATTCATATGAATAATCAATAGCTTGATTATAGTATTTTAGTGCCTCTATATATTTACCCCATTCAACATATAAGGCGCCTAAATTAATCGATGTATTAATTAATACTTCAGTTTCATTAAATTTTTGGGCAATTAAATAAGCTTTATAAAAATTGTCCGATGCTAAATGATAATCGCCCGATCTAAAATAAATTAAGCCAAGATTGTTTAATGGCCCTGTTTGTAATAACTCATTTTGTGTATCGATATAAACCTTTAATGCTTTTTCTAAATGGCTGATTGCCCTTAGGTTGTTTCCTAATTTTTGGTACAAAAAACCAAAATTATTATGAATTTTTGCAATCTCAGTGTATACATGTTCTTTTTCAAATATTTCCAGACTTTTACTATAATAGTTAATGGTTTCTTGCAGTTCACCTTTTCGGAAATAGACATTGCCCATTATTTTTAGAGCTTTAGCTTTAGCGATATTATTTTTAGCTTCTTCTGCATTTAAAATGATTTGATTGCAATAAATCAGCGCACTGTCATAGTTGCTTATAGCATAAATTTCAGCTATTTTTAATTGAATGCTAATGATTTCTTTTGGGGCTGAACTTTGTAATAAATTTTTTAAGCTGTCAATATTAGTTGAGAATGAGCTTTTTGCTAGGCCTAAAAGTAGGAGATATATTAGTATTTTTTTCACAGAATTTATGTAATAAAGTTTTTAATTTCGGGAGTGGCTAGTTGCCAATGATTTTTGATAGAATTAATTAGGGACTGTATTTGCTCTTCGGGATCTTGTTCTTGCGATTTTAGTTCAATTTTCTTTGCATTATTTTGCATTTCTTCCATGCCTAAATAGCCAAGTTTTGGTTTTAATGAATGTGCTTTATTGCGTAATATATCCCATTCTTTATTATCAAAAGCTTTTTGAATTTCAATTAGTTCATTAGGAATGCTCTCGAAGCACATTCCAACAATTTTTTTAATCTTATTGTTATTATCGTGATAAATTTTAATTAGATTTTTTGTATTAAAGTAGTTGAATGGTATTTGACTGGGTATTTTCGATTGTGAATTTTCATTCTTCGATTTGTTAGCATTGATTGGTTTAGTATTTTTTGGTGCAAATTTTAATATTTTATCAAACAAATCTTCAGGATCAAATGGTTTTGAAATGTAATCGTCCATTCCCATTTTAAGACAATTTTCTTTTTCGTTTTTTAGTGCGTGAGCTGTCATTGCCACAATAGGAATTTTACATTTTTCACTATCAAGTTTTCTGATTGCAACAGTTGCCTCGTTTCCATCCATTTCTGGCATCTGTATATCCATTAACACTAAATGATAAGTATTAGCTTGAATTTTTTCAAGGGCAATTTTACCATTATCAGCTAAGTCAATCTCAATTTTTTTATTCCACGTTTTTATGGTGTCAAAGGCTAATTGCTGATTAATAATATTGTCTTCAACCAATAATATTTTCATTTCATCAGAACCCGTTCGATTCATCGAATATCTCTTGTCCGATTTAGAGACTACATTTTTATCATCTCCTATCTTAAGCATTATATAAAAGGTAAATGAAGTGCCAACTCCAATGGTGCTTTCAACGGCAATTTCACCATCTTGTAATTCAATGAGTTGTTTAACTATTGACAGGCCTAATCCAGTTCCACCAAACTTTCTGGTTGTATCGCTCTCCCCTTGGGTAAAGCTTTGAAAAATATCAGTTAATTTATCTTTTGGAACGCCAATTCCATTGTCTTCAATTTTAAAAAGTAGTTTAATTTTATTGTCAACTAATTTTCCGGTTGTAGCTGCCAGTCGAACGTATCCGCCTGAGCTGGTGAATTTAATTGCATTGCCCAGAAGATTTATTAATATTTGATTTAAACGAACCGGATCGCCAATAATTACATTGGGAATATCATCTGAAATGTCGTATTTTAATTCAATTTGTTTTTCTTGAGATTTTACGGTTAAAGTATTTATAGTATGCTTTACAAGGTTTCTAAAATCGAAATCAATTTGTTCAAGGGTAAGTTTGCCTGATTCAATTTTTGAAAAATCAAGAATGTCATTTATTACCACCAGTAAATTGTTTCCAGAGGCTTTTATGCTATCTAAGTATTTTTTTTGACTCAGTTCAAGATCGGTATTAAGAAGCAAATTTGTAAAACCTAATATTGCATTTAAAGGGGTTCTAATTTCATGACTAGTATTTGCCAAAAAAATTTCTTTCATTCGGCTACTTTCACGAATTTCTTTATTTGCTTTTTCAAGTTTAGCTTTTTGAATATTAATAGTGTCAAGGGCTTTTTCAAGATCATTTTTTTGCGTTTCAATTTTCCGCATAGCCTTTTGAAGCATAATGTGATGCTTGCTCGACTTTTTAAAGGCTAATTCGAGTTCGCTTTTTTGTGCTTCAACTTCATCAATTTGTTTTAGTGCGTAATTTCTCTGTTCTTCAAGCTCTTTGTTTTGAGTTAAATGAGTTGAATCGCCTTTTTTTGTTACAATTTTTTGCGAAATAACTAATATAGAGTCTAGCTCTTCATTTTTTTGAATGGGTGTGAAAATTAAGTCATGTCTACTTCCAATTTTATTTTCTTCGCGCTCCACTAATTTAAGTGATACAGTTTTTTTAAATTTCTTACATGACTCAAAATATTTGTCAATATTTTTAAATTCTTTAAATTCTGAAATATTATCTCCTAGTTGAAGCTTTCCTAAAATTTGATTTTCTTCTTTTTTTATGGTTGTTGAAATTAAAATTCCATTTAGATCAAATATAAGCGATGATGTATTCTTTTGTATGAGTTCTGAATAGTTTATTACTTCAGTAGCTTCTTTTTTAGTGTTTAATCGATAAATGATTAATATTAACATACCTACACCTAAAAGAAGAATAATATTTGCTCCAACTAGTATGTTTTCCATATCAAATAGGTTCTCCAAATTATTTTAAAGCTTAAATTAACGGTATTTGATCCGATTTTCAAACATTTAACTTTCTTATTAAAGGTTTAAATATTGCAAATTTAAAATAAAAAGTTCAATCCAATGTATAGACCCATGTTCCCATCTTGCTCCTCAAGTGGGAATCCTGCATCAATGGCAATAATAAAATTTTGATTCATTGCTAAATGAAAACCACAACCATAAGTTATATGGAGTTTGTCGGAACCCGATTTGAAATAATCATCTAGATTATCTGAGCTTTCTAACTTTGTTATGTCTCTTTCAAAATCATGTTCAACCAAAACCTGTCCAAAATCCATAAACGGATTTAGGGCTAAATAGATGTTTTGATTTAGTAAAGTGAAGTGTGAAAATTTCCAACGAAGTTCCATATTTGCATATCCCATACTTTTACCAACCACACGGTTTCGAACAATTCCACGAACCGATTTTGAACCACCTAAACCATCGGTAGTAGAAGATGGTAAGTAGGAGTAAACCATGTATGGAAGCAAATAATAAGGGGCTTCGCCAGCAATTACGCCTTGAAAACCTAGCCGATACGCAAATGATAAATTTTCTTTAATTAAGGTAAAATACTGACGATGAGTTATTGCTACTTTAGTAAAGGTGAAATCAGAATTAAAGGACTGAAACAGTACAGCTTCGCTCCATAAACCTTTCATTGGGTTCGGCTCGTTATCGCGACTATCATAAACTAAACCACCTTTTAAACTTGTAAAAAAGCCTCCCTTTGTTTCTTTTTCGCTAATTACACCCCATTTTACATATTGATCATACAATGTGGCAGTGTCAGGTAGAATTTTATCGTCATCTTTTCCTTTGTTTAACTTTTCAATATCCACTGTATTTAAATCAAAGTTCATTAAATTTAAACCTGCAGCCCAGTTTAAATTCTTAATTCCGGTTTTTCCCTGAAAATCTAATTTTGTTCTGAAAATATTACGCTTTTGTTTGTAAAACATTCGGGTTTTGTACGAATCACTGGAATCATCCTCCCAATCTTTATTATAAACTGCTTTTGAACCATTAAAACCATAAAAATCGAGCGCTTGGTCGGGCAAGTACGAAAGATCACCCGTAAAACGAATATTAGGGATTAAAAATTTTGAATCGTAAAATAATCTGAAAATTCCACTACCTTTTGTGTACCTTGATACTTCAGCATAAATAGAGTGGTAATATGTCGGATATACTTCTCCATCACCGTAATCGTACAAATTAACCAAAGCCCCGTACTGCAAGCCTAAATCGCTATTATAAGTTATGGTTGGCAAGGCACCAAAATTCCATCCGGTTTTGCCTTCTTTATTTTCATTTGATTCCTGTCCAATTAGTAGCGATTGACTAAAAAGAAACAAAATGAATACTAAATTCAATCTTGTGGTCATAAGCAGAAATGTTGTTGTTTGTGTTCAATGATTAGATAAAGATAATAGATTTTGGTAAAATCGATTTAATAATTGCTAATAATGCTTTACAATACCATTAAATATTAAACGATTCTTAATGCAATTTCATAATTTCGAACCTTTAAATTATACTTAATTAGACAAATGAAAACGCTATTTATTAATATAAAAAAGCTTATACAAGTTGAAGACAATGCAAGAAAATGGCTTGCAGGTAAAGAAATGGCAAATCTTTCATTCATTGAAAATGCTTTTTTGTTGATTGAAGATGAATTTATAAAGGATTTTGGTCCGATGACCGAGATTCCAGATTTTAATGAAGATGAAACTATTGTTGAGGTTGATGTTAGCGGTAGAATGATATTACCTTCGTTTTGCGATTCTCACACTCATTTGGTTTACTCAGGCAGTCGCGAGATTGAGTATGTTGATAAAATTAAAGGTTTATCGTACGAAGAAATAGCCAAGAGAGGTGGCGGAATATTGAATTCATCGAATAGGCTTCATATTGCTTCTGAAGAAGAACTTTATCAGAATGCAATGGAAAGAATTCGCGAAATTGCAAATTTTGGAACGGGTGCTGTTGAAATAAAAAGTGGTTATGGCCTTTCAACCGAAGATGAGTTGAAAATGCTTCGTGTGATTAAAAAACTAAAAGAAACGACTCCGCTCGAAATAAAAGCTACTTTTTTAGGAGCACATGCAGTTCCGGCGAATTACAAAGGCCGACAATATGAATATGTTGATTTGGTAATAAATGAAATGATTCCCAAAGTTGCTGAAGAAAAATTAGCAGATTATATTGATGTTTTTTGCGATAAAGGCTTTTTTACAGTTGACGAAACCGATAGGATATTAAAGGCCGGTGAAAAACATGGTTTGACCGGAAAAATACATGCTAATGAGTTAGATTATTCGGGTGGAATTCAAGTGGGAGTTAAATACAATGCTTTATCAGTGGACCATTTAGAATTTGTTGGCGATACTGAAATCGAGAGTCTGTTAAAGTCTAATACAATGCCAACAATACTTCCAGGAGCAGCTTTCTTTTTGAATATGCCATTGTCTCCGGTACGAAAAATGATGGATGCAGGTCTTCCCATAGCTTTGGCTTCCGATTACAATCCAGGTTCATCGCCCTCAGGGAATATGAAATTTATTATGTCGCTCGGATGTATTAATTATAAAATGACACCCGAAGAAGTTATAAATGCAACTACTATAAACTCCGCCTATGCCATGGGTATAGAAAAAACGCATGGCTCAATTTGTAGAGGAAAAGTTGCTAATTTATATGTGACTACTGAAATTGACAATTATGAATTTATACCTTATGCTTACACAAGCAACTTGATTGAAAAAGTAATGCTAAGAGGGGAATTTATTTAAGATTAAAAAATGACTGTATATAATAATATATGTATGCGAAAAACATTCAGAAAACGATATCCATAGTTTTTTGATTTTTTATTACTTACTAATGGAATGAAATAATCACATAAAATATCTTAAAATGAAAAAACTTATAGAATGTGTTCCCAACTTTAGCGAAGGGAACGATATGAATATAATAAATCAAATTACAGCTGAAATTGAAGCTGTTGATGGCGTTAAACTTATTGATGTTGATCCAGGAAAAGCTACGAACCGTACGGTTGTTACCATGGTTGGTTCTCCCGAGGAGGTTTGCGAAGCCGCTTTTAGAGCCATAAAAAAAGCTTCTGAATTGATTGATATGAGGAAGCATACCGGAGCGCATCCACGTTTTGGAGCAACTGATGTTTGTCCGTTGGTTCCTGTAGCTAACATTAGCATGGAAGAAACTGTAAAGTATGCACATAAATTAGCCGAAAGAATAGCTAATGAATTAAATATTCCTATTTATTGCTATGAATCGGCAGCACGTGAAGAAAAACGTAAAAATCTTGCAACTTGCCGCAGCGGTGAATATGAAGGTTTAAGCGATAAATTGTCGAATCCCGATTGGAAACCAGATTTTGGCCCCACTGAATTTAGCCAAAAAGTTGCTCAAACAGGAGTGACCGCAGTAGGAGCAAGAAATTTTTTAATTGCTTATAATGTTAATTTAAATACTACATCAACTCGCAGAGCCAATGCGGTGGCTTTTGATTTAAGAGAACGCGGACGAACAAAATTAGATCCACAAAGCATGAAGCCGGTTCTTGATAAAAATGGCAACACAGTTATTGAACCAGGATTACTGAAATCAGTAAAAGCTATTGGTTGGTTTATTGAGGAATTTGGAATTGCACAAATTTCAATGAATTTAACCGATATTCAAGTAACCCCGTTGCATGTTGCTTTTGACACGGCTTGTGAACGAGCTCAAGCCCGAGGAATGAGAGTGTCAGGTTCCGAATTGGTAGGAGTTGTTCCGTTAGAAGCCATGCTTGAAACTGGAAAATACTTTTTACGCAAACAAGAACGATCAACGGGTGTATCTGATAAAGAACTAATTAAAATAGCTGTTAAATCCTTAGGATTAGATGAATTATACCCATTTGAACCAGAAAAGAAGATAATTGAGTATATTCTTGAAAAGGAGAATAATAAAGGCAAAAAGCGACTTATTGATATGGATTTAGTTGAATTTGCAGATGAAACAGCATCAGAATCTCCTGCTCCTGGTGGTGGTTCTATATCAGCCTATATGGGAGCAATGGGTGCTTCTTTAGGCGGCATGGTTGCAAATTTATCGTCGCACAAACGTGGTTGGGACAGCCGTTGGGAGGAATTTAGCGATTGGGCAGAGAAAGCAAAATCTTACCAAACACAACTTTTAAAAATGGTAGACGAAGACACCAATGCCTTTAATAAGATTATGGATGCTTTTAGTTTAGCCAAGAAAACGGATGAAGATAAAGCGACTCGAAAAAAAGCGATTCAAGATGCCACCATATATGCCACCGAAGTGCCCTTTAAAACAATGGAGTTATGCTTAGGTGCCATGGAGGTTATGAAAGCAATGGCAGAAATAGGCAATCCAAATTCCGTTACCGATGCCGGCGTAGGAGCAATTGCTGCAAAAGCTGGAGTAGTTGGCGCATTTTTAAACGTTAAGATTAATGCGGCAGGTATTGAAGACAAATCATTCGCTAATGATATTATTTCAAAAGGGGACAACCTTCTGAAAAATGCCGAAATTATAGAAAAAGAAGTATTAAAAATTGTAGAAAGTAAAATATAATATTTAATATAAATTTTATTAATAAAGAAGGCTGCTCTGAATGAGCAGCCTTCTTTATTTTAAGAAAAGGCATTACCTACCCTACCCTGCTCTCATATGCTCTTTAACACTTTAATTCTACAATAGTTTGCAACTTGTTTATAACTAGCTTGTTTTAATAGCTTACTGATAGTTATTTAGTGATTAAAGAATAAAAAAAAATAGTTTAACCCTTATGAATACTGTGCATTGTAGTGCAAAAGTTTGTTAGTTTCCATTTTTTTCCTCAAATTAGTAGTTGCATAACAACAATTAACAACAATTAACAACTATTTATTAACTTAAATTTGTTTATTTATGAAGAAATTTACCATGCTATTTGTATGTCTGGTTATACTTGGCTTACAGATGGTTAATGCGCAACAAAGGACGATTACAGGTACAGTTACCTCCTCAGAGGATGGCACTTCTATACCTGGTGTATCTGTCGCTGTTAAAGGAACAACCGTTGGTACAATTACCAATATTGATGGTAAGTACTCATTAGGAGTTCCTGAAAATTCTCAAACTCTAGTATTCTCATTTGTAGGAATGAAAACAAAAGAGGTAGTTATTGGATCAACAAATGTAATTGACGTTGTAATGGAAGCGGAAGTTATAGGCGTAGATGAAGTTGTGGTAACTGCATTGGGTATTAAAAGAATAGAGAAATCTATTGGGTATGCAACACAAACAGTTAAGGGTGAAGAGTTAAATAAGGCTCCAGAGGCAAACTTGGTTAACTCTTTAAGTGGACGCATAGCTGGTGTTCAAATTACCAATAGCTCTGGTGCTGTGGGTTCTTCTTCTCGTATGATACTAAGAGGATCTAGTTCAATTTATGGAGATAATCAACCCTTATTTATTGTTGATGGAATTCCAATGTCGAACAGGAATGAAGGTACTGCTGGTGGAAGCGGTGGATTTGATGTTCCAAATGGTATTGCAGATATTAACCCAAATGACATTGAATCGATGAATGTTTTAAAAGGGCCAAATGCTTCTGCACTTTATGGTATTAGAGCTGCAAATGGTGTTGTTGTTATTACTACCAAAACGGGGAAAAGAGGAAAAACACTTGGTGTTGAATTGAATACTAGTGTAACTTTTGAAAGACCTTTAACATTACCTGATTTTCAAAATTCATACGGACAAGGTCCAGACAAAGACTTTTTTGATTATGGTAATGGTACTTCTCTTGGCGGTGGTGTTGACGAAAGTTGGGGACCTCCACTTGATAAGGGCTTAGAATTTATGCAGTTTACTTCATATATTAATAATCCTAATAACCCACAACCAGAGCCATGGGTTTCACATCCTGATAATGTGAAAAACTTTTATGAAACTGGTGTGACTTCAAAAACGGATGTTTCAATGTCTGGTGGATCGGAGAACACTACTTACAGACTTGGAATGGGTTATACAGATCAAAAAGGGATGATTCCATTTACTGATTTTCAAAAAGCTTCAGTAACAGGTTCAGGTTCTCATGATTTTACAGATAAATTCAGTTCAAATTTTAATGTGAATTATATTAAGTCTTGGAGTGACAATATTCCAGCAGGAGGTTATGATGGGTCAAATGTAACTCAGCAAACCATTTGGGCTGGTCGTCAGGTTGATTTCGAAGCTTTAAAAGACTACGAAAATATACCTTTGGCTCTTCCTGGATCAACATATGGTGCTGGAAGTATTCCAATTAACTGGAATACTAGATTTCATAACAACCCCTACTGGCAGTTAGCCACAAACACAAACTCCTTTTCTAAGGATAGAGTAATGGGTAATCTTGGTCTTAATTATGACTTTACCGATTGGATTAGTTTAAGTGGTGCTATATCGATAGATGAATACAAATCACTTACCAGTGCTAAATTGGCTAAAGGAGCCGCAGCTGATGCTCCAACTTCTGCTTTGTATGGTGGAAATAGAACTGGAGTTGATGGTTATTATGACGAGCGTCATCGTACCTTCAGTGAAATTAATTCAAATTTTATGTTGTCTGTACAAAGAGAATTTGGATCAGATATCAAAACTTCTTTCAATTTTGGTGGTAACAGCATGCGTATGACCAGAACAACCAATTTTACAGGTATACAATTGGAATTGGATGGAGTATTTAATTTATTAAATGTTAAAGCAGGTACAACCCCTCTTAACAAGAATGACCATTTTGAAGAAGCAATTAATAGTTTATATGGAACTGGTGAAGTTTCTTTCAGAGATTACCTTTTCTTAAATGTAACAGGTAGAAATGACTGGGCTTCGGTATTGCCAGTTGATAATAATTCATTCTTCTATCCTTCAGTTACCTTATCAGCTGTTGTTTCAGATATGGTTGATTTAAACTTGCCATTTTTAGATTATGTAAAAGTAAATGGTGGTTGGGCAAAAGTAGGTAGTTCAGGTCCACTTATTGCAGGAGATGTGATTCCAGTTTATGAATTATCTGCTTTACCATGGTCTGGTAATACATTTGGACAATTCCCAACAACATTGAAGAATAGTAAAATAAAACCTCAAACTACCAATAGTATTGAAGGTGGTATTGAGATGAAAATGTTCAAAAATAAATTGAGATTTGATCTTACTCTTTATGACATGACAACTACCGACTTGATTCTTCCAGTTCAAGTTTCAAGATCTTCAGGAGTTTTGCGTGTTTGGGATAATGTTGGAGAATTGCGTAATAAAGGTGTAGAACTTCATTTGGGAGCCACTGTATATGAAAATAGAGCTCAAGATTTTTCTGTTGATTTAGATGTAAACTTCGCTAGAAATAATAATGAAGTTATTAAAGCAGGATCTGACGATGAAAATGATGAAGAATCTCTTATCCTAGGTGGACAATGGAACATGACCCTTGAAGCCAGAGAAGGATATCCTTATGGGGTAATTGTTGGAACTTCGTTACTTAGAAACGATGCTGGAGAAGTTGTTTATAAAGATGGTCTTCCACAACAAGGTGAAAATGAAGTATTAGGTGATATTAATGCTGATTGGACTGGTGGTGTTAGTCTTGGTATTAATTATAAAAACTTTTCTTTTACTACTTTAGTTGATGCTAAAATTGGTGGTGAAGTGTACTCAATGACAAATGCTTGGGGACAATATGCTGGTATTTTAGAAGAGACTATGTATGGTAGAGAAACTGGTGTTGTTGGTGAAGGTGTTAAAAACATTGGTACTGATAGCGATCCTGTTTATGTTAAAAATGATGTTGTAGTACCAGCTGAAACATTTAACAAAACTACTTATGGAGATGGAATTGTTGAAACATCGGTTTTTGATGCCTCTTATGTGAAGCTTCGTCAACTTACTTTAGGTTATAATTTACCTAAACAATGGTTTGAAGGAACAGGTATTAGTGGCCTTAACGTTTCTGTTGTGGCAAGAAATGTAGCTATTCTTTTTAGAAATGCTCCTCACATTGATCCTGAAACTGGTTTTAGTAGTGAAAATGCAGAACAGGGACAAGAGTTTGGTCAGCTGGCTTCAGCTCGTAGTATTGGATTTAGTTTGAATTTGAAATTTTAATTAGTGTATACAATGAAAAAAATATTAATAATATTTCTAGCAATTGTCACAACCGGATTTTTTAATAGTTGCGACAAGGACTTTGAGGAAATAAATAAGACTGGAGATAATCCTACATTTGTTCCTTCGTCCATGTTAATAGGAACTGCTGTGAGAGCAGCAATGAATACTATTTATTCCACATTTAATGGAAGTGAAATAGGAGAGAACTGGGTTCAGCATAATGCTTTAACCGATTATAATAATCCAGATAGATATCGTCCACGTGTAACTTCATTGGACGGTGTTTGGAATCAATTGTATTATGCTGCTTCACAGGCAAATCAAATGGAAGAATTGGCTGTTGTTGAAGGTAATACGGTAAATCAAGGGGTTGCTAAAGTTATAAAAGCCTATTGTTTTTTGATGTTAACGGATCTTTATGGTGACGTTCCATTTTCAGAAGCTTTAACTGGAGCCTCTGCTGGTAATTTTACTCCAACGTATGATTCACAAGAAAATGTTTACAATGGTGTTTTAGCAATGTTAGATGCTGCTATGCCTCAGTTAGCAGGATCAGGAACAATTGATCCAAACATGGACATACTATATGGTGGTGATGCTGCAAAATGGAATAAATTTGCGCATTCTTTGAAATTTAGAGCATTAATGAGAATTTCCTCCAAAATGACTGATCATTCAGAATTGCAAGCATTAGTTGATAGTAAAATGTTATTTTCTTCAAATACTGACGAAGCAAAATTAGTTTATACATCAGCTTCTCCTGAAGCAAATCCATTATTTGAAACAATAGTTGACCAAGGTAGAGACGAACACAAATTGTCAGCAACTTTTGTTAATCATATGTTAGATTTTTCTGATCCTAGATTACCAATAATGGCTGAACCAATTGAAGGTGAAACTGATGTATACGTTGGTAAACCAAATGGATATGAGCAAATTCCTTTAGATAATTTTAATACAGCAGATGTGTCTGGTATTGGTGCATTATATCTTGAAGCAACAGCTCCTGCATATTTAGTATCCTATACTGAATTGTTATTATTGCAAGCTGAAGCTGCAAAAGAAGGCTATATTTCTGGTGGTGACGCTACTGCACAAGCAAAATATGAAGCTGCTATTGTGAATTCTATGACAGAAAATGGTGTTTCTGATTATGCAGCCTACATGGCCGACACTAGAGTAGCATATACTGCTGCTGAAGCTCTTAAAAAAATTGGTCAACAAAAATGGATTATTCTTTTCTGTCAAGGGTTTGAAGCATGGACAGAATGGCGCAGAACTGGTTATCCTGAACTCACTATGGCAGTTGATCCTTTGGATGGTGTTTCTGAAATTCCAAGCAGACTTAAGTATGAGTCGGTTGAATCATCGGTAAATGGAGTCAATTATAAAGCTGCGGTTGCTGCTCAAGGACCTGATGAGTTCATAACAAAAATTTGGTGGTTGAAATAAAAAAAATAAAAGTTATGAGAATAATATATATATTAACAATTTTTGCTTTTTCACTTATGGTTTTTCAATCATGTGATAAAAGTGAATTAGAGATACAGGTTACTGAAGGGGGGTTAATTGAGCTCAAAAATCCTTCAATTTCCTATGTAGTTGGCAATACTGGTCCTTATACTAGTTCAATTAGAGTGTACAGTGGTGAGGAAAAGATAACTAAAGTTGAGGTTTATAAAACTTTTTATACAGTAAGGAAAGACACCTTAATTGAAACAGTTGTAAAAGAAGACACAACAGTTTACGATACTTCAATTGTTGACGCTATATTAACATCAAATAGTGTTTTGTTTCAAACGTTTAATTTAAATGAGTCGGAAAATGTTATTATAAATTTTGACTTTACATTTAATGAAATCCGTGATGGCTTAACCATGAAGTCAGAAGAGTTGACTTTTGTTACTGAAAATGACTATGTGTATAAAAAAGGTTACACTGCTTATGATGTTGGTCAAGTACTTCCTACAAGTGATGGAGACTTAACTATTGGTGATTATTGGAGCCTTGTATATAAATCAACTGTTGATGGAAGAGTAACTGAGCTAAATAAAGCTACAAAAGTTGCAGTGGCTACTCGATTTGCCGGTACCTATATTGTTGCAGAAGGTATTTACTGGCATCCTGATTATTATCCTGTGGAATATCAAACTGATTATATTTTAGGTGAAACAGTTTATATTGAATCTGTTGATGCTAAAACTTATGTTTGGAAAGATTGGTGGGATATTCAAACATTATATTTCCAAATTGATGGGGATTATCACGTAACTGTTCTTGATGAATGGAAAGGTGAAGTATTACTGTTAAACGGTCTTACTATTGGAACCTGTGAAAATGGTCAAGTAGTACCTCATTTACCATGTGATACATATAATATAGCAATAGCTGCAGATGATGGAAAAGATCAAATTAAAATCTGTTTTGCATATATGGGTGCATCAGGGCCTCGTGAATTTATACATACATTGGTAAGACAATAAATGTAAACTTTAAAATATATTTAGAATGAAAAGAATAATAAAATATAACATAATTCCAGTGCTGTTTTTTGCTTTTGGTTTTATTGCTTGCAATGAAGACTTTACAGATGATAGCACTCTGAATCCTAAAGATGTTACAGTTACTGTAACATCAGATTTGCCAACAAGTAGTATTACTGAGGCTGATGCTAAATATACAATAACAGCAACATTAAATGCTGTTCAATTGGTAAATGTTAAATTAAACATTACTCAAACTGCTGGTGATGCAACTTCTGCTGATTTTTCATATCCGAGTTCAATTACAATTCAGGCAGGTTCATTAAGTGCTACTGATATTGTTGAAATTAAAGCAGATGACATTTTTGAAGCACCTGAAAGTTTTACACTTCAAGTTGGGGATGCTGAAACAGCAAATGCAAATTTCACTCCTGTTACTTTTACGGTAACTATTAAGAATGCAACATCATCTTTGATTGCAATTGATTTTTCATGGGAAACTAATGTTTATGATGTTGTTGGAATTGATCTTGATGCAACGGATGTGGTTGATATGAGATTCCTTGTGGTTGATCCTGCTGATAGCTCAATAATTGTAGCGCTTGATGGTAGCGGATTCGAATCTTATGGAAGAATGGATAGTTTAGATGATGGTGACTATTTATTAGCTGCAGATATTTTTTCTACAATAAATGCAGGTGATTTTAATGCGGCAATAACTATCGATGCTGCTATTGAAATTAATCAAAGTGGTGTTATTTTTGGTGAAATGTTTGATTTCCCTGCTCTTATGACAAATAGCAAGAGTTGTAGTTTGTATAGATCTTATATGTTGGAAGTTAACAAAGCTGGTGATGTATATACTTTTGTAAAAGAAGTAACAAATGTTAAACCAAGTGATAGAGAAGATCTACTTATTGGTAATTGGGCTGGTATTGATATTGATGATGAATCAGGTTATCATAATTATGTCACAAATGAAGTTTATACCAGAATGGAAAGTGAAACACTTCAAATTATTGGAATAGGTTTTGGTTGGATGACTAATTTTTGGGGTGAAGAGATTATTGATACAAGTTATGTAAATATGATTGTAGACTGGGAAAATGGAACTTTAACTATTCCAGAACAAGAGTATATGATTACGTTTTATGACGGTGCAGAACAAGATCCATATTCAATTAGTGGAACTGGTACTTTCGATAATTTATGTTCTGATCCAACATTTGTTATTAAGTATGATTTAATTCAGGCTGGAACAAGTTGGGCTGGATGGTGTGCTGCTAATGGTTATTTATCAACTGATCTTTTTGAAGCATATTTAACATTAGGTGCAAGCAAAAGTGTTGTTGTAAATACTAATAGAAATAAATTTGACACTAAAAATGTAAAACCTAAATTTTAGGATTATTACAATAGACTTTTTAAAGGAAAGGGCTGCCAAATGGCAGCCCTTTTTTTCTACCTCTTTATTAGGATATTAAAAAAAAAATTATCATTTTACTAATTGATTAATGACATTTCAATTATTGTTGCAAAAGTGAATATTCAAATATTAATTGTTGGTGAGTCGAATGAGTTTATTGATAAAATTGATAAAAATAAATTTGATATTTTTACAATTACTGAAACTTCAAAGATTGTTGATTTTTGCAAGCAAAATAAGTTAGATTTAGTAATTGTTGTTGCTGGAGAAATATTTTTTAACGACGTTAACCAAATTGAGAAATTAAAAAAGAAAGAAAAATATAAGAACCTTCCAGTTATTGTTATTGATCGCTCACCATTTACCATTCCTAATAATATTAAACTTGCTTTTCAATCGGGCGCAACCGATTTTATAGGTGGTGAAATAAACGATTTTGAATTAGAAAGCCGGATTGAAAATCAATTGAGAATTTACAAAAGAATGGCCGAGATAGTTGAAGAGAATTCTGTTAATATGGAAACTCTTGAACTAATGGATAAGTTGGTTTTATTTATGGATAGAGCTGATAATTCATTTGTAATATTTGATGCAAATGGCGAGATTGAATGGGTGAACGAAGGTTTTAATCGACTTTATGGCTATTCTATTGATGAGTTTAAACGTCGATTTGGAAGAACCATTATGGAGGCAAGTAAAAATTCTGATATTGAAAGCAAAATTGACAAGTGTATTAAAACAAAAAAATCAATTAATTATGTATCAGAATGCCAAACCAGAGGTGGCGAGTTTAAATGGATTCAAACAACATTCACGCCCGTAGTATCGCCCAATGGTGTTATTGAGCGTTTTATTGCTATTGAAACTGATATAACTAAATTAAAAGAAACAGAAGAAGCACTTAATCAAAAAAATGAATACATGCTGGCACTTACTAACCATTTAAAAAGTGCAAATGTATTATTAGAGCAACAACAAAAGGAAATAAATACCCAAAATAAGGAAATTGAAATTGAACGTAAAAAGTCTGATGAATTATTGTTGAATATATTGCCCTTTGAGGTAGCTCGCCAATTAAAATCAAAAGGAGTTGCCAAGCCAAAAGATTATAAAATGGCCTCAGTATTTTTTCTTGATTTTGTTGATTTTACAAAAATTGCCATTGAATTACCTTCTAAGGATTTGGTTCATGTGTTAGACTCTTACTTTAAGGAATTTGACGATATTATTGAAAAACATTTTATCGAAAAAATAAAGACTATAGGTGATGCTTATATGTGTGTGGGTGGTTTGCCTTTGCGCAATCGTAGTAATCCTTTTAACGTTGTAATGGCTGGTCTAGAAATACAGCATTTTGTAAATTCTCAATTAAATGCCAATATAACTCCTGCTGGATTGCAATGGAAATGTAGGATTGGAATTCATACAGGACCTGTTATTGCTGGTGTGGTTGGACGTAAAAAGTATTTATACGATGTTTGGGGTAATACGGTAAATGTTGCTGCTCGTATGCAACAAGAGAGTGATATTGGCAGGGTGAATGTTTCTGGTGAGACCTATGCTATTATTAAAGAATATTTTGATTGCGAATACCGTGGTAAAATAGCTGTAAAAAATGCAGGTAAGGCCGATATGTATTTTGTAAATCGATTAAAGGAGCAATTTTGTGGCGATGAACGTGGCTTTGTACCTAATGAAGAATTTCAGAAAATATTAAACTCTTTTTAATTCCAATATTCAATAATTTATTGCTTTCTTTAATATTCAATTATTTCTATTTGAATAACCCAAAAAAGTATCATGTATGTCATTGGTTTACAAAACACTATTCATTTTTTTAATATTTATACTTTCCTCAAGCGTATTGAATTCTGAAGTCAATCGCAATCATCTAAATAATGATATTTCCACGCCAATATTAACTGTTGATACTACATGGGTTGATTCACTTATGAATGATATGACTTTAGAGCAAAAAATTGCTCAGTTATTTATGATTTCTGTGTATTCTAATAAATCTCTAGCATATAATAAGGAGATGATTCAATATGTTAAAAAGAATCAAATTGGAGGAATTATTTTTATGCAGGGTGGACCCGTAAATCAAGCGATATTAACCAATGAGTTGCAAAGGGTAAGTCAGGTTCCATTAATGATTGGGATTGATGGAGAATGGGGATTAGCTATGCGTTTAGATAGTACTATTTCTTATCCAAAAGCTATGGCAATGGGAGCTATAACTGATGATCAGATAATTTATGATTTTGGAAATCAATTGGCTGAGCAGCTTAAAACTATTGGTATTCAAATAAATTTTGCACCAGTAATCGATGTAAATAACAATCCGAATAATCCGGTGATTAATGTTCGATCTTTTGGAGAAGATAAGAGGATAGTTTCCCGTAAAGGCTTGGCCTATGCCATGGGAATGCAAGATAATAATATCATGGCAGTTGTTAAGCATTTTCCGGGGCATGGTGATACCGATTCAGATTCTCATTTCGATTTGCCTTTGGTTAATCATAGTAAAACTCGTTTAAATAAACTGGAATTAGTGCCGTTTAAAAACCTTATACAGAACGGTGTGGGGGGTGTTATGGTGGCTCATTTAGCAGTTCCGTCCTTGGAAAAAGAAATCAAGCGTCCGGCATCCTTGTCAAAAATTGTGATCGATTCTGTGTTAAGAAATGAACTGGGTTTTAAAGGATTGGTTTTTACCGATGCGCTTAATATGAAGGGCGTAACAAAATATTTTAGTCCGGGTGAAATTGAAGTGGAAGCTTTATTGGCCGGTAACGATGTGTTATTATTTCCGGAGGATGTTTCAAAGGGAATTAAAGCAGTTAAAAAAGCCGTGAGAAAAGGTGTGCTTTCTGAACAATTAATAAATGAACGATGTAGAAGGGTTTTATTGGCCAAAAAATGGTTTGGTCTTGATCAATACGAATCAATAGCTGTAAATGCGATTAAGGAGTCTTTAAATAAGCCAGAATACCGAAAGAACAAAGCCCAATTAATTGAAAAGAGTATAACCCTAATAAAGAACGAAAATAGTATGGTACCATTTAAGAATCTAGATACTAAAAAGATTCTTGCAATAGCTATTGGTTCAGGTAATTCATATGCTTTTAATAAAATGATTAACAGATACATGAGTATTGATACAATTACTATAAATAATGATAATATACTTAGGGTTGACAGTATTTTGAAAAATTATAAGCATGTTATTATTTCGCACACAGGAATATCAAACTCAGCTAAATATAATTTTGGTATTAAACAGTATGAATTAGATTTAATAGAAAAAATTTCGTCATCAATAAATACTTCAGTTTGTTTTTTTGGAAATCCTTATGGCTTAGCTAGATACTATTCTTTAGAAAAAATAAATTCAATAATTGTAGCTTATTCCGACGATGTATTGGTTCAGGAGAAAATGGCGCAAGCCTTATTTGGAGGACTTTCTGTTACTGGTGTTTTACCAGTTTCAATAGATGATGATTTTCCGGTGGGCACAGGCATTGCAATAGAAAAACAAATACGTTTGGCATATTCACAGCCTTATGAATTTGACTTACACGATTCAATTTTTCACAAAGTCGATTCCATTGTTTTAGATGCTATAAATATGGGGGCATCGCCCGGTTGTCAAGTGCTTTATGCAAAAAACGGGAAGGTTATTTATAATAAAAACTTTGGATATCATACCTATGACAAAAAAACGGAGGTCAAAGAATACGATTTATATGATATTGCTTCGCTCACAAAACTAGCAGCAACCACCATTTCTCTTATGAAATTATATGAGGATCACAAAATTGATCCTATGGCAAAAATTGCAAAATACTTGCCTGAATTTTCAGTTAAAGATAAAAAGTCCATTAGGGTAAATCAGATATTAGCCCATCAATCAGGAATGAAAAGCTGGATTCCTTTTTATAGGAATACACTAACAGAAGATGGTGATTTGCGAAATGATTTATACAAAAAAGAATATTCTGATACTTTTAACATAAAAATTGCTGATAGATTATTTTTACGAAGTGATTATATTGATTCAGTTTATCAGGCCATTATTGATACTCCATCCTACAAAAAGAAAAAATACAGGTACAGTGACCTAGGTTTTTATTGCTTGCCAAAAATTATTAAAAATAAATCAGGTGCATCTATCGACGAATATGCCCATAATGAATTTTACTCAAAATTAGGAATGACTCGTACCCTTTATAATCCTTTAAATAAGTTTGAAAAAGCGGGTATTGTTCCATCGGAAGATGATCAAATTTTTAGAAAGCAAATAATTCAAGGTTACGTGCACGATCCAGGTGCTGCTATGTTAGGCGGGGTTTCTGGCCATGCAGGATTGTTTTCTACCGCAAACGATTTGGCAAAATTGGGGCAGTTGTTATTAAATGAAGGAGCTTATGGGGCTGAATTTTTTTTTAAACCCAAAACTTTAAAAGTATTTAATAAGGCTTATTATAAAAGAAAAGACAATCGTCGGGCAATGGGTTTTGATAAACCTGCTCTTAAACAAGGTGATCCGGGACCAACTTGTGAGTCGGCGTCTCAAGAAAGTTTTGGCCATTCAGGTTTCACCGGAGCTTATTTTTGGGTCGATCCATCCAATCAAAGCATTTATATCTTTTTGTCAAACAGAACCTTCCCAAATCAAGAGAATAATAAGCTGGTAAAACATGATATAAGAACAAAAATACAACAAGTTTTTTACAATGTTTTTGAGCAGTAAAATCTATGATTTATAAGAGGTTTTCGGGGTTTTGCTTTCAATTTGTAACATATGTTGAAAAACAACCTTAAAATATTCACAAATCAAGTTGCGAAAGGTTTGGACTTTAATACATTTGCAAATAATTAAAATTGTAATCATTACATAAATTTTTTGATTTAAAGCAACAATAAAAGTTTGTGAAATTATTACTATATAATATATTGGCAATTATAAAACAATTACAAATAACTAATTACTTTACATATGAAGCCTACGCATATCGAACACATTGGAATAGCTGTAAAAAGTTTAGACGAAGCAATTCCATATTATGAGAAAGTTTTAGGACTAGAGTGTTATGCAGTTGAAGAAATTAAAGATCAAAAGGTTAAAACAGCCTTCTTTAAAATTGGTAACACAAAAATTGAATTGTTAGAATCAACCGATCCTCTAGGGCCTGTTGGTAAATTCATTGAGAAAAAAGGTGAGGGAATACATCATATTGCATTTGCTGTTGAAAATGTTAATAAAGCATTAAGTGATGTTGAAGCTGCAGGTGTAAAACTAATCGATACGCAAGGTAGAAAAGGCGCTGAAGGTTTGAATATTGGATTTTTACATCCAAAGTCAACTTTTGGAGTGTTAACTGAACTTTGCGACAATAATTAATCTGTAACAATAGTTACCGTAATAGATATGGCAAATCAAGATAAAATAAACGAGTTAATTGAAAAAAGAGCTCAAGCTCGTTTGGGTGGTGGCGAAAAACGTATTGAATCGCAACACCAAAAAGGGAAATTTACTGCCAGAGAGCGCATTGATATGTTGCTTGATGAAGGGAGTTTTGAGGAGTTTGATATGTTTGTAACACATCGTTGTACAAATTTTGGTTTAGAAAAAACTAAGTTTTTGGGCGATGGAGTTGTAACTGGGCATGGTACTATCGATGGGAGAGTAGTTTATGTATTCTCACAAGATTTTACAGTTTTTGGAGGTTCCTTATCTGAAACTTTTGCACAAAAAATATGCAAAGTTATGGATATGGCAATGAAAGTTGGTGCTCCGTTAATTGGAATCAACGATAGTGGAGGTGCCAGAATTCAAGAAGGTGTTACCAGTTTGGCTGGATATGCTGAAATTTTTCAGCGTAATATATTAGCTTCAGGTGTAATACCTCAAATTTCAGCCATTTTTGGACCTTGTGCTGGAGGAGCTGTCTATTCGCCGGCATTGACTGATTTTATTATGATGACCGACAAGTCAAGTTATATGTTTGTAACTGGCCCAAAAGTTGTAAAAACAGTTACGGGTGAAGATATTTCAACAGAAGACCTTGGTGGAGCAAGTGTTCATGCCTCTAAATCGGGTGTTTCACATTTTTTATGTGAGGATGAGCAAGAAGGTTTATTATTAATCCGTAAGCTGTTAGAATACTTACCTCAGAATAATCTTGAAGAACCTCCTGTAACTCTTTGTTCAGATCCAATAGAGAGAATGGATGATAATTTAAATGAAATTATCCCTGAAAATCCAAATTTGCCTTACGATATAAAAGATGTAATTTATAGTTTGGTTGATAATCAGGAATTTTTAGAAGTTCATAGGAATTATGCCAAAAATATATTTGTTGGATTCGCAAAATTTAATGGTGTTCCAACAGGAATAATTGCAAATCAGCCTAATTATTTAGCAGGAGTATTAGATATTGAAGCTTCTAGAAAAGCGGCTCGTTTTGTTCGTTTTTGCGATGCATTTAATATTCAAATATTAACGTTGGTTGATGTTCCTGGATTTTTACCTGGAAGTAGACAAGAGTATGGTGGTATTATTATACATGGAGCAAAACTGTTGTTTGCCTATGGTGAAGCTACAGTACCTAAAGTCACAGTTACTTTGCGTAAATCATACGGTGGAGCTCATGATGTAATGTCGTGTAAGCAATTACGTGGTGATTTAAATTATGCTTGGCCATCAGCAGAAATTGCCGTAATGGGAGCATCTGGTGCAATAGAAGTTCTTGAAGGTCGTAAACTAAAGGAGCTTACTGATCCTGAGGAAAAGGCAAAATTTATTGATGAAAAGGTGAATGAGTATAAAGAGAAATTTGCAAATCCGTATCAAGCAGCAGCATATGGATATATTGACGACGTAATTGAACCAAGAAATACAAGGTTCCGTATTATTCGTGGTTTTGAGAGTTTGTCAACAAAAAAACTATCAAATCCTCCAAAAAAACATTGCAATATTCCATTATAAAAATATAGAGTTATGAATGAAATTCTTGCAAATATTGGAGAATCAGGCGGATGGACAGTCGCTATTGTAGGTTACAGTATTGTTTTTTCAGCCTTGGTTATGATGATTTTAATCTTTAGTGCTATACCAAAGTTAATTAATTTGAAACTAAAATTTGAATTAAGGAAAAAAGGTAAGGTAGTTGAAACAGAAACTGATGAGTTCACTGTGGGTGGTGATGTAAGTGCTGCTATAAGCTTAGCATTGCATATGTATTTTAACGAAATGCACGATGATGAGTCAAATGTAATTACCATTAATCGTATTCAAAGAAGATACTCGCCATGGAGTTCGAAAATTTACAGTATTTACAATTCGCCAGTTAAATAATATAAAATGAAAAAGTTTGATTTTACTATAAAAGGTCATAAATACGAAGTCCTTATTAAAAATTTTGAGGAAAGTATTGCCGAAATTGAAGTGAATGGAACTTCTTATGAAATTGAAATTCATAAAGAAGTTAAAGTGACAAAAACACCAACTTTAGTTCGCCAACCGGTAGTTTCAAAACCAGGAGAAGGAACTATTAAAAAGAAAGATGCTTCGGCATATAAAGTAAAAGCACCATTGCCGGGAAGTATATTTAAACTTCATGTATCGGTGGGAGATACCGTGAAAAAAGGTGATGTATTGTTAGTTATGGAAGCAATGAAGATGGAAAATAATATCTTGTCTGAAAAAGAAGGTGTTGTTAAGTCTATAAAAGTGGCAGTTGGCGATGCCGTGCTTCAAGAAGATGTATTGCTTGAAATCGAATAATCGGAAAAACAACAAATTATGAAAAGAATTTTCTTAGTACTAACCGTACTGTTTTTTGCCGGTTATGCAAATATTTCGTTCGCAAATACGGATGTAAATATTGAGCAACAGTTAACTAAAGGTAAGTGGGTAAATAAAGCCGGAGGGTATATTCCAAACGCAACAGTGAATCCTGATACAATTACCGATTGGTCGAAAATAAACACGGTTGAGCGTTATAAAACCATTGAATTCAAAATAGACAAGCACAATGGATTATATCTTCGCACTTTTAGAATGGATTCAATAAAACAAACCTATACAGGGATTTGGACGATTGAAAATAACGGAATTTTATTGACATTTAATCCCAAAGAGGTTGATCATTTTGGAAAAAACCTAGATCCGAATTCAACTAGTAGTAGTTATAAAATTACTAAAGAATTGCTTGATTTAGGCCAAAGAACCTTGCTTCTTAATAATGATCAATTAATTGGAATTAATGGAATTGAGTATAATTCTGTATCTGGAGCGGTTCATGGATTGTTAAATTTTTACGAGTTTACAGGTTTCGCAAATGCCACTAGGGGGCATTTATTAATGATATTAATTGGTTTGTTATTTATTTTCTTGGCCATAAAATACGATTATGAACCCTTATTGTTAATCCCAATTGGCATTGGAATATTAATTGGTAATATACCTATGTTTCAGGCAGTTGATTTTAACTTAAAGCTAGGTATATATGAGCCTGGTAGTGTAATGAATATTCTTTATCAAGGAGTATTACAAGGCTGGTATCCGCCATTAATTTTTCTAGGAATTGGTGCTATGACAGATTTTTCGTCATTGATTTCGAATCCAAAATTAATGTTGTTGGGAGCAGCTGCTCAGATTGGTATTTTTGTAACATTTTTAGGATCTTTATTTTTAGGTTTTGCTCCACCAGAAGCAGGTGCCATTGGAATTATTGGCGGTGCTGACGGTCCAACGGCTATTTTCCTTTCATCGAAATTAGCGAATGGAATAAATGTTATGGCTAATGGGCAGGTGGTTAAAAATTTAATCGGACCCATTGCTATTGCAGCATATTCTTATATGGCTTTAGTTCCTGTAATTCAACCACCAATAATTAGATTACTAACCACTAAAAAGGAACGCCAAATTAAGATGCGTCCTCCACGCGCAGTAACTCGTTTGGAGAAAATTATGTTCCCAATTATTGCATTGCTAATTACTGCATACATAGCTCCTTCAGCGCTATCACTTTTAGGTATGTTATTCTTTGGAAACTTACTTAAAGAAAGTGGTGTAACTAACCGATTAGCTGACACAGCAAGTAATGCTTTAATAAATACCATTACTATATTGTTAGGTGTTACCGTAGGAGCTTCAACACAAGCCGATGTGTTTTTAACTTCTGATTCAATATTAATTTTTGGATTAGGTGCTGTTTCATTTATGGTTGCCACGGCGGGAGGTGTAATTTTTGCTAAGATAATGAATTGGTTCTCAGGGAAAGACAATCCGGTTAATCCTATGATTGGTGCCGCAGGTGTTTCTGCAGTACCCGATAGTGCCCGTGTGGTTCAAGGAATGGGTCTGGCTGAAGATCCTACCAATCACTTGCTGATGCATGCCATGGCTCCAAACGTTTCTGGTGTTATTGGTTCAGCGGTTGCAGCGGGTATATTGCTTAGTTTTCTTATGTAAATTGTTAATTTTTAGATATCATTAAAAGGCAGCCAATTTGGTTGCCTTTTTTCATATTCATAGATGATAAATTTTTACATTTGCAGCAGCAAAAATGTAGAGAATGAATTTATATATAAAACTACAAGTATTACTTTTTAAAAGATTGGGTATAGCCTTGGCATTGTTAATGCTTACCAGAGTAATTTTTTATTTTGTAAATATTAAATATTTTACTGAATTAAATATTGGTCAAGTGTTAATGCACCTGTTTTTTGGGCTTCGTTTCGATTGGGCTATTATTTGTTTGCTTAACTTACCTCTTGTTTTTTTTAGTGTGTTACCTGTTATTGTTCAAAAATATGATTGGTATCAAAAAGCTTTAAAATACTTGTTTATTGTTGTAAATATTGCCATTCTTATTCCAAACATTGTTGACTTTTCTTTTTTTGAATTCGAAGGCAAAAGACTTACTGCTGACTATTTTAGCAAAGAATGGTTGGGTCATGATTTTTTTACCTTATTACCGGACTTTTTAAAAGATTATTGGTTTTTATTTCTTGGTTTTTTCGTTGGCGTATGGCTCTTTATTAAATTCAATCCAGTATTAAAATATAATATTAAAGACTTTAAGTTTAACACACGATCTTTTGTCTTTCAATTATTATTTATGAGCGTGTTTCTTGGTTTAGTGATTATTGGAGGTAGAGGAGGACTACAATTAAAACCTATTGGTATATTAACGGCTGCTCGATATGCTAAACCAGAACATTTAGCTTTAGTGTTAAATTCGCCATTTACCATTGTTAAAACTGTAGGTAGACAAAATTTACAAAATCCTAAATATTATTCCGCTACTGAAATTGTTGATGTTTTTAACCCAATTCATGATTATAAGCATAATGAATTTCATAAGAAGAATGTTGTTATTCTTATTCTGGAAAGTTTTGGTAAAGAATATAGTGGATTTTTAAACGATACTATAGGCTATACTCCTTTTTTAGATTCTTTAATGCAACAAGGAGTTGTTTGCACAAATGCATATGCCAATGGAAAACGATCGTTGGATGCCTTGCCTGCTATTTTAACTAGTTTGCCTGTTTTAATGGACAACGCATTTATTACTTCATCGTACGCCGCAAATACAATTGAAAGTTTAGGTGGTATATTATCGAGCAATGGTTACAACACCTCGTTTTATCATGGAGGCAAAACTGGTACCATGGGCTTTAATTATTTTACAAAATTAGCGGGTGTTTCAAACTATTATGGAATGGAAGATTATCCTTCGCTTGAAGATTATGATGGAAGTTGGGGAATTTTTGACGAAGCCTATTTGCAATATTTTGCCAATGAATTAACTAAAAATAAAACACCTTTTTTTTCAACTATTTTCACATTGAGTTCGCATCATCCTTATAAAATTCCTGAAAAATATACTGAAAAATTTCCAAAGGGGGAGCTGGTTAATTTGGAGAGTATAGGATATGCTGATTATGCACTTAAATTATTTTTTAAAACAGCAACTACAAAACCATGGTTTAATAACACCTTATTTATACTAACTGCCGATCATACCGCACAAGCAAAGGGCACATTTTACAAGAAAAATGCTGGAAAATACGCTGTTCCCATTGTTTTTTATGCTCCAGGAGATTCTACCATGCGCTTTGATATTAACACCCCGGTTCAACACGCTGATATATTTCCATCTGTTTTAGATTATTTAGGCTATTCACAGCCTTTCCTTTCTTTAGGATCTAGTATTTTTTGTAAAAATGAACCTAGGTATGCCATTTCATATGTGAATGGGATTTATCAATTTATCTATAAAGATATTACCATCCATTTTAATGGGGAAGAAGTTATTGCTGCAGAAAAATTATTCAAAAATCAATCGGAATCAATTGATCTTGAAAATAACATTCTAATGGAAGTGATTGAGGCTGAGAGACTTTTAAAAGGAATTATTCAACAGTTTAATACACGTATGAGTAAAAATAAAATGTATGTTAAAAAGTGATGAATTACGGAGCTTTTATTTTATTTTTGTGATTCATTTTATTTGCATTTAATTATAATGGGTAGTAAAAAAATTCTATTTATTGTTAACCCTATTTCAGGAACCGGAAAACAGCAAAATTTTCAGCAGGTACTTGACAAAACAATTGATAAATCGCTATTTTCATACCATATAACTTATACCGAATATGGTGGACATGCTGCAATTATTAGCAGTGAAGCTAGAGGTAAATTTGATTATGTGGTTGCAGTAGGAGGGGACGGTACAGTAAACGAAGTAGCTCGTGGGCTGGTAAATAGTAATACAATTATGGGAATTATTCCTATGGGTTCAGGTAATGGTTTAGCAAGACATTTGCTATTGCCCATGAATGTTAGCGAATCTGTTGAAATAATAAATCAGTTACAAACGCAAGTTATTGATACCGCAACTATTAATGACGAGTTGTTTGTAAACGTTGCTGGAATCGGATTTGATGCACATGTAGCTCATCTATATGCAAATACAAAAAAACGTGGACCTCTGCCATATGTTAAAGTGGCTACACAAGAGTTTATGAAATATGAGCCAAAATATTACGATATTCAAATTGATGGGCAAATTTTTAATAGAAAAGCATTTGTTATCAGTTTTGCCAATTCTGCTCAATTTGGTAACAATGCGTATATTTCGCCCAATGCTTTAATTAATGATGGCCTGCTTGATGTGTGTGTGATGAGTGAATTCCCAAAAGTTGAAGCAGGACAATTGGCAGTGAAACTTTTTAATAAAAAGTTAGATAAATCAAAATATATGAATATTATTTCGGGAAAAATTATAAAAATAAAATCGAAAGAAAATATTCAAGCTCATATTGATGGTGAACCTATTCATTTTTCTAATGAGATTGAGGTGAAAATAAATCCATCCTCACTTAAAGTGCTTTATAATATCAATAAGGGCTCAAATATTTTTGAAAAATTTCAAAATAGTTTGATTTTTAATAAGTATAAAAGTTAACATAATTAGAATTATTTTCTTACTACGAATAAGTAAAAAATTGCGGTATATGGGCAGTGATAGCTATTACTGCTATTACTTATTTTATACTTATTAATGGAATGAAAGGCTCTTCATACGCTTCCTACTAAATGACTTCGGGCGAAACCCTAAAAAAAAAGGATGGCTGAAAGCCATAAACATTATACTTAGGGCAAGGCTTTAAGTTGTTTGTTGTTAACAACAAGCGATGCATGCATATAATTTCATATTAACATCAAGGTGCTTTTATTTTAACCCCAACTTTTTATTGTGATCAATAATTAGTAAATTATAATTTGTTTTCGTTGAGTTTTAGTCCAAAGTCTTAATTATTTGGTAACAATAATTTAACATTGAAACAGTCAATTTCAGGTAATTTTGGAAGGTAATTAAAATCTAAAAAATGGACATATATTTATTTTTTGTTGTAGTATTATTTGCTCTGGCAATTTCCGATTTAATTGTTGGCGTTAGCAATGATGCCGTTAATTTCCTTAACTCTGCCATTGGTTCAAAAGTGGCCTCAAGAAAAGTAATTATGATAATTGCAAGTTTAGGTATACTTGCCGGTGCACTCTTTTCAAATGGTATGATGGAAGTAGCTAGAAAGGGAATTTTTCATCCTCAGAATTACTACTTTACTGAAATTATGGTTGTTTTTATGGCCGTAATGATTACAGATATTTTGTTATTAGACTTTTTTAATACGGTAGGTTTACCAACATCTACCACCGTATCCATTGTGTTTGAATTGTTGGGTGCTGCAGTTGCTGTTGCGGTATATAAAATTGCAACTCAACCAGAGGCATTGGAATTATCGGAATACATTAATTCCAGTAAAGCGCTGGCTATTATTTCCGGTATTTTGTTATCCGTGGTGGTTGCTTTTACCGTAGGTATGCTTGTTCAATGGATAAGCCGTGTATTATTTACATTTAATTATAATAGACCGATGAAATTTTTCGGAGCTATTTGGGGTGGTATTGCAATAGCTTCCATTACTTATTTCATTCTCATAAAAGGTGCAAAAAGCGCAACGTTTATGACCGATGATATGAAAATATACATTAAAGATAATGCCTTGCAAATTCTCGCAATGAGCTTTGTTGCTTGGGCAGTAATACTTCAATTATTAAATTGGATGTTTAAAATAAATATTCTCAAAGTCATTGTATTGGTTGGAACCTTTGCTTTAGCTATGGCTTTTGCCGGAAACGACTTGGTTAACTTTATTGGAGTTCCTTTGGCTGGTTTTGAGTCGTTTAAACAATTCCAATTAAATGGTGGAAATGATATTTTAATGGAAGGACTGGCTAACAATGTTCAAACCCCTTCATACTTTTTAGTAATTGCCGGAGGTATAATGGTTGTTACACTTTGGTTTAGCAAAAAAGCACGTTCGGTAACTGAAACAGAGCTAAATTTATCGAGGCAAGATGAAGGCTATGAGCGTTTTGGGTCTTCATTTATAGCTCGTATGTTGGTTAGGCGTTCGGTAGCTTCAAATACATTTTTTAGTAAAATTATTCCTGAACGTGTGTCGAACAGTATACGTAAGAGGTTTGATCAAACGGAATATAAAAAACGGATTAACAAAGAAGAAAATCCTCCAATGTTCGATTTAGTTAGGGCATCTGTAAATTTAACAGTGGCTTCAATACTTATTTCATTTGCGACATCTTTAAAGCTACCATTGTCAACTACTTATGTTACATTTATGGTTGCCATGGGTACATCGTTGGCCGATGGAGCATGGGGAAGAGATAGCGCTGTTTATAGAATTACTGGTGTATTTGCTGTAATTGGTGGATGGTTTATGACAGCCATGATTGCTTTTACGGTGGCTTTTATTCTTGCCATGTTTATTGTTTGGGCAAAAATAGTTGCGGTATTAGTTTTGTTAGCGATAGCCATATACGCATTAATTAAAACACATAAAACGCATAAAAAGAAAGAAGCCGAAAAAGTGATGGACAAGGTTGAAGAGGCAGAAGATACGGTTGAAAAAGTACTAAAAAAATGTAATAAAGTTTCGTCATCAATTATTTCTGATGTTAGCGATATTTTAAATTCTGCGGTGAATGGATTAATTACTGAGGATTTGAAAATGCTTAAGCAGCAGAAAAAGAATGTTGCTGATTTGAATGATAAAACCAAAAAGAACAAAGACAACATTTATAAAATGTTGGAAAAGCTAAATAAGGCAAGTCTTGAAACGGGTCATTTTTATGTTCAGGTACTCGATTATCAGCGAGAAATTGCACATTGTACTTCCTTTATTATCGAACCAATTTTAAAACATGTTGATAATCAACATAAGGCTATTGCTGAAGTGCAAAAGGAAGAATTGTCGAACTTGGTAATAAAAATAAATGATTTTTCAGCAGCTTTAGATACTATTATAAAAGAAGAAAAATACGATGCATTAGATAGTGCTATAAAAATGCAAAGTGATATTTTGGATGGTATTAAAACCTATAGAAAAGCTCAAATTAAGCGTATTAAGAATAAAGAAGTGGGAACCAGAAATAGTATGCTTTATATGAATTTAATGGGTGAGTTAAAAAACTTAATGCTTTTTACAATAAATATGGTGAAGGCACAGCGTGATTTTAACCTAATGACGAAAGAGGAATATTAATATTTAAAAACAAATAGGAAGGGTACAAAAAAGTTTTTACTTACCCAGAAAGCTCGCAAAGGAGAAATCTAATGCGAGGTTTTTTTGTGATAATATATTTTGTATTAGATTTGATTATTTGAATTTGTAGAAATAAATTTTTCACTTGGTAATTTAAAATGAGAAGTATATAAAAAAGGTTGCCAAATAATGGCAACCTTTTTTAAGGATAAATTATATAACAACTATTTCAATTGATGCCAGTAATCATAACCTGCAATAGAAGCTTCGCTCCATTGGTGAGCTGCTTCAAGATCGTTGTATATCATTCCATTAGCTCCAAATTTTAAAGATTTAGCATCGTAACCTAAAACTTTCAAATAGGTGGTTAATGCAGCACTACCTTGTCCAGTCCAGCAGTAAACAACAATAGTCTTATCAGTGGGTAATGTTGTTAAATCAGTCTCAAGAGACATACTTTCTTTTGGTGTATATTGAATGGCTCCTGGTACGTGACCATATTTGTTATAATCTTCTGCAGCCCAATAATTTACCACATAATAATTTTCTGGATTATCCATCACCATGGTGTTAGTAATAGCTGCTCCCGAGAATTCTCCTGCTAGCACAGAGTTAATTTGTGCATCTAAAATATCAATAGCCTCAGTTTTTCCAGTTGATAGAGTTGGCAAATCACCCATAGGCCCTTTTTCAACTGCATCTTTTTCAAACTGAATTGAATACAAACTACCTGTATTAGTATTCCAACTACCAGCAAAATCAGCATGCCATGAGCTCATTCCATATAACATTGCAAAGGCATTGTCTAACCCTGATAAGCGCAATAAGGTGGTTGCATAACCTGCAGTTTGTCCTGTATAACATACAACAGCAATTTTTTCGTATGATGATAAATCATTTTCAGATGTATATGTTAATAAATTAGCAACAGGAATATTAGCTATATGCTCATAGTCGATATGTGCTGTATCGTATGCTGTAGCTCCTCTAATGTCAATTATAAATACAGTATTTGTTGCCATAGCAGCTTTAATATCTGCAGCAGATATAATAGCTGGAAGGTAAGTATTTGCATAGTCTCCATTTGCCTCAAGATACTCTACAAGAATCTGAGCTTCTGATTTTGTTTCAACGGGTGTTATAACTTCATCATCATCTTTACTACATGATGTTGTTATGAATAAGAATCCAAATAAGAATCCAAATAATAAAATATTAACTTTTTTCATAATAAAATTGTTTTAGTTTTTGATTATATAAATGTGTATTATTTTAACCAACCATCTGGCAGGTCATTATCTACAGTAATTGATTGCGTTGCATTAACTTCCCAATCTAAAAGGTCTTCGTTAAATAAATAAAGTTCTTTATTCACATAAACCCCATCTTCATTTCTAATGTGGCAATTGTAGCTACAACTTTGTCCATCTTCAATCGTTGTTCTGGATGTCCATTTTAGAATATTATGTGGTGTTGTGTAATTATAAGTGGGTAATGCATCAAAATTCTCCATTTCATCAACACCATATTCTTTCCAACTATCGGGTGCCGATAAAGTGCGACGTACCAAAGCGTATTTATATTCTGTTTTGATATCCGGTATTGGATTGAGTGCTATTTTAAAACCTTGGTATGATGGAATACGAGCCCCGTCGCCATGAATATGACAACTACCGCAATTGTTATAGTCCTGAGAGTGACATGCCTGACAATTAAAATCATCGGCATGCATACTGTGGTAAGTATTATTTGTACTCACATCACCATGACAATCCTCACATTCAGGCAATTCTGAATAAGCATATCGTTGTTCAACAGCTACTCCGTCTCCATGAAGTTCTGTGCCTGAATGACAAGTATTACAATCGTAACCCTTTTTTGTAAGATGAACATCGGGAACCGTTCCTGGAGCAACTCCCAAGAAAGCATGAGCACCTCGCGATGAGTGACATTTTATGCAAACCTTATTCATATCAGGAGTTTTGTTAAACAGGTGTCCGTTGGCTAATCCACCACCAGCTGCACTTGGTCTAACAATGTGACAATTGCCGCAAGTACCATGACAGGTGGCACAATTTGCAGTATACCCTTCTATCTGATGTGCTGGTAATTTATCAAAATCTTGAGAACTGGTATTATTTACACCACTGCGGATAGCAACCTTTCTTTTTTGTCCGGTACCATTATGTATACTCGTTTTAAAATTATTAACGATTGAACCATGACAGATTCCGCATTTTTCATCTGCTTCGGCTGATGGATGTCTTAAAAAATCTCCCGAATGCGCTATGGTTTTATCATCGGTATTATCGGTTCCATTATGGCAAGCTACACAGCCCATGTTATAATGACCAGATAATTTATAGGCTTCATATCCTTCACCACCCATATAAACTCGGTCATAGGGTTCATAATGTGGAGCTTCTCCACCACAACCTCCGGCAGGAGCAACGGTGTCTGGTGAATAAACTGTTTTAAGGTGGTCATAATCTGTATGACATCCTTCGCATGATGCTACGGTAACAGTTGGTTCTTCAGTTTTTGGATCTGCATAAGAATCATATTTACAAGAATATGTTAAAAATATCGAAGGGATAAAAATAACCAGAAGTTTACTATAAATCTTTGTTCTCATGTTTTCAAGTATATTAATTTGTTTTTTTTTATAAAGTTTGCTTATTTCATTGGGGTTACAAAGGGAAAGATCCTGTCATGCACCCATGTGGCAGTTGTTTTATTCACTTGCAAAAGGTTGACACATGTCAATTAATAACATGTTTTTTGTATATTCGTATAGAAATTTAGCAGAGTTAAAATGCAAAAACAAAAATTCACAAGTTGTACTATTGGTTCCTATGAAAAAAAGTGTTTCAGTTCACTAACTGAAACAGAAGTAGATTTGCTATATAAAAACTCAGTTAAAATAAGTTTTGCAAAAGGAGAGGTTATTTGTAAACAAGGTGGATTGGCTTCGCATGTTTTATACATTGAATCGGGTTTAGTAAAAGTATTTATCGACGATGGGGTTTCTACATTAGTGTTAAAAATACTTCCATCATGCAATTTACTGGGACTAGCATCGGTGAGTGATAAAAATAAAACTTTTCAACATTCGGCGATGGCTTATTTAGATTCGGAAATTAGACAAATAGACATAACCGTATTCAAGCAATTGTTATTTCAAAATCACCTATTTGCAAAAGAAATAATAGATATTTTGATAGAAAATAGTGCACAAATTAATGGCCGTTTTTTTAGTCTAACTCACAAACAATCGTACGGAAGGTTAGCTGATATTTTATTATGTTTAGCTGAAAAAATATTTAAAACCAATGAATTTGATTTAAATTTAACAAGAAAAGAAATAGCTGAATTGACAGGCATTAGTGCTGAAACTGTAGTAAGAATGCTAAAGAAATTTAAATCTGAAAATATTATTCAAATTACTGGCAAGAGTTTAAAAATTATAGACTACACTCGTTTAAAAAGAATTAGTGAAACTGGATAAGTTGGAAAAATGGATTCTTAATCCTTTGTTTATTTAATCACTGCTGAATTCAATTTATAAATACAACATTTGATTTAAATAATATTTTTCTATTTCAAGTTTTGAAGTATCGTGTATAATTTCACAAACATTATTTAATTAAAAGAATTTTTCGAGGCTTGCTTTGGGGTTTTTCTTTTTCTGCCCTGAATTTTAAGGGTGATTCCGACTTTGGTCGGGATAGGGTTTCATAAATAAAATTTGTTTGCTCGGCCAGACAGGAGTTTCAGCATAAGCTAAAATTAAGTTGGAGAAACCTGCCTTCCGGTAGGTAGATGCCTCACAGATAGTCAACTTCAAAATTTTTATATACTCGAATTGTATATTACCCAAATTGAGCGATTCTCGCTCACGATTTAGTTCTTGTAAGTATTTCACTGCACTTTGTTTGTGAAACACTACAATCTCTACATCGGGGTTAACTCTAAGTAAAGCGCTTGTTCGCTATGCTCCAATCGCTCAACTTAGATATTAGAATATATAAAAACAACATTATATATTTTTCTGTAAATTATTTGAATATCATGTTTCTGCTAAGGGTGGTTTTAAATTTTTTAGCCAAAAAGTTATACAAAAAAAGGGAAAGCTTTAGAGGCTTTCCCTTGGATGTGTTTAAATACCCGAATTAAACTTTTTTTTTCATGGGTGTATTTTAAATACTTTTACTTTGATCAAAGGTTGCAAAAATTGACTAGAATTATACCCGTAAAAATACGGGTTATATAAAAACAAGTATTTCTACGTAATCACCCAAAATAAATCAAGCTTCTTGTCATAAATAATAAATATGCACTCATTAAAAAATTGAATTCCACAATGTGGGTTCATATTATTACTCTCCACGAGTTCTCGGGATCGTGAGAATAGTTCGCTTTGCTCATGAGAAAAGTTCTCCGCAGTTTGCTGCGAGAAAACAAAAGTTCTTCTATTTTGATACCTCGTCTGCAGCTAGGTAGTTCATTTTTTTTACTTCAAATATTAAAAATATATGACTTAACTTTTAATGTATTTAAACTTGAATGAATAAAGACCATTATAATAGATTGCCATTCTATTTTTCAAGCTTATACTTTTCAGTAGTTTCTAAATTATATTCATTCAAATCAATTAAATGTTTTTGAACGGCAAAAACAACCAGTCCCGCAATGTTTTTTACACCCGTTTTTAAAAACAGATTATTTCGGTGTCCCTCTACAGTTCTTTTTGTTATAAAAAGTTTTTCAGCAATTTCTGCGGTTGAATATTGGTGACAGATTAATTCTAATACTTCTAATTCTCTCTTTGAAAGCGTTTCTTCTTTAGTGAATTTGGGTTGTGGAGCACTTGCCGAAATCTGATTTCTCATTATTTCAATCTGATCTTCGGAAAGATAAAAGCCTTTATCATAAACCGATTGAACTACTTCTAAAAGTAATTGTGGTGAGATTCCTTTAGGAATAAATGCATTTACCCCTAACTTTAACATATAGCCCATAAATGAATTTTCATAATGAGAAGATAAAGTGATCACCTTAATATCAGGGAAATTTTTTTTTAATTCAGTTACTGTTTCAATGCCATTCATGATTTTCATGCGCATATCAATTAAGGCAATGTCAGGTATTACATTTCCATTCTTCAGTTTTTCTAAAAATTCGCTGCCATCAAAAGCCGTTAAAACTACCTTAAAACCACCAGTAGCAGTTAAAAACTGATCTAATAATTTAACAACTAGTTCTTCATCATCAACCAGAGCAATTTTTATTTCAGGATTTACCATAATTTAAAATATAATTTGAAAAGACAATAAAACTACTTAAAAAAGAGCAGGATTTTAAAAAACACTAAATAAATTAAGCAATGTAATTATGTGTGAATAGAATTTTAGATATTAAAGTATAAGAAATAGTAATAAGCTCAGTTCGAAATAAAATACATTACAAATGTCAAATATTCGGTTTATTATAAAATCGGGCTTAATGTATCAAGTACAAAGCCTGCCTTGTCGGCAGACAGGTATCAAGATTCAAAACAAAATACATAAATAATTCTTGCTACTTGAAACTGATTACCTACCTACCGCCAGGCAGGCTTGATACTATTGCTGTAAATCGTATATGTATCTTATTATTAGCACTGTGCTAAAGTTTCTTATGTCGAATTCAGGTTAATAGATAATTGTCAATGTCTGTTAGTTGTAACAAATGATTCAAATTGAAGACTAACCTTTTTTAGGCTTTCAATAGAGCCTACCATCGTTAGTACATCGTTTTTTCTTAATCGGGTATAGCCATGCGATATTATCATTTGTCCTTTACGTTTAACCGAAAGTACCAAAATATCTGATGGTAAGCGAAGATTTCTCAGTGCAACGCCAAATAAATTTTCATCTTCAACAATTACATCCAGCGTGTCCTTATCTGGCTCCATTCCCATAAGTAGCGATGTTGCTAATGGTGAGCGCACAAAATGTTGTAATAAATTCACAAATGCTGTCGATGGATCAATAACTAATGCCCCCAATTCATAAAATTTCTTTAAATTCTTTCGCTCATGCAGCCTCACAATAACTACTTTCTTTCCAATGTTTTCATAAATCCATTCACAAATCTGATAATTTCCTTTATCAGAACGAAGCAAAACAAAAGTGTCAAATTCACCTAAGTGCAAACTTTCCATAGTTTTTCTTTGCAAATCTTTTATAAAGTGAAAATCTACTTCAGGAATCAGCTCAACTTCTTCAGGTAATTTTCTTGTAGCAATAGAAATTTTCCAACTTTGTTTTTTTAATTCATGAGTTAAAGCAACCGATTGATTTTCATATCCAAATATTAATGCTTTATGTGAGTGTTCATAATGATCTTTTGCTTGAACATGAGTTTCTCCAACTCGTTTAAGAGCCCATTTAAATAAAGGAGGTCCAACTAATTGATTTAAAACAATAACAGCAATAATTATTGTAGCTAACTCATTTCCCCATACGGGAAAACTATTCGACACAACCATTACAAGAGCTAATCCTACACCAGCTTGAGTAACATAAGGCATCCACCCAATTTTACGAAACAATTTTGGATCTCCTGCAATAGTACTACCTAACCATGCCCCAGCCATCATTCCTACTAAGCGAATAAAAAAGAATATCAGCGCTATTTTCCAGGTATATGCTAATATATCAAGAGACATCATTGCTCCAGCCAAAGTAAAAAATGTCGCATAAATAGCTGGTCCTACTTTTTCAATATTTGCTTGGAATTCAATTCTTGAATTTGAGTAGTTTACAATAATAAAACTAGCTGTAATACAAACTAGCAGAGGCTCTATCAATATATCAAATGGCAGGTAAACTTCACTAATATGATGAATATAATGAGATAGGGGATAAATTAAATATCCAAAAACTAAAAGAAGAATGGTTTTTATTATGGAATTTAATTTAATTGAAAAAACAAATCTTAAAAGATATGACAGAGCAATACCTATTACAAATGTTGCCGATAATTCTATAACTAACTCGAGAATAAATAACTTTTGAAATTCAATTCCTTTTACCAAAGTATTAGCAATTGATAAACAAATGGCAAAAAGTAAAATAACCAATACATCTTTAATAACCGTAACACTAATGGCTGTTTTTGTAAACCGACCCTTAGCTCTCATTTCATTAATTACAGCAATTGCAGAAGAAGGGGAACGAGCCACAAAAATTGTTGCTGTTAATATGGCAATAGCAATAACATTATTTTGCGATAAATTGGCCAAAAATGGGATATATGGCGCTATCAGTAGAATTGAAACGACAGCTACCGCAAAAGTAATAACTAATTGACCAAATGTATTCCATAGAATACTCCTAAGACTACTTTTAATCTCCTTTAAATACAGCTCGACACCGGCCGCAAAAGCAATATATGCCAATGAAAATTCATTTATCATTTTAAGATTTGGTAATGCTTCAACCGATACTAATTTTAAAAAAAAAGGACCCACAATTATACCAGAAATTAAAAATCCGGTTATTAAAGGCAGTTTAATTTTTTGAAAGTATTTAGCAACCTGAAAACTACCTAAGACTATCCATAAAAAAGCAACCAAAAAAAAGAATATATTTTTAATTATTGGCATAGCAAATCGTTTACTTGTAATATAAGATTTACAAGCTTAACTTACAAGTGCCTACAATGAATTATTAAATCCTTTCTGAAAATAACCACTTACTAGTGCAAAAGAACATTTTACTATTACACTATTGCAACAACAAAATGTTAATTCAATATTTGAATAAAAACATTAATAATTATAAATAAATTTGAAACCTATGAAATCATTTTCACTTCAATTAATTCTGGTTATTATTTCATTATCCTTAATCGGACAAAATTCGCCAAAATATGCAAGCATATCGGGTAAAATAATACTCAATAAAGAGTTTTACCCTGACTATATACCCCAAACAATTGAAATTACAAAGCAATGGCCTATTGATACAGCAAAATATCAGTATATTATTATTGATACAAGTACCATGACTTTTTCTGGAAAAATATATTTGCAAGAATTTTCAGAGTTTTTAGTTTCTTTTTCTACCGAAGTCGGAAAGCACATTTTTCCATCTTACATAGTGTATTCGTATACAGGTATTTTTGGAGAAGGAACTAACATGACTCATAAATATGTAACTCTACAAGAAGGAAAATATTTACTAAATGCGCACAAAATTTTTCTCGAACCAAGAGATAGCTTGCACATTATATTAGATTACAATACCGATTTTAAATCGTATGCTGGGAGTGTTACATATTCAGGAAAATGTGGATTTAACAATCAGTTTGTAGGATTTGACATAAAAGTAAATAGCTTTTCTGATAAATCATTCAAATTATCTATTTCTGAAGCCTTATCTTTCGAAGATAAGCTACTTAGTGAGCAAAAACAATTGCTGTTATCAATAAATGATACTCTTTCTAAAAATACTTATAACAAACTACTATATGACATCACTTTTAAAAGTTTAGTACAAAAGCATGCCCTTATCAGAGCATCATTATATACTGAAAAACCAAATATTATTAAAAACCGCCAAATAGCTCGAGAGTTATATTCATTTATGGATACCCTTGAACTTAAATCGGAATACCTTATCTCTAAAGAATTCAGATCGTTTCTAGAATCGTATTTAGAATACATAAACCGAATAGTTACCGGATTGGATAGTCCTGAGAGTAATTTAAAAAACTTTGACCTTTCAAAAACCGTATTTTCAGGAGACATTTTAAAGTATTACCTATTTAATAAAATAGATTTTAAATTATCCAATGTAAGTACGTACTCTAGTGCAATTGTTGACTACAATTATTTTGCAAGCAACTTCCCAAATACAGCTGAGCAAAACATTCTGACAAAAAAAATAGAAAAAAGAAAAAGCACGCTTCCAAATAATATAGCGCCCGAATTGGCATTTAAAAATCATACAAATAAAAACGTAAAAATATCAGATAAAAAAGGCTCCGTAGTTTTGATTTCTGATTACAATTTCTCTGTTTTTGAAAAAAATTATAAAAAACTAAAAATTTTAAAAAACAAGTTTGCAAAAAAAGGACTTCAATTGGTATGTACCAATGCTTCTAATCACACTGCAGAAAGAAAAGATACCAGTATTTTCAATTATATTGTTGATGCAAATAAGTTCCTCTCAAATATTGAATCGTATAATTATAAAAACAGCAATGCTTTTTATCTTATTGCAAAAGATGGAACGATCAGATTGCTAAGTGATAAAATTTCAGAAGCTGAAAAACTAATTCCAGAACTGCTTGCTGAAAAGTATAATATGTTCACTAAAGCAAAAAGTTTCTTTAAATTGAATAGTAAGCTTATATTTTTTGCTCTTTTAGGCCTTGTTATTCTAATGGGAATTTTAGTTTTATTTAAGTTTTTCACGCAAAAAAAACTAATAAACAAACAAAATCAATTAAAATCAGAGCTTAAAGCTATTCGAGCCCAACTAAATCCGCATTTTTTATTTAACTCCTTAAATTCTATACAAAGTTTCATTAATAATTCCGATACTGAACAAGCAAATATATATTTAAGCAAATTTGCCCGTTTAATGAGAAATTTATTGGAATACTCAGAAAAAGAAAGCATTACACTAAAAGAAGAAATTGACTTTATTACCGAATATATTGAACTGGAAGCCTTACGTCATAACTTCAAATTCGAAATTAATACTGACAAGCAAATTGATTTATATAATACTGAAATTCCTGGATTACTATCACAACCATTTATTGAGAATGCAATAATTCATGGTATTGCTGGCAATGTAAATGGTAAAATAGAATTAAATATAACGAGATTGACAGATAAAATAAGAATTTCAATTAAAGACAATGGCAATGGTTTTGATGAAAACCATTCATCTGGATTTGGATTAAAAAGCTGCAGAGATAGAATCAATTTAATAAATTCGCAAAAGCGACAACATATTAAACTGGATATTATATCAAACAAAAAAAATGGAACAGAAATAATATTAACAATCCCTGAAGAACTATAATATGATTAAAGCTCTAATTGTTGACGATGAAGCAAATAACAGAAATAACTTAGAATCATTACTTAATAAGTATTGCCAGAGTGTTGAAATAATTGGAAGTGCTGACAGTGTTGATTCTGCCTTTAACTTTATACGAAACAACAAGCCTGATTTAGTATTTCTTGATATTAAAATGCCAAAAAAAGATGGGTTCGAATTACTGGAATCATTAAACGAAATTAATTTTGAAGTCATTATTGTAACTGCATATTATGAATATGCCATTAAAGCAATTAAGTTTTGTGCCTTAGACTATTTGTTAAAACCCATCGATATTATTGAATTAACAAAAGCAGTTGATAAAGCCGCTGTTAAAATAGGAACAAAAAAAGAAAATGATCAGCTTAAATATTTTGTTTACAACCTGAAAAATGCAAGCAAAAAAATTGCATTAACTGATAATGATAAAATTGAGTTTGTTGAAACCAACGAAATAATACATATTGTTGGAGATAACAATTATTCAAACGTATTTCTAAATTCTGGCAAAAAGAAATTGATAACAAAAACCTTAAAAGAATTTGAGACTTTACTTACTGAACATGGATTTCTCAGAGTTCATAAGTCACATCTAATTAATTCAAAATACATTAAAAGCTATTACAAAAACGATGGTGGTTATATTATTTTAACTAATGATGCAAAAATTCCTATATCAAGGACAAAGAAAAATGAAATTTTAAAACTTATAAAAGGTTGATTAAAATGAATGACCTCGCTTCAAACAGACGAGGTATCAAAATAGTAGAACTTTTATTTTCTTGCAGCAAGCTGCGGGGAACCGACTGCAAGGAGCTCAACGAAGTTAATATGAACCCACATTGTGGGATTAAAATCATTTTTCATTATCTCGATACAACGACGGAAGTGAAATATTTTTATAAATAACTACTATTCTAGCAGTTACAATAAAAACAATAGGGATAACTTGTAGATAAATATTTGGGAGATTTGTTTTATTTAAGGCTATATATAAAATTCCACCCAAAATACACACCGTTGCATAAATCTCTTTTTTGAAAATCACTGGAATCTCATTCACTAATATATCGCGTAATACGCCTCCAAATGAACCAGTAATAGTTCCAAGAATTATACAATTTATAGCACTTAATTCATATTCGATTCCAATTTGCACGCCAGTTATGGTGAATAAACCTAAACCAATAGCATCAAAAATGAGAAGGGGCTTAGCCATGTAATTAAGCTTTTTTCTAAAAATAATAGCTAATACGGCACCAACAATAATAATATAAACGTATGAGGGAGAAGTTAACCAAAACACATCTCTTTGTGTTATAAGCATATCACGAATAGTTCCACCACCAACGGCTGAAACAAAAGCAATAATTAACACTCCAAATGGATCAAATTTTTTATCCATAGCCGTAAGTGCTCCAGAAATAGCCAGAGCAAACGATCCAATAATACTTATGTAATCAACTATTAAATTCATTTTGAGTATTTATTACTCAACATAAACAGCCAATCCTTTTAAATATTCGCTTTCAGGATGATAAATATTTATTGGATGATCGATGGGTTGTGATAAATGATGCAGAATACGAACATTTCGGCGTGCATTTGCAGCTGCAACAAAAACCGATTGACGAAAATTATCGCGACTTACTGCTTGTGAGCACGAAAAAGTAAATAAAATTCCGCCTGGCTTAATCTGCTCCAAAGCTTTTTGATTAATTCTTTTATAGCCTTGTAAAGCATTATGTAGCACTTTTTGATGCTTGGCAAAGGCCGGAGGATCGAGAATTATAACATCATATTTTTCAGGTGCATTGTCAAAAAAGTTAAAAGCATCCATAGCAAACCCTTCGTGGTTTGCATCTTTTCCGAAGTTCAATTCCACATTCTCATTGGTTAAATCAATGGCTAATTTTGAGGAATCGACCGAATGAACCAACTCGGCTCCTGCCTTTAATGCATACACTGAAAAACCTCCAGTGTAACCAAATACATTACAAACTTTTTTTCCTTTAGAATATTCAGCTATCATCCTGCGATTTTCGCGCTGATCGATAAAAAATCCTGTTTTTTGACCTTTCTCCCAGTCAATGTTAAATTTATTTCCGTATTCCTCTACAAGTCCTGTTGATGATTCTCCAAATAAATATCCATCTTTGGGGTCAATGTCGGCTTTATGAGGCAAGGTAGCTTCGCTTTTATCGTAAATAGCTGTTAATTTATCGCCTAATAATTCCTTTAAAATTTCAGCAAAAGTCTCTCGTAACAAATGCATGCCAATGGAGTGTGTTTGCATTACTGCAGTGCCATTGTAATAGTCAACAATTAAGCCTGGCATTCCATCGCCTTCCGCATGAATTAAACGATAAACATTGGTATTAGTCGAGCCAATTATTCCCATTTGAATTCTATAATCAATGGCTTTTTGAAATTTATTCTTCCAGAATTCATAGTTTGGTTCCACTAGGTCGAAAGAAAAAATACGAATTGCAATAGAACCAATTTGATAATGCCCTAAACCTAAAAACTCGTCGTGATTATCACAAACAAGAACCACTTCGCCTTCTTTTGGTTCGCCCCCATATATTTTTTTTATGGCACCAGAAAAAACCCAAGGATGAAAACGACGTAAGGATGCGTCTTTACCCGATTTAAGCATTATTTTAATAAACTCCATTGCGATACATATATTTGTTGAATTGTAATTTTTACGTTTTTTGAAAAATATCACCTATTGAATTATACAAACTATGAGGCTTGTTCCAATTCCATAAGTTTAATGTAAATACCTAATGAAACCCAGGCATCGGTAGCCGCATATTTTAATTGTGCGTCAGAAAGATGTTCTGCTTCCCAATTTGAGGTTTGTTGAGCTTTAGAAATTCTGAAACCTAATAATAATCCTGACAGTTTCTTTAATCCAAAATTTTCAATTTCAAAATCTTTTACTTTTTCCTGAAGTTCGATAAATCCCCCTGGTTTAAATTTCGATAAGCCTTTAAGTGCTAAAATATCGTCTTTAATGGCAACCCCTGCCTTAATAATGTTTGGGTCTGCTAATATTTCTTTTAAACAATCGGGCAAGCCCATTTTATTTAATCGAAAAATAAAGGCTGTTTTTTCTGTTGACAATTGCAACAGCGCCACATTATTCTTCTTTCCTTTTTTAAAATTTGGTTTGGTTTCCGTATCGAATCCTAATATTATTGATTTTTTTAATACTGAAATAATTTTTTTTGCATCATTCTCAAAATCAATAACAATAATTTCTCCACCAAAAGCCTCTACCGGCAATTCATTTAACTCCTCTTTTGATATGCACTTATTCATCATTCAGCCTTCCCTGTCAATTATTGTATGTTTTGTTGCCTGTTTTTCTCATCTCTTTTTTCTGGATCAAAATCATCTTCGCTTAGGGCGTCATTCTCATTTAACGACTGATTTCCATAAAACAAATTATGCAAAACACGCTGAATGTTTACTAAGCGTTGACCCCAATATGCTTTAAAATTATTTTTACATTCCCATATGGCATCGTTCATAATTTCTGGGGTTCCCATGTTATAAAGAACCATAAAATCTTTCAAATCCTGATAAATATCGGCAAATCCTTCCGATAAACTTGCCATTGCTTCGGTATCATTTAAAGGATCTAAAATTTCATTGTACGAATCGACATCATGCAGTTTATTTACCATAGTATTGTAAACGGCTTCCCACTCCTCCTGAGTAACCGATTTATCAATCAACTCTGGCATTTCGGCTTCGGTATCGGGCAATATAATTGCTTTTAGATAAACCAGTGGCAATAAACGGTGGGCTTTGTCGATAAACTCTTTTTGTGATAAAAGAGCAACCCCATCAAGTAAATTACAATATTCTGTTGCCAAGGTGGCAAAATCAATCACATTTTCAGAATAAACGACCTCTTCAAAATCACTCTCCATATTCTAATTTATTGCGCAAAAGTACTAAAAATGTTTAATACTAATTGGTTTATGAATCTGAGATTTATTATTCTATTTTATTCTGTCCTTTTATAAATGTATTTTAATAGTGAGTTTGCTTCTTTTTAGAAGCTTTTTATTAGAACCTTTTGTTGAAGTAAGTCTTAATCCTGTGGTAAAAGCTATTGCAAAAATAATATATACAATTTCAAATGGAGATCCAAAGAAAGCAGCCTTTTAAACTATTTTAGCCTGATGTTATTGGTTTTTTATATTCTCTATTATTTGTTGGTACTGTTTTAAGTATTTAAGCAGGTTGTAAATGTCAAAACCTTGAATTGCCTCTAACAAATCATTTCCATATTTTATAACCAAGGGATGTTTATGCTTTTTGGTTTTATCCAATAAACTATTTGCAAAAGCCTCCACTTCATCCATAGGTTGCTGTTCTTCAAAACCCTTCCAAACCTGATACAATTCTCCTTCGAGAATACCGGTGAGTAGTTTCAACTCAAAAGGACTAAGGTTTGGCAATACGGGCAAATCTTCGGGAACTTCTTCAGGCTCTTTAGTTAACACGTCATGGGCTAAGAATTTGATTAGTTCTTCATACAAATCGTTAATTTCAAAAGGTTTAATTACAAAACCATTAAAGCCAAGTTGTTTTAACTCATCCTGTTCCTTTTTCATGGCAGCAGCGGTACTTGCTATAACAGGGATATTTTTTAAACCGGGGTCACTTTTAATTGCCTTAAGAAATTCTATACCATTCATAACGGGCATTTTGATATCGGTAATAATCAAATCAACCGGATTCTCTTTTGCCAGTTTTAGTGCGATTTTACCATCTTCCGCTTCAATAATTTTAATGGGAGTGTCTCTTAAGATCCCCTTAATATAACTTCTGTTGTATAAAACATCATCAGCCAACAATAGGGTAGCTTCATTAAAATATAAATTTTCAATATCAATTCTGGGGCTTAAAGGTTTATGTTCAAATTCTTTTGCTACAATAACATTTGGAATAAATAGGGTTACTATGGTTCCTTCATTTGGTTTAGATTTAATAGATATAGTACCGTTCATTAATTCAATTAATTTTTTGGTAATGGATAATCCTAAACCTGTACCCCCATATTTTTTTATGCTTTGTCCATCTTGCTGACTAAACGATTCAAACAATTTTTTTTGATAACTTTCTGACATCCCTATGCCTGAATCTTCAATAATTATTATTAAATCAACAAGACGTTCACTTGTTTCTCGTGTAATATGAAATTCAAAATCTACCGTCATTTTAACGTGTCCTTGTTCAGTAAATTTTAATGCATTACTCAAAATATTAACAAGTAATTGCCGTAATCTAATTTCATCAACAAATAAACCTTTAGGAAAATCTTCATGAATATTAACAATAAATTCAAGACCTTGCTCATTTATTTTATTTTGAAACAAAGCTTTGATCTCATCTAAAAATACGGTGGCATCAATAAACTCATATTGCATTTCAATTTTACCCGCCTCTATTTTCGACAAATCGAGAATGTCATTAATTAAGGCCAATAAACTTCTTGAACTGCTTCGTATCGATTCAATATAATTTTTAGCAATGGGTTCTTTTATAATTTTTGAAAGCAACTCGGAAAAACCAATAATTGCATTCATAGGGGTTCTAATTTCATGTGACATGTTGGCTAAAAAAGTAGATTTCATCCGATCTGATTCCTCAGCTTTTTCTTTGGCAACTTTCAAATCAGCAGTTCGTAAGTTCACCGTATTTTCCAGTTCATTGTTGAATATTTCTAAATTTTCCGCGAGTGCTCTTAATTCTTCTTTTTGAGAATTTATTTCATTGGTTCTTTGTGTAACCTTATCTTCAAGATTATTTTTATCACGTATTAAACTCTTTGTTCTCTGTTTTATATAGGTTATTATTAAAAAACTAATAACACAAACAACCATAAAAATGAACCACTTTGTTTTGTAGAAGGGGGGGATTACCTTAATTTTTATTTCGGTGGGTATTTCGTTCCAAATATCATCATTATTACTGCCCTTAACTTTAAAAATATAAGTTCCCTGATCAAGGTTTGTGTAGGTAGCTGTTCGGTTACCATTTGCATCAATCCAATTATTGTCAAAATTCTCCAACTTATATTGATACTTGTTTTCTATAGGCATTGTATAATCTAAGGATGCAAATTCAACTGTGAAAAAGTAATCTTTGCTATGTAACTCAATCTCCTTTTGCTCACTAAAAACTTTTTTGAAAGGCATTAGCAAACTACCCCAATTCGATTTATTTAAAATTCGAAAATCGGTAATTACCACCTTGGGTAAATATGGATTGTGTTTAACTTGAGAAGGAAAAAAATGTGTTAAGCCACCATTACTTCCAACAAATATTTCTCCATCATGAGTTTTATGAATGGCATTCCTATTAAATCCAATACTTAATAACCCGTCGTTATACGAATATTTAACCAGAGTATTGTGTTGTCCAGAATATTTGATGATACCCTGTGAAGTGCTAACCCACAAATTATCTGAATCGTCCTGAATCATTCCTACAACCATGCTATTCGTAAAGCCTTGGTTATGTTTGTGGGGTTTAAATAAATTCTTTTCAACAGTATATTGAATGATTCCATTAGATTCTGTACCCAGCAATAATTGGTGCTCTGAATTTTCAAAAATAGAAAGAACTCTAATCTGATCTTTTATATCGGAGTTTTTGCCAGCAGAAGGAGTACATCTAATTAGCTTTTCCTTTTCTGGAAAAAATTGAAACAAACCACCTGAAACCGATCCAGCCCAGAATCTATTTTTCGAATCTTGGTAAATGGTATTTATGTAATTATCTTCATATAATATGGTATCGTTTTGGTTTTTGTAATATTTATTAAAGTGATAGCTATCTGGATTATCAGTTTTTACTAACTCATTAAGTCCACGTGAAGTGGCTACCCAAATGGTACCCTTAGTATCTTCTAAAATTGCATTTATTTGATCACTGCTTAGGCTATTCTGATCATTTTGATCGTATAAATATCTTGTAAATACATATTCATTATTTTTGTATTCAATCCTATTTAAACCACCTTGATAAGTTCCAGCCCAAATAATCCCCTCGGAATCTATTATAAGTGACCAAATTCTATCCAAGCTTAATGAATTTTCATCCAATGGATTGTGTTGGAAGTGAGTAAAAGAATTCATTGCTTTATGGTATTTACATAATCCTCCTCCATCAGTACCTATCCATATATTACCACTTTTGTCAGATGTTATGGCCATCACACTTGAATTTGGCAAGGAATTTTTGTTCAATGGATTGCTAATTAAAGTATTGAATTTTTTTGGTTTTAAATCTAGTTTGTTAACCCCACCACCACGGGTGGCAATCCATAAATTACGTGAATTATCCTCATAAATATATTCAATTTCATTGTGACTAATGCTACTAGCATTATTTGGATCATGCATAAAATGTTCAAATATTCCTGTTTCAGGATCAAATTTATTTAAGCCGCCTGAATAAGTTCCCACCCAATAATTACTATATGAATCTTTAAATACAATTTCTGAATTGTTGTCATTTAATGATGATGAGTTCTTCGGGTCATTCATATAATGTTTGAAAATATTAGTTTGTGTATTAAAACTACTAATTCCAGTACCTCTGTATGCCACCCAAATTACATTGCCATCGGCAAATATTCCTTGAATATTGTTTGAACTTAAAGTATTGGGGTCATTAGGGTTATGTAAAAGATTCGTAAAATTGTCATCTTTCCGATTGTACCTGGATAAGCCATTTCCTGTTCCAATCCAAAGAGTACCATCGGAAGTTTCACACATACATTTAGCGCGTGTGTTGCCAAAACTATTGAGATTGTTGGGATTTGGTAGGTATCTTTTAAAATTTTGCTCTTTGGAGTTTAATTTATTTAAACCACCCGCTGTTGTTCCTGCCCAAATATCATGTTTACTGTCCTCAAAAATACACAAAACAGAATTATGGCTTAGACTGTTTCGATCATTGGGATTATAAGAAAAATTTGTAAAGGTGTTTGTTTTTGGATCAAATTTATCCAAACCTCCGCCATAGGTTCCAAACCAAAAAATACCTGATGAATCCTGATGAATTTTCCCAAAATTAGCCGATGCTAGAGAATTCAGATTCCCTGCTTCGCGTCGAAAAACGGTAAAGTTATAGCCATCGAATTTATTTAAACCATCTTGAGTACCAAACCATAAATAACCCGATTTATCTTGAAATATGACATATACATTATTGTGTGACAATCCTTTGGTAATTGAATATTTCTCAAAAATATAGTCTGATTCTTGGGATAAGCAAGTGATTGAAAAGATGGCACAAAAAACTAATGAAAGAAATATGGTGACTATTTGCCTTTTAAACCTAAAAAAATGCATATCCAATTGATTTTTTTATTTGTGGGTAAAATAAACGTACAAAATATCCAATAAGTTTCTTTAGCTTTTATTAGCCTATCATAAAGTGAAAAATATTCGTACACCAGTAATAAAGATACCAATTGAAATGGATAAAATCAAAATTAAAACATTAACATTTTTTTTTCAGTACATAAAAAAAACATTATTACTCAAATTGAGCGATTAGCTATCGCTATTCTGCTCAATCGACTGAGTTATTGTAAGGTTTTCAAAATTTTCATTTCACTCAAATTGTGAAAACCAACAATTTCTAGGTCGGGGTTAACTCTAAGTATAGCGCTTTTCATTTTATTCAAATCGCTCAACTTAGGTATTATAAGCCAGCTATAATAATTATGAAGGGGAATGCTTTTACATATTCCTTTAATTTTTCAAAATTTTATCAAATTCAATTTTGAGAACAATAAGTTTTATGGTGTGGATATCCTAAGCCCATCTCCACGGAACGTAACTTTTTTTACGATAGGTCTTTTGAAATGCTTCCTAAACAAATATGGATCATATTGAAAAGTTGTGGAGCAAGCTAAAATTTTTGAAAAGGTCAATCATAAATGATATAGCTTAGAATTTA
>JAEINW010000256.1 GCA_016342715.1 Salinivirgaceae bacterium | reverse complement strand
TTTTAATCATTCATTTTGTTAATAAGTGGTACACTTTTCGATTGAAATGTGGTATAGTCCTTAATTAATATTTACATTTGTTAAAAACCTATTTAGGTATTTATAAGGATAACCATATAACTTTATACGAAATTGTAAATTGTATGAAATGTGTAAGAATAAAAAAAATGTCTCATATAAGAATTTTGTTATATCGACTACTTTCGTTTTCTTCGCAGCACAAAAAAAGGTCTTCATTTTTGGTAGTGTTAACAAAAATTTACACGAGTCCTCACTTTTAAAATAGTACTATGAGGCACACCAAAATCCGAGATGATTCATGATTAATCTAATAATAACGATATATGGAAAATTTCTTTCCTGAACAAAGATGGACTAGTGAGGGGGAACCCGAACTTGGAGTAGGGATAGTAAAAGAGATCAGTAAAGATAGAGTACAGATGCATTTTCCAATAGCTGGTGAAACTCGACTGTATGCCACGGAAAATGCACCCCTGCGTAGGGTGATTTTTAAACCAGGCGATACTATTGTAGATACCCATAAACGCACAATGCTAGTAGAACAGGTTCAACAGGATGGTGAACTTTTAATTTATTTTGGACAAGATAGAACATTGTCGGAGGCCGACCTTGGTGATGTTTCCGTCAAGCACGGAGTAGACGATCGACTTTCAATGGGCGATGTGGATACACCAGAATTATTTGCTTTACGCAGAAGGACACTTGAATACGATCACAAACGGAGAATATCTCCTGTAAATGGTTTTGTTGGTGGTCGAATCGATCTCATTCCGCATCAACTTTACATTGCCCATGAGGTGAGTACACGATATGCTCCCCGCGTCTTACTTTCTGATCAAGTGGGACTTGGAAAAACGATTGAAGCCTGTCTGATTCTGCATCGCTTACTTTTAAATGGCCGAATTTCGAGAGTTTTGATTCTTGTGCCCGATTCGTTGGTTCATCAATGGTTTGTTGAAGTACTGCGACGATTTAATATGTGGTTTCATATATTCGATGAAGAACGCTGCACAGCTATTGAAGAAGGTGCTCCCGATGGAAACCCCTTTCTTGAAAATCAACTCATTATTTGTAGTACCACTTTTTTGACCAGTTCAAAAATTAGAGCACAGCAAGCCCTATCAACCCCTTGGGATATGCTTGTTGTGGATGAAGCGCACCATTTAGAATGGTCTGTTGACAAAGTTAGCAGGGAATACAGTGTGGTTGAACTATTGAGTAAGGTTGCCAAAGGATTGCTTTTGCTGACTGCTACCCCGGAGCAATTGGGTGTAGAAAGTCATTTTGCACGACTTCGATTACTAGATCCGGATAGATATGCTGACTTTGAAACTTTCAAAAAAGAATCGTTGGACCATAAAGCCATCGCCAATATTGTTGAAGACCTTTCTGTAGGAAAATCCTTACAGGCTGATGATACTAAATTGCTGGCATCGATTTTTGGCAAGGAACGAATGGCTTTGATAGCCAAAGGTGGAGATTCTGCACGAAATAATCTTATGGAGGATTTACTTGACCAGCATGGTCCTGGCCGGGTGGTTTTTCGGAATACCCGATCGGCCATGAAGGGATTCCCAAAGCGAAAGGCTCATTTGATTCCCATCAAGCCAGCAAAGGAAGCTGACCAATGGATTCAACGCTTTTCAAAAGAGTTCTTAGTGGATATTGAGACTGCGGAAGCCTCTCCCATTGAGCAGCATTTTTGGTTTGCAAGCGACCCAAGAGTTAAGTGGCTTTTACAGACGATGAAAGACCTTCATCCTGCAAAAGTACTGCTCATCTGCCGAAGCAAAGAAAAAGTACTCGAATTGGAAACAGTTTTGAATAAACGTGCAAATTTTAATGTAGGCGTTTTCCACGAAGACCTAACAATTGTCCAACGAGATAGAAATGCGGCCTGGTTCTCAGAATCAGCAGGTGCGCAATTACTGCTATGTTCTGAAATAGGCAGCGAGGGTAGAAATTTTCAATTTGCGCATCACCTCGTTCTATTCGATTTGCCCTTCCACCCCGAGTTATTGGAACAACGAATTGGGCGACTCGATCGCATTGGCCAGTTAGAAGATATACATATTCATGTTCCCTTTGTTATTGGAAGTCCTCAGGAAGTGCTTATTAGGTGGTTTCACGAAGGTTTAAATGCCTTTAATGAAAACCTTGAAGGCGGCAATAAAATTGCACAGCTATTTAGCGACAGGCTGCTGGACACAGCCATAAACCTTTCCTCACCAAATGCTGGAAAGCAACTCGAATCATTAATTGCAGAAACTGCGGTTTATCAACAAGAACTTAAAACGACCCTTGCAAACGGACGCGATCGCCTGCTGGAAATGAATTCCTTTCGTCCTAAAATTGCAGAAAAACTAGTTGATCAGATTCGTGAAGAAGATCAGGATATGTGTCTGGAAAAATATATGACTCGTGTATTTGAACATTTTGGAGTTGAGATGGAAGATCTTGCTCCCCGAACCTATTTGTTACATCCGCCGCCAACAAACGCCGAGGCATTCCCAACGATTCCGCACGATGGGGTTTCAATTACTTTTGATAGAAAACGAGCGCTTAGCCGCGAGGAGATTCGTTTCCTAAGTTGGGATCATCCCATGATAAACACCGCCATGGATAGGGTATTGAGTTCTGGAACCGGAGGTGCAAGTTTCGGAGTACTGCGAGGAAGTGGAAGTCCTGCCATTCTGCTTGAGGTGCTCTTTGTTCTTGAAACAGCGGGAGAACAAAGTGTTTATGTTGATCGCTTTCTTCCGAAAACTTTGTTAAGAGTTGTGGTTGACCATAGCGGAGATGAGGTGACAGATTTATATCCTGTAGAAAACTTCGAGAAAAATTTAAGACCGGGACCCATCGACGATTTGATCGATAATGAGACCCTTATGGATATCATCCTTCCGAATATGATATCCACGGCCACCGAAATTGCGGAAGCGCTCAGGGCTGCAGAAATATCAAATGGACTGGAAAGAATGCGTCTTACGCTTGATCATGAAATTGGTAGACTAATAGCGCTACATAAAAAAAACAATAACATTCGGCGCGATGAAATTCAAATTGCTCTGGATGAACAAGCTAACCTTGCGACCCTTATCGGGGATGCCAGAATCCGATTGGATGCTCTGTTATTGATACGAAAGGGTGATTTATAGATTTTTTGTTTTAAAATATGTTAGCTTTTGTTACTGAAAAAGCGAAGCAAGCGGCTTTGCTATCCATTGGAACTCACAGCGCATGCTGTGAGCTTATGTACTAAGAATTTATCACGATACTTACATTTCTAAAAACTCAGGTCGGCAATAAGTCCATTTCCAATCTTTCCAGTTTTTTACAAGCCCTGCTTTTACCGGGTTGTTTATTGTATATGCAATTTTATTTGCTAAATCCATTTTATTGCGAACAATTCTATCAAAGGATTCTTTTTGCCAAAATTTTGAATTCGCTGTGGATGCTACGCTACTTTTTTCAAATGTAGCAGGCGCTACAATTTCCTTTCTTAGCAATTTCAAAGCCTCTTTCCCAGTATATGACTTTAATTCTTTCATTACTCTATCCAACGGTTTTACCAATTTGTAAATAAGCATATGCACATGATTACTCATTATACTAAAGCAAACCAGCTTATAATCTCTATTATCTCTAAATTTTATTGAATCATATACCAATTGGGCAATTTCTGGTTTTGCTAAATGGTAGGTATCGTTTGCATTAGAATCTAAATATTCATCAATTGCAATAAAATAATTTTCTTGTTGTATAGTTTTTAAGTTCTTTATGACTTTGCCAGAAATATCAGTGGTGTTTTCAATTTCATAAGCTTCTGATATTTTTTCTAAAACCGAAATTGGTATGGAACCATATAGTCTGAAAGTAATAAAAAACATTCCCCCTTGAGGTTGAATGTGTGGTAGATTTCGACGATATTCTGTAGGTGTAGGTTTTTTCATTGTTTATATTGGCTGATATAAATATACTGAAAAATTGAATATTTTGAACTTGTTATGTATGATGCAAGTTTATAACATTGAGGTTTTTTGTTTCAATTACCTAAAAAGCGAAGCAGGCGCTTCACTATCCATTGGAACTCACAGCGCCTGCTGTGAGAATGTTACCTTAAGCTTGTTGCTTTTTATATTAGTTAAAACAAAAAAAATACCTGAGGATTTAATTCTTCAGGTATTTTTTTATATGAGGGTAAAAAAATTAGAGTTTATAGGTAATACCTCCATTAAAGAAAGAACCTCCACCTATTCCAACTTCGCCATGCAATCCAAGGTTTTCAGTAAAGAAATATCGTACACCCGTTGAAACACGGAATGCCACTGGAAAAATGTTTGGCCATTCTACTTCTATATTGCTATCATCATTTGATGAAAAATCTTTCACACTATATTTATAACCAACTCCCCAACCCATATAATAATCGAGATGCTCTTCGTTTATAAAATGAAAATTCATTCGTGCCATTACTCTCAGTTGTTCTGATGTGTATTTTGAACTATATACTACATTATCCATATCTTCATAGTCTTGAGAAAACTCAAAGACACGATAATTAACATCCAAACCCAAACTTAGTTTTTCAGCTGCTCTGTATTCAAAGCGAGCTCCAACAGGTCCAAAACCCGAGTAATTTATATCCAAAGCATCTTCACGTTCCATTGAACTCCAAAAACCTTTGGCTAAGCTATAACCATAGTATCCTTCAAATAATACATCACCTTTTTCAATTTGTGCTTGCGATTCTATTCCAATTAAACTAAAACTTGCAATTGCTAAGGCAATAATAAAGTACTTTGTCATTTTTAATTTTTATTTGTTTATAATTTATTTGTACTAATTCGTATTAATGATGTTAATAACCAAAAAAGGCTGCTTTGACTTAAAATTTAATTTCTGTCTTCGGGAAGAACTTTCTAATTTGCTTTTTCTGAAAATCGTTAAGCTTTGGATTGTTTTGTAAGCTTAACTCTTCTAAAGCAGACATTCCACTTAACTGTTTCCCAAAATAAAGAATCAAATTATTGTCCAAATTTAATTTCTTTAAGCTTTTTAAATTGCCTAAAGCTTTATCAATTTTTTCAATGCGGTTTTGTGACAAGTCTAAGACCTCAAGCTTTGATAGTTTTGAAATGGAACCTTCTACCCGACCAATTTTATTACGGTTTAAATAAAGGGTTTTTAAATTCGAAGCATAGCCGATATTTGCAGGAACAGCATATAAACTATTAATACTGGCATCAAGGCTTAGCAGGTTTTTCATTTTGCCCATATTTGCAGTAAAAACAGAAATCTTATTAATACTCAAGTCAAGGCTAACAATACTAGAAATATTAATACTATTAGCTGTAATTTTTGTTAGCTGATTGTTTGATAAATTAACTTCCTCTAAACTGGCTAATTGTCCCAATTCATTGGGGATTTCAGTTAATTTATTTTGCGATACATTTAGTTTTTTAAGGTTTTTTAATTCACCAAGGCTAGCAGGCAAAATTGTTAAGGCATTTTTTTCAAGATTAAGTTCTGTTAAGCCTACAAAATTTCCAAATGCTTCGGGTAACGATTCAAGCTTATTTTCAGCCAATTTTATTTCATTAATTTTTGTAAGATTGGCAATGGTTGGTGGTAAGTTTATTAGTTTGTTTTTTTCCAAATAAAGCTTTTCTAAATGGCTTAAATTACCTATATCTTCTGGTAAGTCCATTAATTGGTTCCAGTTTAAGTCAAGTTTCTTTAAACTTTGCAACTGTCCAATTTCCTGAGGTAATTCCGATAGGTAGTTGCTAAACAAATCAAGTGTTTCAAGATTTTTAAGGTTTCCAATTTCTTTCGGAAGATTTGATATTTTATTCTCGCCCAATGCCAATACTTGCAAATTAGGCAGTTTAAAAATAAATGCAGGAATATCAGAAATGTTATTATTTCTGATATATAATTCCTGAATATTAACCATTTTGGCAATTTTCTTTGGAATTTTATCAAGCTTTTTACCATCGAGGTTAAGAATGTACACTCTTTTCTTTTTGGAGCCTGCTTCTGACATCGATCTGTAGGTCTGTTGTTTTGCCAAAAACGCCTTGTCTTTGAGGGGTTTAACTCTTTGTGCATTAGTTAATTGCACTGTAAATATAAAAACGCCTAATATAAATGCTAACTTCCTGATCATCATGTTACTTATTTTAAGGGGGCAAAGAAACTAATAATGCGTTTTATTGCCAAATTCATTCAAATAAAACTTTCATGAATCAGTGGAATCATTAACAGAAATAAAAGTAATCGTACCGCAGGCATCCATGCCGGTTTTTTACTGCATAAATGGTAATGCCATTTACTTTAGAATATTTAATGTTTTATATATAAGAGTCGAGTATAAAAAGGGACGAAAACGGGAAAAGTTAAAAATCAGCATTCCCCCAACCCTAAAGGGAGTCTGATTTTCAACGTTTTCCCTTTAGGGCTAGGGTAAAAAATGTTGAAAATCTTAATTCAATTGCTTTTTATACTGGACTCATATAAGATTTCATTGAATATCGAACAAAGATTATTCGCTAACGCTCATGAGAGAAGTTATTCGCTAATGCTCATGAGAAAAGTTATTCGCTAACGCTCATGAGAGAAGTTAAGGAATTTTGATTTAAGAATTAACAACTTCTTAAATCGTTAATCAATGTTCCTTGTTCTTAAATCTATTTTATTTAATTCAATATCCAACAAAAAAAGTTTAAATCAATGGCATTAGCCGATAGGCAGGTAGTTAGTGAGTACTTTTAATTTAACATTTGTGGTTTAATTATTTGGTATTTGCTTTTCAAATGGGTAGAATGTAGTTACACTTCGCCCCGATGGCGCAGAAATGCTTTCGGTGCCATAGATAGCAGTAAAGCAAACAGTTTAGCAAAATAAATACAAGTATCTGTTCATTAATTGAGCAGGTATTTTATTTTTGTTATGTTTATCCTCCCCAACCCTCCTTATGAAGGAGGGAGCTAGTTTGTACTTTCAATGTGTATAGTCCTGAAATAGGTTGACTAAAAAAATGTTAATAAGTCAACTTAAAACAGGACAAAATGGATTTTAAAG
>JAEINW010000255.1 GCA_016342715.1 Salinivirgaceae bacterium | reverse complement strand
ACAATTGGTCAACTGGCTCAACAGATTCTGCAATAACCATCAGCAAAGCAGGAAAATACTTTGTTACCGTAACCGACATTTTTAGAAACATGTCCAGCGACAGTATTTATGTTACCTACCCTATTCCTAATCAAATATCAGACACCTCTATCTGTTTGAACGATACAATTGTCTGGAACCCTCAAATATCTGGAGATTACACCTACGAATGGAGCAACGGAGAAACAACATCAACACTAGCAATAACACAAACTGATAGTTATCACCTGACAATAAGAGACAACAAAGGAAACCCTTGGTATTCCGACACAATAAGTGTTGTTGTTGATGAATTTCCTGAAGTTGTTTCTCTTGGAAATGATACTACCATATGTTCAGGCAACAGACTGTATTTAACTGCTGGATATGAATATGCGTCAACTTATTTATGGTCAAACGGCCTAAACAGCGATCATATTATTTTAACAAATTCAGGAGAATATTCTGTAACAGTAAGCAATCAAATAGGGTGTGTGGGTGTTGACACCGTGAACATAAGCATAAATGGAATTGCACCAAACCCTGATTTTAGTGCAGAAAATTTCTGTTTTAAGGAGACCACCGTATTTACCGATTTGTCTACGTCTCCTGATGGCAGCACTCTTAATTATTGGAATTGGAATTTTGGCGATGGAGAATTCTCAAGCTCTCAAAATTCCGAACATGTTTTTCCTGCTCCAGGCGATTATCAAATTGAACTTGAAATTGGTAGCGACAACAATTGCAATAACAGCTATCGGAAAACCATTAAAATATTCAATCTTCCACTTGCTAATTTTTCACCAGATATAGCATGTTCTTACGATTCTACTGCGTTTATTGATAAAAGTTCATCCATTGATGGAATTGTGGGTTCATGGATTTGGACTTTCCCCGATGGAATAGAATCTACTAGCAATCATCCAAAATATGTGTTCAAGGAATATGGGTTTTTTAACGTCACCCTTCAGGCAACTACAAATATTGGCTGCACCAATGACACCACCATACAAATTGAAGTTAAACAAGGTCCAAAAACCGATTTTAGCTATGGGGCACCCTGCCAAGGACAAGCTGTTTACTTTAGCGATAAAACAGAGAGCTTCCTTAACTTGGGTGTAAGTTATCTTTGGAATTTTAACGATGAGGGTTCAAGTACCATTAGCAGTCCGGCCTTTGTTTTTGATAATATTGGCATATATAATGTTACGCTTACAACATATCAATCAATAAACAAATGTTCAAGTAGCATTAGCAAGCAAATTGATGTTCGACAAAAACCGATTGCCGATTTTACAACGGGTGTTTTTTGTGAAAATTCTCAAGGATCGATTTTTGACAATAGTTTAGTTTTGGATGCAGAGATTCAACATTGGAAATATATTATTGATTCACTCGGCGCATTTTACAAGCCAAATCTTGATTTAACCATTAATTTTCCAGGGTCTTATTCAGTCATACAAATAATTACCGACGAGTATGGTTGCACCGATACCTTAGCTGATAATATTACAGTAAATCCGAAACCAAAGCCAAGTTTTGAAGCAAATATTACTCTTGGAGCCGTGCCTTTATATGTCGATTTTATTAATTTAACGCCAGAGAGTTCTAGTTATATTTGGAATTTTGACGATGGAGAAACTTCTGCAGAAACCAGTCCATCTCACATTTATAGCGATACAGGGGTTTATGAAATTGTTTTATTTGCTGAAAACGAATTTGCTTGTAGTGATTCAATTTCATCGAAAATTACCGGAGTTGTTGCATATGCAAATGCGGCTATTTTAGCTATTGATGCAAAAATTGTGAATGGATACCTTGAAGTTTCAGTGCATATCCAAAACATGGGAACTCTGGAAATAACAAGGGCTGAATTATTTTTATCGGCAAGCAATGGACAAACGATAAAGGAAGATGCCGAACTGTCTATTCCGCCAAGAAAATCGCAGTATTATGAATTTGCCACAAAAATGAAAGTAAACAACACATTAACTCATGTTTGTGCATCGGTAAAACTTGTAGGTTTTAACGATGAACAACCTGATGACGATAAAATGTGCTTTGCTTTTGAAGATGGTTTTAAAGAAATAAAACCCTATCCAAACCCTGCCGATGAAGAATTAATTATTGAATATATTCTTCCTTATAGTGGAAAAGTTACCATAATGCTATTTAATGGCTTTGGGGAAGAAACAAATGTGCTATACGACGGTGTGTCTGAACAAGGTTTTAACCAGCACAAATTTGACATTCGCACCATTGAAGCAAGCATGTATTTTTGTAGAATTGAATATGAAGGAATAATTAAAACATATCAGGTTTTGATAAAATAGAATAAATAGAGATTGATAAAAGTAGAGATGCGTATCGAGGAAATCACGACATAGAAAAACTTATTTTTTCTATTTTGCGCAAGGCATGAGCCATAATTAAAACTTTGAGTTTCCTTCTTTCTCCTGATAGAAAGAAGCAAAGATCAAGCGGAATTAGCGAATTTTAATAGTTTTGAATAAAATGAGTATCGGATTAAACTACTAATATACTTTTCACCCTCCGGCATCTCCCTAATGCCATTTACTTTAGAATATTTAATGTTTTATATATAAGATTTCATTGAATATCGAAAAAAGATTATTCGCTAACGCTCATGAGAGAAGTTAACGAATTTTGATTTCAGAATTAACAACTTCTTAAATCGTTAATCAATGTTCCTTGTTCTTAAATCTATTTTATTTAATTCAATATCCAACAACAAAAAGCTTAAATCAATGGCATTAGGATTATAGGGGTGAATATTACTAAGATAAAATTAGGATAATGATACGATAGTCATATAGAATAATTTCAAAAGAGCTTTGTTTTCTCAAGGATGTTAATCCCTCTTTTATAGTATTGTTTACTAATGGGTGTAATTATCAAAATCACACAGCTATTCCGAAACCCACCCTGCACATTATAATTCTGACTATAATTTTAATTATTAAAAGCATACTAAAACACACAATTAATTTAAACTAAAATTCCAAATGCAGAAAATCTTCGGTTAATATCGCTCATAATTTTTCAATTAATTCCCAATATCCACTTTTTTCGCTTCCCTTTCTTGTCAATCTTCCTTCTTTTTTTAATTTTTCCAAATCCCGCTTAATTGTAATCATAGCTACATTAAGCTTAGTAGCCATATTTTTTGATGAAATAGTATTGTTTTCTTTGATTAATTCAATTAATTGCTGTCTTCTTTTTTGTGAATTATCGGTATCATTATCGGTATCATTATCGGTATCATTATCGGTATCATTTTTTAAGATAGCCGACTTAATTGAGATTTTTTGTTCTGAATAACTCACTTTAACTAGGTATCCGCCACTGGTTTCCATAAAATCAAGTTTCATGGTTGGGTAATCCGCAATTTGTTCTCTAACTCTTCTATAACCGCTCCCATATTTTTCAATATCTTTGGTCAAATAAAAAGCTTCAGAAACTAGTTTATTTCGGGCTTGAGCTTGATAAGTATCGGTTTTTAGATCTTCAATAGTTAATCCGCCATATAATTTACCGGGATTAAAAATAGTAATCGCATTGTCAAATATTTTGATCTGTATATCAGAAGAATTGGTATAATCACGATGAATAATGGCATTAATAACTAATTCCCTGAGGGCATTCAATGGATATTCAAAGATTTCATCGCGTTCTGGTTTTCCTGTAATCTCAAACGCTACTTTAATTTGACTAATTATATATCTCATGGTCTCATCTACCAACTCATATAAATCGCCACGAATCATTCGGTCGTCAACTATCAATGTTGGCGACCTAAAACGGCCAATGTGGACATTCAATAGGAGGTTGTCTTTTGAAAAAAGTAGCATAGCGGCATTAGTTGGCAAATTATTGCGAATCAATTTTAATTTTGTTAAACACTCCTGCCAGTTTCCTATTAATTTAAAGCGTTCACCATCATTAACTTTTTTTATAAATATCTGTATTTTATCAATATTCAAATCATTTAGTGTTGCATCTTTATATGGGTAACTATCCCATGAGGATTGAAGGGAATAATGATATAAATTATTTATTTCAGCTAAGGATAATTGATGATTGGAATTATTTTTACGAATAAAATAGCGTCCTTTTAATGCTACTGGCTTAATGGGATATTCATTTACAATAACTGCCACAATTGTTTTACTTGAGTACGAAAGCTCTTCAATATCCACCATAATTGAAGGTTCTGTTTTGGTTTTAACTTCATTCATCCAGCTTTTTAAGGTTTCTGAACCTATTTCGACTCCTGTAATTAATTTATTATTATTCACTCCGATTAAAATAATTCCACCGCTTTTATTAGAAAAAGCCACAATAGCTTCAAGCACATCAATATTAAAGGTGCTTTTAAGTTCAAGGGTTTCACTTTCTCCTTTACTAATAAGAATATCTATGTCTTTAGCAGTAAACATTAAGTTTTTATAATAAAGAACAAATATAGTTATTACAGCCTAATATTTTAAACGGTTGTTTTATGAATTACATTAAGCAGCTATTTAATGAGAAGAATACCACATGTAAAAAGTGGAATCAGGAGCGGTGGATGTGCGGTGTCCAATATGTAAAGCTAAAGATGTGCCTCCAACCAGGCGTAAATTATTAAATACAGATAATTGCTGAAGTCCTTTTAGGAGTTCCAAAAGTTGGCTTGATACTGTTTCGTAGAATAGCATAGAAAGATTTCTTTAGAAAGACCTGAGATTGCTGATAAAAATGAAGCAGATTTTTTTGATAGGTCTCTTATTTTTGAAGCCGTTTGAGCAATATATTCAATGCCATATATTTGCTTCAATAAAAGCCAATCCTCAAATAACCCATATTTTAAAACCCGAGCAATTAACCAACGCTGGTTTTTGTGTAAATTAAGAGTTATTTTATCTACATCCCAAAACAGATGGGGTGAAAAGGCTGATATGTCTACTTCTTCAATATTCATAGAACAAAGATATTAAATAAAACAGAAAATTGACCTCCATTTATGTATCAATGCTTTGCGAAAGCAGAGGATAAAAATAACTTTTCTCCAGTTAATTTGCAGACCTAAAATTAAGGAAGCGACTTTGCTATTGGCCAGCAAAATATGCTCTACCATCATCATATTCAAAATGATAGTTAAAATTGCTGTGATTGGACTCTTTAGAATGATCCTTTTATATAAATAGAAACTATATTTGTAAAAAATTAAAACTTAAGCTTTGAAGCAAGGATTGGTATTAAAGTCAACAGGAAGTTCGTATCAGGTAAAATCGGATAACAACGAAATTATTAATTGTAAAATACGAGGCAAGTTCAGAACCAAAGGAATCAAAACCACCAACCCAATTGCCGTGGGTGATATTGTCGATTTCAAATTTGATGATAATTCGGAATTTGGGATAATTTCAAAAATTCATCCTCGTAAAAATTACATTATTCGCAAATCGATTAATTTATCGAAGCAAGCACATATTTTAGCTGCCAATATCGATCAGGCTGTACTAATGGTAACCTTAGCAAAACCTAAAACCTATCCTGAATTTATCGATCGCTTTTTAGTTTCGGCCGAAGCCTATCAAATTCCAGCAAAAATCATTTTTAACAAGATTGATTTATATGACGAAGAATTAATAAAAGAGATGGGAGCCTTAATGAATCTTTATGAAGGAATTGGGTACGGGTGTTTTCAAACTTCGGCAAAAAAAGGAATTGGTATTGATGAAGTAAAAGAACTTTTAAAAGATAAAATATCGGTTATTTCTGGTCATTCTGGAATAGGAAAGTCAAGTTTAATTAACACCATTCAGCCAAGTTTAAATTTAAAAACCTCCGAAATTTCCGATTACCACGAATCGGGCAAACATACCACCACTTTTCCCGAAATGCATGAATTAAGTAAGGACTCATATATAATTGATACACCAGGAATTAAAGGATTAGGAATGGTAGATATGGAAAAGGAAGAAATTGCTCATTATTTTCCTGAAATGTTTAAAGCCTTAAAGAATTGTCAATTCTATAATTGTACCCATTCTCACGAACCAAATTGCGCAGTAAAACTTGCTGTTGAAAACGGAACCATAAAAAAATCTCGATATAAAAGTTATTTAAGTATTTTAGCTGGTGATGAAGATGAAAAGTTTAGGTCGGTGGGTTATTAATGTATTGTTTTTTATACTTGTAATTGCTACAGTTAGCTGTTCAAATCCGAAAGCGGAAAAAGCAGAAAATGTTAAAAGCCCCACTTTAAAAAAATCAATCCAAAAGAAGAAATCAAAAGAAAAATTTGTTTCGCTAACTGATGATAATTTGCTTAAAGAACTAAGCGAATACGATAAAAAAAACAAGGAAACCCTAGTGCTTTTAAAAACAAGTAAAGGCATAATGAAAATAAAACTTTACGAAAACACTCCCTTGCATCGTGCAAATTTTATTCGACTAATTAAAAATAATTTTTACCAGGGAACCATGTTTTATCGGGTGGTTAATAATTTTATGATCCAAGGAGGCGATTCTGACGATAGGGAACGACAAGCCATTAAAGACAAAATGGGAAATTATACCATTCCAGCGGAATTGCGTAAAACGAATATTCATCAGAAAGGGGCCTTATCAATGGCGCGCGAATATGAAAATAATCCTGAATTACGATCGGTTTCATTTGAATTCTTTTTTGTTCAAGGAACAAAATATACCGAAGGGGAATTGCGTGGAGCCGAGCAACAATATGATTTGGAAATTTCTGATGAACATAAGAAAATTTACAAAACGCAAGGCGGTTGCCCACATCTGGATGGAAAACACACTGTTTTTGGTCAGGTAATTGAAGGCTTGAATGTTATTGATTCCATTGCTGCGGTTAATGTTGATGAGGGAGACTGGCCCATTGAAAATATTTTTCTTGAGTTTCAGATTTTAGAATAATTGAATATAAGTGCTCCCTATAAATTCACCCCTATTATCCCGTCAAGGGAATGCCTAGTAAATTGTAAATTATGGCTTAATGGACAAAATTAATGGTAAAAACATCTATAAGTCTTACTATTGTTGATTTAAAGTTAGTTTAAAGG
>JAEINW010000254.1 GCA_016342715.1 Salinivirgaceae bacterium | reverse complement strand
CGAAAGGTATAGTAATTATCAGGTATAAGCCACAACACTATCAAACATCAATTGATAAATAATTAAAAAGAATAGATAGAGGCTGTAGTTAACTACTTAGTTTCATTTCGAGAGAGAGACGCTGACAAGACCTTCGGACGTTGTCAGGTCAAATCTGTCAGCGTGCGTAGCTCCTGACAGCATTTGCACATATTATAAGCCCGTATAATTGTTGCGTCTGTACATATGAACTTATCTACTGATCTTCTAAGAATAGATTTGGGTGCATGATTGGTGTTTTTTCAAATTGAGACTTCAGCTTGCACCCTTTTCTTTGTAGGTTCTATTTCTTGGGGCGATGCCCCAAGCTAAACTATGCAAGGCTTTCAGCCTTAGTTTTTTTTATTAAAACCTATTTAGGTATTTATAAGAGTAACCATAAAGTTTAATGTTAAATAATGATTTTAAATATTTGGTGCTTTCATTCATTTTCAGATACTTTTTTATAATTTCACATTTCATAAATTGTTTGTTTAAACAGATACCAAAATGGCTAAAAAACTAATAAGAGAATTTGTAAGTACAAATCTTACAATAAATTCATTCAATGATATTAAACCTTATTTTGATGATTTAAAGAACCGAGAATTAACAACACAGGGTAAAGTATGGAAGTGGCTGGAGGACAGAAGTGAACTTGAAGCTATATTAGGAGAAGAACTGGCTTGGCGCTATATTAAAATGAATTGTAATACAGCCGATGAAAATTATTCAAAGGCTTTTAATACATTTATTTCAGAAATTGAACCACAAATTGTGTTGGTTTCCAATCAATTAGATAAAATATTTTTCAGCGAATCCGTACTTAATATGGTTGATAAAGCCAAATTATTTACAATTATTAGAGAAGTCAAAAAAGATATCGAAATATTTAGAGAAGAAAATGTTGCCATTGAAGCTGAATTGCAGCAAAAAGAACAAGAATTTGGCATTATTTCTTCTAAAATGTATATAAATTATAATAACGAAGAACTTACTTTACAAAAAGCGGCAAACTATCTTAAAGATACCAATAGAGCAATTCGCGAAGAGGTTTACTATTTAATAAATAACCGCAGGGTTGAAGATTCTGAAAAAATAAATGACTTGCTCACAAAACTAATTGGCCTTCGTCATAAAATCGCATTAAATGCGGGTTTTGAGAATTTTCGTGATTATAAATTTAGGAGCATGGGGCGCTTTGATTATGGAGTAAAAGATTGTCTCCAATTTCATCAATCCATTAAAGAAAATGTAAAACCCTTAGTTGATGAGATACATGCCAAGCGAAAATCAAAACTTAAGTTATCAGAATTAAAGCCCTGGGATTTAGATGTGGATGTTGATTTAAAGCCCGCTTTAAAACCTTTTACTGAAGTAGACGATTTGGTTCGTAAAACAACCTTTGTATTTCGCGATTTAGAGCTTGAATTTGGAATGTATTTAAACGAGATGAAAAACATGGGTTACCTCGACCTTGATTCCAGAAAAAACAAAGCACCAGGTGGTTTTAATTATCCTTTACACGAGAGTAATGTTCCGTTTATTTACATGAATGCCACAGGAAATTTACGCGATGTTATTACCATGATACATGAAGGAGGACACGCAGTACATGCTTATTTATGCGCCGATTTGGAACTGGTTAACTTTAAAGAAGCCCCATCGGAAATTGCAGAATTAGCATCCATGACCATGGAATTAATAACTATGGATTACTGGCATTATTACTTTGATAATGATGAAGATTTAAAACGTGCCAAACGAATGCATTTGGAAGATGTACTTACGGTGTTGCCTTGGGTAGCAACTATTGACAAATTCCAACATTGGTTGTATGAGCATCCGACTCACACCATTGAAGAAAGAACAAAAACCTGGGTTTCAATAGCCAATGAATTTGGTAGTGATATAGTTGATTTTGGCGGATTAGACAAGTTTAAAGAAAACCAATGGCAAAAGCAGCTTCATATTTTTGAAGTGCCGTTTTATTATATTGAGTATGGAATTGCGCAATTAGGTGCCATTGCTATTTGGAAAAATTTTAAACACGACAAGCAAAAAACCATTGAAAATTTTAAGAAGGCATTAAAAATGGGTTATACTTCGCCAATACCTGATACATATAAAACTGCGGGCATAAAATTCGATTTCTCAGCTGAATATATTCGCGAACTAATGGACTTTATAAAAGGTGAACTATTGAGTTTGAAATAATATTTAAACCGGGAGATTTTATAAGGATTAAATATTGAATATAATGAATTTGGATTAATCATACTTATAGAAGAAATTAACGGGGTTTTAAATTCAAAAGAGTTTTTTTAAATAGTTATTTTTTAATATACCGTTAAGTGAACTTTGATTTCATATTTTTTAACTAAAAAAATCAAAGTTTTATAAAGAATCATAATAAATACGGTGTTTATTGACCAACAAATTTTATATTTGTGACTGCAAAAAAGGGATAATAATGGAAATTTTAAAACAAGTCAAACTAAAGGGAGTACCCGATATTGTAGAAGTTAACGAAGATGGTTCTATAATTAAATATAAGGGGAAAGTTGTTAGCACATATTCGGTACATTCAACAAAAGGGCCGCATGCATATAAGGCATGTCATATTGGTAAGAAGAATTTTTACGTACATAGAATTATAGCTGAAGCCTATGTGAAAAATCCAAAGCCGGTTTCTAATAAATTTGTAATGCATTTAAGTGTTGATATTAGCAACAATCATTATTCAAATTTAAAATGGGGCGATGGAAAAGATTTACATGCAAAAAACAAAGATATTGGATTAACAGGTACTCCTGCTCATAGAAATGGATCGCCTATATCTTATGAGGAAGCATTAAAAGTTGCCAAGAGATTGGATAGCGGAGAATTTGCAAAAGATATTTGTTTAGAATACGGAGTTTCTGAAATGTCAATTGCACGTATTCGTAAGCGTTATTGTAATAAAACTTCAGTTTCGCCCCGTTATGAAAATGACATAAAAACTACTGTTTTTAAATTATCTCAAAAATATTCGGCTCCTGAAATTGCTAAAATTACTGGACTAAAATACCATACTATTTATAGATGGTTAAAGAAAATGGAAACAGAAAAACCTGCCTTTATTTATTAAAAGCAGGTTTTTTTTAGTTGTAATTTATTCTTAATCGTTTTTTTTAGCTTCTTGCCATATTTTTTCCATTTCAACTAGTGGCATTTCTTTTAAGTCAATACCTTGTTTTAAGGTTTTATCTTCTAAGTATGCAAAGCGTTTTATAAATTTCAAATTTGTTTTTTCTAAGGCATTTTCGGGGTTTATTCCATACAAACGAGCCGCATTTATTAAACTAAAAAATAAGTCGCCAAATTCTTGTTCGGCTTCTACTGATTCTGGATTTTCTTTTAGCTCAACCTGCAATTCATTAAACTCTTCAGCAACTTTGTCCCAAACTTGCTCCTTTTCATCCCAGTCAAAACCAACTCCACGCACTTTATCTTGAATTCGATATGCCTTAATTAATGCAGGCAAGGAGCGCGGCACACCTTCCAATACCGATTTATTTCCTCCTTTTTCTGTTAGCTTTAACTTTTCCCAGTTTTCTTCAACTTCCTTAGCATCCTGAACTTTAGTGTCGCTAAAAATGTGAGGATGACGATAAATGAGTTTCTTGTTAATGCTTTCAATTACATCAGAAATATCAAAAGCATTTTTTTCAGAGCCAATTTTTGCATAAAAAACTATATGTAATAATAAATCGCCAAGTTCTTTTTTGATTTCTTCTAAGTCATCGTCAACTATAGCATCAGCTAATTCAAATGTTTCTTCAATAGTTAAAGTTCTAAGGCTTTCTAGGGTTTGTTTTTTGTCCCAAGGGCATTTGGCTCTCAATTCATCCATAATCTCCAATAGTCTGCCAAATGATTCTTTATGTTTTTCCATTCAAATGTATTTTACGCATACGCAATTTTGAATATGCAGAGATATTTTTTTATAATAAACCTTTATTTTACTTTACGATTTTAATTTTCACCTTTCTCCAACCAATATTGCGATCTCCCCTGCAAGTATGGGAGAATGCTTCGATTATTTGAAACTGCTAAAGTTAAAATTTAGTAGTTTTAAGCTCTCTCCTTAATTTTGGGAGGGCTGTATGCAAAATAAGATCAAGCTGTTTTTTATTTATAAAGTATCAAAGTAGAATTAATTGAAAATATTTTCTACGGTCCACGCAGAATATGGCGATTTGCACCAGCCTGATAAATTATTTTTGAATTCAATACTAATTTCCGACTTTCTGAATTTATTTAGTGCCCCTTCAGTTTTCCAAATGGTATATATGTGATAATGAAATTCTTCATCTAGGTCAACAAAACAATCGGCGTGATGATTATTCTTAAATTCTTTGGCTTGCGTCAAAAAAGTTGACATGTAATTTACAAACACTTCATGATGTTCTGGCAGCACTTTCACTTTTACAATTCTAGTTATCATTTGAATTTTATTGTTACGGGTGAATTAACTTTTATATCTAATAGCTCGGCTACTCTTCCGTTTCGCATGGCAATTTCAAGCAAGTCAAGTGAATTAAACAATGCCAGCATTTCGCCAATTTCAACTTCAGAATATCCAACACTTAATTTTTTAATACTATATGAATCACTCTTTACAGTAATTATAAAATTACGATTTTTACCTACTTGCGAAAATATATCGCTCGATATATTTGTAATTATATTTTGATAAGAGTCAACATAAATCACATTTCCAGTGATAAATCCTTCGTCAATTACGGGCATAAATTGGGTGTGACGTGAATTGCCCGTGTAGGCTTCGCCAATATCACTTAAGGTGCCACCATTTGCCAAAATAGCAGCCGTTTCAGCAAACATGCTTAGTTCTGGGAAAGAGCTTTTTTTAATAATATCCGACTCCTTTATTTTTACTATCTCATCAGGTTTTTCACTAAACATAAGACTAAAAATGCCATTCGACGAACCAATAAAATATTGCTTTTTAATTTTCAAACAAATTGCGGGCTGTTCCTCTGTTGGGTCACTGTTAATTCCCACAATATGAATCGTACCCTCGGGGTAATACGCATACACGTTTTTAAGTACAAAAGCGGCTTGCGTATATTTAAAACTATCGATTTTATGGGTAATATCAATAACCCGAACATCTTTACATTTGCTATAAATCAAACCTTTTATAGCGCCAATATAAAAATCATCATTTTGCCAGTCGCTGGTTAAAGTTATTATCGCCATACAATTATGGAAAGCTAATTAAACAAAGGCAAAAGTAATCGATTTTATGCAAATCCTATGTTTTTGAAAGGATAAGTTGAGGGTATAATTTATTCTAAAAAAAATAGGGATTGATACCATATTTGAATTTTATCTACTTAATTTTACGAGAGTATTACATAATATTGGTAGATGACAGAGAAAATTATTCATATTGAAGGGATAGATCCGGTTGAATTGTTAGGTTTAAAAAATTCAAAACTCGAATTTTTAAAAAAGACTTTTCCTAAAATTCAAATTATTGCTCGTGGCCATGAATTAAAACTTATTGGTGAAGAACAATATATTTCTGAATTTGAGATTAAGCTTAATGAAATAATTAATTTCTTAGAAAAATACAATCGATTATCGCACGACGATTTGGTTCAAATAATAAATGCAGGCCAAAACAAACAAAAGGATTCGGAGGAACCCGAGGATTTAATTTTATTTGGAAATCATGGGAAACCCATAAAACCACTTACTAAAAATCAGAAGCATTTAGTTAACGAAAGTTATGCGAATGATTTGTTATTTGCACTCGGACCTGCTGGTTCTGGCAAAACATACACAGCAATAGCATTAGCTGTAAGAGCTTTGCGAAACCAAGAGGTTAGACGTATTGTTTTAAGCCGTCCGGCTGTTGAGGCAGGTGAGCGTTTAGGTTTTTTACCTGGCGACCTTAAAGAGAAAATTGATCCGTATTTACAGCCTTTATATGATGCTTTACACGACATGATTCCCCCCAAAAAATTAGAAACTTATATTGAAGAGGGCATTGTGCAAATTGCGCCATTGGCATTTATGCGTGGGAGGACTTTAGATAATGCATTTGTAATTCTTGACGAAGCCCAAAATACCACCTTGTTACAAATGAAAATGTTTTTAACTCGAATGGGAAAGAACGCTAAATTTATTGTTACCGGCGATGTTACTCAAGTTGATTTGCCCAAAGTTCAAGATAGTGGATTGATTCAGGCCTTACGGATTCTTGCAAATATAAATGGAATTAGTATTGTGGAACTGACAGAAGCCGACATTGTTCGTCATAAATTGGTAAAGAAGATTGTTCGTGCTTTTGAAAAGCATACCCATTAATTGATTCGAATACATCCAAAGCATTTAAACATGAAAATAGAACAAGAAAGCAAGCTGCTATTGCTTGTCCCTGCATTGTGGGCAAGTTTTGTTGATATTGGCGTAACTATTTTTTATCAGCCTGCCGAGTATTGGAATGGTAATTTAGGATCATATTGAAAAGTTGTGGAGCAAGCTAAATTTTTTGAAAAGGTCAGTCATAAATGATAAAGTTTATAATTTAAACAACCTCGCTGCAATGGGGGAGTAAGATCCAATATTTAGATGCGCTTTGCTTTCGGTATTAGTTCGACTTTTTGTTTTTTATTTGTTTTCAATTCAAAAAAATATAGTATCACTGATTTAAAGCAAAAAAACGCAACTCGTTTTTTATAGCATGGAATTGCGTCGCATATTGATATTTACTACTAATTTAACATGTTTGCTTGCGACGGTTCATATGGTTGTACTAATTCTTAGGGCGCTGCCCTAAGTTGAATTATATAAGCCTTGCAGGCTATTTTTTTTGATTATTCTGAGTACTTAGTTCCTTTACGACTTTAGTTTTCACAGTTTGTATTTGTAAAATAATATCCTCCCCAGCCCTCCTTAGTAAGGAGGCCTGTCTGCGGATAGGCAGGGAGTAAGTGAGTACTTTCAATCAATACTTCGGTAGATTTTAATATAATCATCTGATTATCAGTAAAATAAATCAAATAAAATTAGGTTAAAACCT
>JAEINW010000253.1 GCA_016342715.1 Salinivirgaceae bacterium | reverse complement strand
CCACCTCTTCGTGCACCCAGGTAGTATGAAAAGGTACGTGAATTCCTCTTCCACCCATTTCAATAACAGGTAAAATATCCGATTTTAATGAGTTTCCTATCATTAAAAATTCCTCTGGCATAATATCTAAATGATGAATTAAATTGTGGTAATTCTCAGGTTGCTTGTCACTCATTACTTCAATGTGGTGAAAGTATTTCGATAATCCCGATTTTTCCAGTTTTCGTTCCTGATCCAACAGATCGCCTTTGGTTGCTAAAATTAGTTTGTAATTTTTGCTTAATTCAATTAAAACATTTTCAATATTGTCAAGCAACTCCACAGGTTTTTCAATCTGATTTTTGCCAATTTCAATTATCCTGGAAATCTGTTGGTTTGTAATTTTATGATTTGTTATTAATAAACCGGTTTCAATCATCGAAAGCATAAAACTTTTGGTTCCATACCCATATAAAGCTAGATTTTGCATCTCTGTTTTATAGAGTACTTTATTTATGTTTTCTGCCGATTCAAATTCACCCAATAGCTTAAAAAACTCATTTTCAGAATCTCTAAAGAAAGGTTCATTTATCCAAAGGGTGTCGTCGGCATCGAAACCAATTACTTTTATAGCAGTGTTCATAATTTCCTAATTAAGGATTGCAAAAGTAAGCTAATTTGATTGAAAACATAAGTATTTCAACCACGGTTGACAAATACTTTTTATTGAACTTTGTATTATATTAATTGTAATAATTATGTGGACGAAAGCATTGACTGGTCTTTGTATTTAGTTTATATTTGAAAACGTTACTACTTACTATTACTAAAGCAAGTTGTACTTAATCTTTATTAAGAACGAAACCAAATTGATACTATGATAGCTGAAATTGACACTAAAACTGTTGAAATTTCTGGCAATGCGTTAAGCGCATACATAACAGGATTTCCAGATTACTTAAGTGATATTGCTGAAACAATTTTGCAAAACAACAATCTGCAGCATCCGGAACAAGGCAAGTGGTATAATTTCCACGATTACTTGGCTGCTCTCGACGATATTGGTAAAAAGTTTGGTTCAAGTAGCTTATATGAAATAGGGAAACAAGCGGTTAATTCTTCTATAATTCCAGAAGGAGTGGTTACCTTTGTCGATGCCATAAATAATTTACAAAAGGCTTTTGAAATAAATCATCGCAATGGGCAAATATGTGAGATTAAAATTCTTAAAATGAAGGTTTCCAAAGGAAAGGTTATTCTTGAAATAATTAACCCTTATCCATTTGAAGTGAATCGTGGAATTTTAACCGGACTATCGCGCAATTATACACCCAATGAATCGGTGATGCCCGATGTTGAAATTGATGAAAATAAAAGTAATTTCCCAGTGGGGATTTATACTATTACTTGGTAATTAGGTTTGGATTAAACACTTATCAATTGCCTTTTGAATTTCTATAGCTTGCTGTACCGCTGAATGGTGTAAGCCAGCCCATGATTTATATATTCTTCCGCTTTTATCAATGACCATGCTTTGTGGCCAGCCTACTACATTGTATTGCGATGCAATCTCGTGCGATTCAGGTAAAATAATATATTTAAATTCACCGAAGCGCTTGAAAAAAGCATCAAGTTTTTCTGGTTCATCTCTTGCCAGTGCAATAAAAACAACTTCGTCGCGATCGTAAAGTTCTGTTAGTTTATTTAATTCGGGAATTTCTTTTAAACAAGGCAAACAAGTGGTAAACCAAAAATTTAACACAACAATTTTTCCTTTAAATGATGACAATATAACTTCTTCTCCATCTAAAGATTGAACTGAAAAGTCAATAGCATTACAGCCATTTAAATCTTCAAGAAATTGCAACTCTCGCTTATGAAAATCTTCATAATTTAAGGTATCTCCCCCATTTTCAAAAAGCAGGTCGTAGCGATTAAAACAATCCTGACTTTTTAAAACGCTTGGGATAATTAAAAATATAGCAGCTATTAAAAGTAATTTAATGTGTATTTTCATTGAAAATTTGAATGTAGTTATTATAAATAATTTCTTTTAATGATTCAATATTTAGACCTTTTAATTGGGCTGCCTTTTGATAAATTACATCAATAGTTAATTGGGCATCATCAGTTTCTAAAAATATATTATTTAGTGGAACTTTAGAAAATACAGCTTGAATTTTAGTGTTTTTTAATAAATATTCTCCAAATGACAAGTAACAATTATGATTGATAATTTGATGAGCCATTTGAATGCTCCCATTGTATCCATGAAAAATCCAAGCTTGCTTAGCTTTTACATTATTTCTAATCTCCAAAATATCAGAATAAGCCCTTACACAATGAATAATGATTGGGATGTTGAAACTCTCCGATAATTGAACTTGTTCAATAAATACTTGTTTCTGTGCATCCAGAGATATTGATATAGCTCTATCAATACCTATTTCTCCCAAAGCTTGTAATTTGAAATGACTCAATTGATTTTTGATAGTTAAAAGATGAATTCCATAATTCTTATCATTTATATTCCATGGATGAATTCCCATTGAAATATTCCTTCTGTTGGCATCATCTTTTTTAATTTCAACATTAAGAATCTCGATAGACCCTCCTGTTTTTTGTTTATGTGTATGAATATCAATAAATGGATGCATAGTGCGAATTTACATATTTGAATGAAGCTTTAATAATGATTATACCATCAAATTAGAGTATTTTACTTATTTTTGAATACGAACTAAATATTTTTTGCTTTATCCAGTTAATTATAAACAAATTAAAAACAAAATACCATGAAGAGGACTTTTACAATTTCAGCATTATTTGTTTTGGTAGTATGCTTAACAAATCAAGTAACCAAAGCTCAAACAACATTTAAAATGGGTGATTTAAATTCGTATACAAATGCCTACGTTGAACCTTTCGGAAATGCAATGGTAGCAGGTTTAGGTGGTGGATGGGCACATACGGCTAAAGTTCATAGTGCTTTTGGCTTTGATTTGACCATAAGTGCGACCTTTGTTACAATTCCTGATGCTGCATCTACTGTTGCTGGCAGTGAAGTTAGTATTCCGGGTTTTAAACCAATTACTGGCCAAATTCCAACCATAAGTGCAAAATCTGATGTGGCTGCACCTGTTTTAAGTAAAACATTAACGGCAGGGAATGGTGCAGTTTCGGCAGATTTTGATTTTAATGGATTCAACGGTGTGGGTTTAGCAGCTGCAGCTATGCCAGCAATTCAAATTGGATTCGGTTTACCAAAGGGAACTGAAATAATTGGACGTTTTATTCCTAATATGAGCAATTTGTTGAATAATGCTTTATCAGTAAGTCCTGGAAATAATATGTCTGTTTCAAAAACTGGCATGTGGGGAATAGGAGTTAAACATGATATTAAACAATGGATTCCAGTTTTAGATAAAGTGCCATTTTTACAAATTTCAGGGTTGTTTTCGTATTCAAGATTTTATACTGGTTTTTCTGGTGGCGATTTTGCAATTACACCTGAACTTTTAGATGCAGTAGATAATGCAAATACATCGTGGAATGACCAAGAGTTTAAATTGAATATGTCATCATTTACGGGAAATTTATTAGTTGGTGCAAATATTCCAGTTTTTCAGCCCTATATTGGGGTTGGATTTAATACAGGATCGTTTGAAAGCGGATTCTATGGAACATATCCTGTTATTTCTTTAAATGAAACGTCTGGGGATTTTGAAGCTAAAACATCAGAAAAAGATCCTATTGTTGTTAAGACAAAGAAAACAAGTATTAACTTTCAAGCAGGAGCGCGACTTAAATTAGGCCCTATTGTATTTTTTGGACAAGCAACTTTCCAAGAATATGCCTTATATACTGGAGGAATTGCAGTTACTATACGTTAAATTCATAATTATATGATTTTCTAAAAGCCGACGAGTCGGCTTTTAGAAAATATATTAAATATTATCAAATAAGAGATTTGATTATTGTTTTATTAAAGCTAAACACACACATTAACAAGAATATACAGGTGTAAATAACAGCAAAGTAATACACAATAATAGTTATTTACTGCCAAAGATTTTATGCTTATTATAAACTACCTCGTTGCATACGAGGTATCAAAATAGTAGAACTTTTATTTTCTCGCAGAAAGCTGCGTGGAACCGACTGCAAGGAGCTAAACGAAGTTAATATGAACCCACATTGTGGGATTTAATAATTGATTTTGACTATTTAAAGTACTTTCCAACTACTTCTAATAATTGCTCTCTATTAATGGGTTTTGATATATAATCATTGCAACCTACGTCTAAAGCTAACTCACGATCATCTGGATAGGCATATGCTGTTTGTGCAATAATAACAACTTCTTTATTAAACTCTCTAATTTTTCTTGTTGCATCATAACCATTCATTTGGGGTAATTTAATATCCATTAACACCAAATCAATATCCCTATTTAATTCACATATTTCAACAGCTTTTTTTCCAGTTTTTGCGTGCAAAATTTCCTTACACAAACCTCCAAAAATTATAGATAATAAATGATCCGATGATATTTCATCTTCAACAATTAATATGCAGCAATTTTTAAGTTGATCACCCCTTTCTTTTACAGGTGCTGTTTTCATAAAGCTATGTTCTATATCTTATTACTACACTTTTAATCTATAACTAAAAGTATACTTATATATCGTTTCTAATTCAATTTTTAAAAAGTAATTAAAATCAGTTTGTTGCTATTTTTTTATTGATTATTTTTAAAAGCAAGGCAAATTAATTAAATATGAATGAAGAAAACTATTATTTATTATATAAATAATCCTAAGAAAACTCTTTATATGCTGGATTTTTTTTCACTAACGCTTAACATAATATATTTAAACTACCGTTTTTAGCTAATCTATATTTATTAAAATCCCTACAATGCTATGTTAACCAAGTAGTATTCATCAAATTTAGCACCAACTATAAATAGAATACTTCTCTTTATAGCAAAAAACTAAATACATAACCTTAACATTCACTGCATGTTATCATCAATTAAAAGTACTTGAATTTAATCAATCCCAAAAATAGCAACCCTTTTCACAAAGCTTACGTCATGTACTTATATACTTAACTAAATTATAAACTTTTTAAATTACCAAACAATGAAAAAATTAGTACTCCCTATTTTGTTGGTGATGGCTGTGTTTTTCAGTTGCGACCCTGACGAAGAAGAAAACGGCATCCAACCAACTGCCGATTTTACGTATTTACCTACAGTTCAAGGTCCAGTTAATCAGGTTCATTTTACCAATAAATCGGAAAATGCAACTTCATATTTATGGCAATTTGGCGATGAAGAAACTTCAACCGAAACCGACCCAAGTCATGTTTATGGAAATGAATTTCCATATGTAGCAAAACTTACGGCATATAATGGAGACTTTTCTGATACAAAAACAGATACCATCTGGAATTTCACATTAGTTTATAAGCCTAACATCTACATTTACCCTGAAGAAACCATTGATTTATGTGTTAATTTGAGCTTTCCTAAAGGCGGTGAATTAGTTACATCTATTCCCGAATATGATTCAGTATGGTGTGTTACGGTAGAACCTGACGGCCAAATTAATGGAGCCTATGATTATTTGTTTTATGAAAGCAAACAGCCCCACATTTGGCAAGAAGAACAAGGCTGGTGCATTTCCAAAGACAACTTAAACCAATTTTTCACAAATAATATGTTGGCATATGGGTTCAATAATAATGAAATTGATGATTTTATTGAATATTGGATTCCTTTGCTTTCAGAATCAGAATATTACAGTATTTTCCCTCAACAAAAGGCAATGATAAATCGGGTGATTGAAATCTCCTTTTCAAAAAATCCGGATAATGTAAACCGATTGTTTTACGTAATTGAAGCTACTCTGCAAAACAATGAATTGATTGCTCCTGAAATTATTCCCTTTTCGAAAACCGGGTTTTATGTAAACGAATGGGGCGTGATTTTAAATTAAATATCTAAATACTAAGTTATTATGAAATATTTATATCTAATTATCATTGCTTTTTTATTTTCACTAGTTAGCTGTGAAAAAGATAATGATTTGGAACCAACCGCATGTTTTTCCTATGAAATACCCGACGACTATAAATTACCAATTGATATACCATTTACAAATTGTTCTAAAAATTCTGACTCTTACTTATGGGATTTTGGCGATGGAACAACATCGCAAGAAAAAAACCCAACACATTCCTATAATGATAATTTTCCATATATAGTAAAACTAACAGCCTATAATGGTGATAAATCTGATATGCTTATAGATACAATTGATAACTGGTCGATGGTTGAAAAACCAAACATTTATATTTACCCTGAAGAAACCATTGATTTATGCGTTAATTTGAGTTTTCCTAAAGGGGGTGAGCTAGTTACATCTATTCCCGAATATGATTCAGGATGGTGTATTACGGTAGAATCTGGCGGCCAAATTAATGGAGCCTATGATTATTTGTTTTATGAAAGCAAACAGCCCCACATTTGGCAAGAAGAACAAGGTTGGTGCATTTCCAAAGACAACTTAAACCAATTTTTCACAAATAATATGTTGGCATATGGGTTCAATAATAATGAAATTGACGATTTTATTGCGTATTGGATTCCTTTGCTTTCAGAATCAAAATATTACAGTATTTTCCCTCAACAAAAGGCAATGATAAATCGGGTGATTGAAATCTCATTTTCCAAAACTCCAGATAATGTAAACCGATTGTTTTACGTTATTGAAGCTACTCTGCAAAACAATGAATTGATTGCTCCTGAAATTATTCCATTTTCGAAAACCGGATTTTATATAAACGAATGGGGCGTGATACAAACGAATTAACTTAAATTCCAATTCATAATATTAAAGGTCTGGCAAGAAATTGCTGGCCTTTTTTATAAAACGCTATAAATTTAGCGCCTCAATAAGTCCTCCATTAATAAATAAGTGCTTGGTAACAAATTTCATTACTTCGGGTTTTCGACTTACAACAAACACAAAAGGTATTTTCTCACACAAAGCAAACATATAGTTTATATCCTTTTGATCAAGAGATGTAAATACTTCATCGAGAATTAACACCTGCGGATTAGTCAACACCGCACGCAAAAAACAAAGCTTTTGCTTTTGTCCTTCCGATAAATCGATGCCATCCTTTCCTATTACTAAACTCAATTCCTCTTTTGATTTTAAACCTAAAAAAGCAACAAACTCACTAA
>JAEINW010000252.1 GCA_016342715.1 Salinivirgaceae bacterium | reverse complement strand
GCAAATATAGAACGAAAAATGTAAGTTTGTTTAACAATCTATTAAAAAGTCCGATTTATAGGGGAGCAAACCACCAGTTAACCTTACACATCCAATTGTAGGATTTGGATAGATATTAGTATTTATCATACTAATATTTGAAGTTTCTGTAGCTTCACTGTTTATACTAAGTTCAGCAATCTGTATATTGTTTGTAAATGAAATTATTGTTGGAGATTGTGGAGTTATATTTTGAATAGAAGCATGAAAATGACTTCCATTACTAGACTTGAAGCCTGGATTTATGTGTATTGATTTTGAAGAAATAAGTGAAACATTTTCTCCGGAGTTAATATTCATTGTACTTTCGATAATGGATTCTTGACTCTGAAATATACAAGGATCTGTTTTAAAATAAAAAGCACCGCATCCAATGTGAGCTGACTTTACAGCAATTTTCATATAACCATTTTCACCCCATCCTGCCCCCCAAGAGTTACGCATTATCCAGTAATTACCTTTTGAATCGTCGTATCCCCATCCTACAAGCCCCACTGCATGATTTATTGATTCAAAGCATTGTTCAAGGTCTAGGCATTCTGTCAAATTATCAGAATAAATTCCACTTGAGGAACTCCATCCAGAAAAATTTGAAGCATTTACAAGCGCAAAAACAACACCATGATTAATAATAGCGTCCTTTATAGCATCAATATCATTACAAGCAATATGGTGTACTGATGATAACTTACCAACTGGATCATTCCAATGAGTGCATTCAGAAGGCATTGATGTGGAATATTCAGGATTATATTCATTTCGTTTACAAATACCATATTTTGTTAAAGCTTCTAAGTATAATAACCTATAATCAAGGCCTCCTTCGCAACCAAAAAAAAGACTTTCATATTCTGGTTTACTGGAAAGACACCACATTATGAATTGTTCAGAAAAAGCAATACAATTATTATCGACAAGATGTGTAGCCTTATTATATGCTCCTTCGGCACTTGCGACAGCTGCAAACGCATAACATGAGCCACATTGTCCTTGATCACGTACCCCTTCTATATAACTATGTCCATTATAATTTCGCCAATCAAAAGACAAAGGATAAGAAGTAGAAGGTTTTAACAATTTAGGAGATGTTGTATTATGGCTGTTCTGACTATATGTAGATATTTCCATTTTGGAAATAGTATTAGAAACCAAAGTGTCACCATTTTTCTCCATTAAGTCTAACATCGGAATTTCATCAAAATCAGAAATTTTTCCTGAAGATTTTTCTGAAAAATTTGTCACACAATATGGGCACGAAATCACATAACCGTCTCTTTCAATGCTTTTATTGACAATATCATACCCCTTTCTTCTACAATATGAAAATTCTTCACCTACTTTACCCCAATAAAAATCCCAAGCATTAACAATCTCTCCATTAGGCAAAAGGCAATACCCAATCATATTTCCATTATTATCAAGTTCTGTTTTATATTCATATCCCAACTTAACACAATATGTTGCTGCTGGATTAATATAAGTCTGGGCTGACAATTTAACTGTCAAAATAATTAAAAAACTAAAAAATATTATTTTCATATTCTATGTATTAGTTGTTCTGCATGCTTACAATTTCCATATATTGCAGCATCATTAATAGCATTTGTAATTTATGTTGATGGATTACCACCTCAATAAGAGCAACTCATAATATCGGCACCATTTTCTTTTGCATACGATATAGCATTTACTTGCAATTTATCGTCCCAATTATCACCAATACTAATTATTATTGGCATTAGTTCTATTTTTTTAATATAAAGAGGTAGCTATTTACTACCTCTTTATTATTATTGCAATATTATCTTACTCTTTCCTATAACACCAAAAGTATCCTTTATATATATAAAATATATTCCTTTTGGATTTGAAGAAATATCTATAGTTGAATTGCTCTCATTACTTGTTTCAAGTAAAATTCTATTTCCAATTGAATTTAAACAAATTCGTACTACGACTAAAAGTCGTGGCACGAATAGTTAAGTAGTGTTATTTTTTGAAGAAAAGAGCCCAACATCAGCCAGCCTCTTTAATTTATAAAGCTTTATTTAGTATTACATTTTAATAATCTTCTTTCTAATTATTTCATCACCTTTGTGGATTTCAATAAAATAAATACCTTTTTCCTGATTGCTTAAATCAATTGTTGATATGCCAATATTGTTATTTTTCGCCTCTTTCATTTGACCATTAATAGAAACGATGCTATAAGTATATTCGACATTATCCTTTGTTTCTATTTTAACAATTCCATTTGTAGGATTTGGATAGATCTGCATTTTTTCATCTGTGCTATGTATCCTACTAACATTTTCAACATCCATAATAATAGTAGCACTCTTTAATCCAATTAATTCAGATTCATCAAAATATGGAATTTCGTTTGTAGTCATATCGCCAAATCTGGATTTATTACAATTTGTAAAATCATATGGTTGAATTTTTGATATTAACGCTGCCCCATTTTTTACATGAAAACCTGGATTAAATTGAATATTATTGCCCGCAATAAGTGTAACGTTGCCACTTGTTTCTATTATTACATTATCTTTTGTAAATATTTTATTTTCAACTCTTACATTTTTTGTGGTATTTATAATAGTATTTTCCAATTTCTCATTTGGAGTTATATCACTTAAAACAGCAATATTGAATTCTATATCAGATGGTTGACAAGGCTTCCAACCAATATGTTGAGCATTTGAATTAAGGATTGAATATGTATACGTTTGAACTGTAACTGAGTTTGAAGTAAGTTCTTTTACAGAAAAATAAGAATTTCCATTATTATCTGTTGCTGCGCTTATTCCATTTGTTGATCCAAGAACAATAGGATTAATTGTATTGGGAAAAGTATATCGTTTAGTAATAGTAGACATATTTGTAAAATAATGTCCAGAAGCAACTAATTGACAACCGCCAAGAAAATTAACCTGTTTAGTCTCATCACTTGAAGTGATAGTAGTTACAGCATTTGAGTTAAATGATATCTCTTTTGTAAAAGCATATTTAAGAGCTTTATATGCATTTATTCTTCCATATCCTACTTCTTCATTCCAATTCCCATGCGGATGATTTGATGTGTGATTGTAACAGTATGATGTAGTATTGATTTTATCACAACTTAATTCCAGTATTTGTCTAGCCTCAATTTGAGTTAAGCAAGGATTTACTGAAAGAATTAATGCCATAACCCCTGCAGCATGAGGCGTTGCGCAAGATGTGCCCCCAAATAGTGCTGTTTCTCCATCAATATCTAATGATGGGACCATAACACCTGGAGCACTTATGTCAAGAGTTGGTCCATAAGAACTTCCCCACCATTTTTCACCATCGCAAGTTACCCCTGCAGGATCTGTTTCAACACCATCATTAACCTCTGATTTTTTATCACTGCTTCTTTTACGTTGATTACACATACTTAAAGCTCCTACAGCAATTACATTACTTAAATAACCTGGATAGATTACACTTGAATTTTCATTTCCCGCAGCAAAAAATAGCAAGCATCCTAAATTATCTCTTCCATGAATTGCAGCATCATTAATAGCATTAGTAATTGATGTTGATGGAGAACCACCGCCCCATGAGCAACTCATAATATCGGCACCATTTTGCTTTGCATACAATATTGCATTAACCTGCCATTGATCATCCCAAATATCGCCACTACTAATTCTTATAGGCATTATTTTACAATTTGGTGCAATGCCAGCAATACCAATATTATTATGTTTGGCTCCTATTATTCCAGCACATTGTGTTCCATGTCTATCAATAGACGAATAACCTCCCTCTGTTCCTTGACCAGTAGCATCATACCCTTGAATTAAACTTCCAATTAAATCAGGATGATCAAGATCTACTCCTTGATCTAAAACAGCAACAATAATATCACTGTTACCTTTGGTAATTTCCCAAGCTTCTAACATACTAATATCAGCACCTGGAATACCATCCCATTGGCCGGTATTTTCAAGTGACCATTGACGTTCCCATAGTTCATCATAAACATCTTTTTGGATCTTTTTTCTTTTCCATATGGGTTCAGCATATTCAAAAATACCTGAAAGATGAAAAATATTTATTATTTCTAAAATCGAAAATTGCGAAAGATTTACAACTCTACAAACTAAAAGGTTAGGATTAAAATCGTTTTTCCTTACAAATTCAACCTGATATTTTCTAAAAAAATCTTTTACCTCTGAATACGTGCTATTGGGTTTTAATTTGACAAAGAATTCATCAGTAAAGCCTTGAATTGTTCCGTCGACTGTTCTATACGCTTGATTTATTAAAACATTTCTATTTCTTGATTTTAATTGTGATAAAGAAATTGAATTATCAAAATCCATAAAACAGAAATCCAAATTTATATCATTAGTTTTTTTATCAATACTAAGTTCTGGGTTGTTATTAATAAAAGTTTCTCTCAGGTTTTTATCATCTCCACCTAATAAATTAACAATAACAATATCTTTACTCTTTGTTAGAAATATTTTTTTAGTATTATTATAGTAATAATCCTGGCCAAATATTCCCGAGATATGGCATAAACTTAATGCTATTAAAAATAATAGTCTATAATTAAAATTCTTTATCATGGCTTTTATCTATTTATTAAAGAGGTAGCTATTTACTACCTCTTTAATACTATTATTGCAATATTATCTTACTCTTTACTATTTCTCCAGTAGTATCCTTTATATATATAAAATATATTCCTTTTGGATGTGAAGTAATATCTATAGTGGAATTGCTTTCATTACTTGTTTCAAGTAAAATTCTATTTCCAATTGAATTGTAAATTTCAATCGATATCTCATTATTGTTTGCATTTGATTGAATTTGAAATACCCCGTTTGTTGGATTTGGATATAATTTAAAGCTAAATTCTTCATCAGAATTATTAGATAAAAGATTCTCTTCAATCTCACTTCCGCAATCAGAAAGCGTATAATCACTTTTTTTACCACCTGATTTCAAAGAACGGCGGCTATCAATTATTGCCCTAAACTCTGCTCCATTTTCAATTTTCAACCCCGGTTTGAATTTAATATTGGTTCCTGCAACAAACTCAAAATCTTGAAGAGTTGATGGTATTATCAAATCTCCTGTCGTAGTTATTGTTTTTAAAGCAACCACAGGAAAATCATCAGTTAATGTACCACTTCTTAAATTTATATTATCAGCACATTCTGGTTTAGGTATTCTAATGTCTGAGTAAACATGTCTTGATTCTGTATAATAATCATTACCTGTTCCAACAACTAGAAAATCAACGGCCTTTTTATCCTCAAAACAGTCATTGCCTAAGGTGAATTTGGCAGTGTAATATGCTGGAGCTAACCCATGATTTGCAAGATAAAAATTTTCTTTAAATCCATTTACGCTATAAGCATTTTCTTCAGTAGCTACTAATGGACCATTCCTCGAATAAATTTGAATATCTCGAATACTAGAAACATTACTAATATTAGTTATTCCAAACCTATTATAGTTTGCATAATTTGCGCTAATAATACCTTTGGTTTGACTGCATGAATTATATGCACATTCAGTAATTTTGAAATCATCAAGATACACTCCTGAATTCGTAAGTTGAGTTCTCAACTGCACTACAAAATGCGTGTATGTATCATCGGCTGTAAACTCATAGTATTTGGTTTTCCAATTAGTCTCATCCGTTACTTTCCAATCTTCATCGTCACTTTTATCACCCTGTGGTTTATTTTGGGCATAATTATAATCATCGTAAAAATTGGTTTTAAATTTACACTTTTCAGGGTCAAGTTCCTGATTTCCATCAATTAAGGAAGCTTGAAACGATATTTGATATCGCACTCCTGAAATTAATGGTTCAATAAGTTCTACTGCAATATGATCTTTTTCAAAACCATAATAATCGTACAAAAAACCATAAGCCTTTCCATCTGCAGCAGATTGTGACCCATATAAATTATCAGGAACATTTGTGGGCTCTCTGAAAATATATGATCCAGTGCTCATCATCCAACCAGAAGATACTACTTCAAAACTTGGATTAGGAACTAAATTTTCAACACTATGGTAATTATTCTGACCATTAGCAATCGAAATAAATCCCATTAAAATCAATGAAAATATATAATATTTCATATTTAATAATCCTTAATTATTCAATTGTTGCTTAATTGCTTCATTTTCCTTTTTAAGCTCAATCATATAAAGCGTAAGTTCTTCAATTTTTCTTAATAAAAGATCTTGCATCTCACCAATATTTTGGCCTTCTTCTGCAAATTCATACATCGATGGTATTTCAGGTAAGTGTTTGTTTTCTTTTACAAAATTCTCAACTTCTTCCAACGAACGTAATTTGTAATCATCTTCAAACACAAAGTCTGATGCAATTGAAGAAACAACTTCAATTTCTTTAGCTAGTATCTTTCCATTAACAGTAAGTTTAGCTGTAGGATTTTTGGTTCCAATACCAATATTACCTGCAAAATACATTTGTGGTAATTGCGATGCTGATGGTCTATTCTTAATATAAAAATCAACAAACTCATTTTCATCTTTAACGAATATTGGGAATACTTCAGTTCCATCATTATCGTAGCCCTCTATTACTAATTTTTTACCACCTAAATTTGCTCCTAAATTATGGTTGCCGGAAATCAATAATTGAGTACAACCATTTGCTCCTGCTGTTCCACTTGCCCATTCTCCTAAACTTAACGGAGATTGAGGCGAAGTAGTTCCAATACCAACATTGCCACTACTTAAAATAGTCATACTTGTTGCTGGATGCCCTGCAGTACTGCTTGTTCCAAAGTAAATATTACCAGCCGCAAAGTTTCTTAAATAAAAATCATTGCTTGTATATCCTAATGAAACAAAATCATTTGTCCCAGTATTACCACCAATTAATAACTGCGATGAAGCTGACGTTTTCCCGGCAAGATGCAAAACATTATTAAAATTTCCTGGATTTTTAGGCGAAGTAGTTCCAATACCAACATTGCCCAAAGCATAAAAATCTTTATTTATTTGCATCGTTCCTTCTGTATTTAGAGCCGCAATAGGTGTTTTGCTGCTTACACCCCATGTCCAACCACGATCAGAATCATCACTCATTGTCATTTTTATTGAATAATCTTGAACAGGCCCATACTTATTAATACTAGAATTGCCCATTTGAATGCGATAATTAAAGCTATTCCAGAATTTTATTCCATAACCATTTCCTGGATTTACATTATAAAAATCATTATTTATTGATTGTGCATTTAATGCAATAGTTCGTTAAATTTTAAGCGGCAATTTTGCCATAATCCAATAGTTCTTTGACAATTTTTTGATTTTTTACA
>JAEINW010000251.1 GCA_016342715.1 Salinivirgaceae bacterium | reverse complement strand
CAAGGTCAAGATGATTCTTATATTGATGCTGCAAATGATTCTATTCATGTAACTATGCCTTATGGCACTACAGACTTATCAGCATTAATTGCAGACTTTACAATCTCAACTGCTGCAACTGCTGCTGTTGGAGTAACAGCTCAGGTAAGTGGAACAACACTAAACGATTGGTCTACTTCACCTGTTGTGTATGATGTTACTGCTGAAGATGGAGTTACTGTTAGAAACTGGTCGGTTTATGTTGATGTTGCTACATCTTCTGAAGCTGAAGTTTTAACATATGCTATCCAAGGTCAAGATGATTCTTATATTGATGCTGCAAATGATTCTATTCATGTAACTATGCCTTATGGCACTACAGACTTTTCAGCATTAATTGCAGACTTTACAATCTCAACTGCTGCAACTGCTGCTGTTGGAGTAACTGCTCAGGTAAGTGGAATAACACCAAACGATTGGTCTACTTCACCTGTTGTGTATGATGTTACTGCTGAAGATGGAATTACTGTTAGAAACTGGTCCGTTTATGTAGACGTTGCAACAGGAATCAATAACGTTATTAATTCTACTGATGTTACTGTATATCCTAATCCTAATAATGGTAAATTTAACATTGCTCTTAATTTGAATGTTAATACTGTTAATATGAAAGTGGTTAATATGCAAGGACAAGTTGTTGCTAACTTCAATAATATTGAAGCTAATAGCACACAATCTGTTGAATTAAGTAATGTTGCTGAAGGTATATATTACATCAGAATATCTTCGGAGAATGAGGCTATCATTAAGAAAGTTAATGTTATTAAATAAGCTTTTTTAAATTATAATAAGAAAGACCGTCTTTTAAGTCGGTCTTTTTTTTGCTCTTATCTTTTGAATCAAAGTCAAATCCTTTCCAAACAAACAGCACAACTGCAGCATTGTTTCAAAACATTGATGGAGTATTAACTGTAGGATGTGACACAAGTGCAAACCAACCCATAGGAAATTCAAGATGATGGATCTGGAATTAATAATCGGGTCATATACTACATACGGAACTATGCTAACTTAGTAGAGGGAACTTTTACCACCACTTTTTTAATAGGAAGAGATTTTTCAATTTTCACGCAGGGTTGATGAATATCTGTCGGGAAATATATAGCAAACATTCCTTGCGATATTTTTGAATATGATACCTCGCCTTCAAAAAATATTACATCTTTGTCATCATTGTATTCGGTAATATTTTTTTGCTTATTAAGCGAGGCATACCCAATCAGTTCTTCTCCGGCAACAAGGTATTGAATGTCAATGTATTTTCTGTGTGCCTCCAATTTACAATCTGCTTCGTTTTTTGAATTGTATTCGCTCACTATGGCAAAAATGCCATCGCTTATGTCATAAACAGCTTCTGGTAACAAACTAAAATCAGTTGAATTTAAATATTCAAAAGCTTTGTTAATTTTTTCGTTTAGATGTTGGTATAAAAAAGCGTTTTCAAGTTTATCTAGTATCATTGTTTTTATTTTTTAAAGACTATTGAACAGTGTTCAAATTTCATATTAGTAATTATTCACCCTTATAATCCCCCCGATATTTGCGACTGGCTCTCAAAGGGATACTGCTTCGAGTCTATAAGTCAGTCCTCTCTTGAGGGAACTAAGCGCAGCGCTCTATTGATCCCAAAAATTCGGAGGAGTAGCTGCCCGAAAGGCGGAGGGTGAAAAGTATATGTTAGGACATTAATCCGATACTCATTTTATATTAATCTTCATCGGGTAATATCTCTTTTACTCTTCCCACTTCTCCAGTTTCAAGGCGAACCTTAATTCCATGAGGATGATTTTTCGAAGAGGTTAAAATATCTTTTACCCAACCTTCGGTTAATTCGCCCGAACGTTGATCTTCTTTAAGTACAATATTTACATGTGAGCCAATTTTAATAGTTGCTCTATTTTTTCCATCCATAACTCTCATTATTTAAGAGACAAAATAAGCATCTTTTTTTTATTTATAAACACAAATAAGTATTAATATCTTTTTAAACCCCTTTATTCAAATTCGTAATAACTGGACGTAATCTATGAAGAAAAGTAGTTACTTTAAATAACATACCTATATTTGTATGGACAGACTAAATTGATAGCAAACTAATTTTTCGTTAACAGATAAGAGTTATCGGTTCATATAATTACTGATCGTATGGTCAGATAGTTATATTGGCTAAGGTATTTTTTAAACAAGAAACAAGCTCATATATCAAAAGTACATAACTATGAAAAAAACACTACTACCTTTTATTTTGGCGTTATGCTGGACATTATCTGTGTTCGCACAAACACCAAATCAGTTTAAATATCAAGCTGTACTGCGCGATGCAAGCGGAGCAATTCTTGCATCAGAAAATGCAACAATAAGTATTGCAATTTTGCAAGGAGCCGATACTGGTCCTGTTGTTTTTAGTGAAAGCCATGCGGTTACAAGCAATGAATTTGGTTTGATCGAAATAAATATAGGTTCTTTGTTGAACGGTACCGGAACCATTGCAGCTATTGACTGGAGTACTGGTATTTACTTTGTGCAGGTAAGTTTAAACGGCTCAGTTATGGGTACAAAACAACTCATGAGTGTCCCTTATGCTTTATATGCCGACGTTGCTGACTCGGTAGCTACTTTTGATTATAATAGTCTTAGCAACTCGCCCGACTTATCAAACTGGGATCAAGATGTAACAGACGATTTTGATGGGAATTATAACAGTCTCTCAAATCTACCTGCATTGTTCGATGGCGACTATAATTCACTCTCAAATATTCCTACAACTATTACTACCGAACAATCCGAGAAAATTGATTATCTCACTCTTACTCATGCAATAGATCTCGATTCTTTACAGATAAGTGTTGACTCAAATTCTAATAAGGTTTCTTTTCCAGGTTTTGGAACCACTGCGGGTACAGCTCTTGAAGGGAATACGCCACTTTGGACCTATTCAGGTGGAAATATGTACCACTTAGGTAAAGTTGGGGCAAATATTCATGAAACACAAGTCTTGCAAGGAGAAGCACTTCGTGTGGGTGGTGGTATTCTTTATGAAGGATATCCAACAAGCGTTAAACCCGGAATGTTGTTTTACAACCCACAGGGTGAGGGTTCTTTCAGATATTATAATAATATTTTTCAAGAAAAAATTCTTGGAAAGGATACGGTTAAGTTTGTGGTATCATATTTAGATTCTCTTGATTGTGTAGGAACAAAAAACAATTTTGTTATTGATGGAAGTATGGCTATTGGTTTTGATGCCGTAAATGGCGAAGACTTTGGATATAATACTCTTATTCTTAAAGAAAATAACTTACGTATTTTGCTTGAAGATACGGATGATCCGGCCAGCGGATTTCCTTCAAATGATTGGTTGCTTATGGCGAATGAATCGAGCAATGGGGGCGATAATTGTTTTGCAATATGCGATGAAACGGCTCAAACAACACCTTTCAAGGTAATGGCTGGGGCTGGTGATCATGCTTTTATTATTGATGCCAATGGAAATGTGGGTATTGGCCTTGAAAATCCTGCTGAAAAGCTCGAAGTCAATGGCAATATAAAAGCAAATGCATTTATTGGTGATGGCAGTGCGCTTACTGGTATTACTGGAGCTACAGGTGGTATTACAAATGTTGATACAACAACCATAGCTGCCGATACAGATGCGAATGGAACTGGAGCTATTGTATTTCAAACACAAGGGGCTACAAAAATGATTATAAGCAACGATGGTAAAGTGGGTATTGGCACTACATCTCCTTCATACGCACTTGAGGTTGTCGGAACAGGAAAATTTGGCGATTTGCTTGTTTCAGGTAATATTGAAATTAATAAGATACTTGCTTCCTTTGAAAGTGATACAACAACTGTAGATGTTTCTCTCGATTATGATGTGCTAAAAAAACAAGTAGTAACCTTCGACGAAACCACAGGAAATGTTACCATAGAAGGTTTTCAGAACGGTGTAACAGGACAGGAAATAGTATTAGTAAATAGAAATTCTGCTAAAACAGTAGTGATAAAAAATAATGGCACAGGAACTCAAAAAGTATTGCTTCCTGCAGCTGCAGATATTACACTTGCAACGAACTCTAGCGCGCGTTTCATTTTCGATGGCACAACATGGTATTGTATTGGAAAAAACTATTAAAAATATGAGAAAAAGATTTTTATATACGATCGCATTTCTGTACATAAGTATACAGATTATTGCTCAAATCCCGCAAGGTATCCAATACCAAGTTATTGTTCGTGCCGAAGATAACTCACCTGTTTTATCGCAGCAAGTAACTCTTAATGTTGAAATATTGCAGGGAAGTATAACAGGCTCAGTTGTTTTTAGCGAAACTCATGAATTAACTACCACAAATAATGGAACCGCTATTTTCACCATTGGCTCATTGGAAAATGGTGTTGGCTCCCTAAACAACATTTCTTGGGGAGACCATGAGTACTTTCTACAAGTAAAAGCAGATTCCCGTATATTAAGTACCGACAGAGTGCTTGTAGCTCCTTTTGTAAAGTATGTAAATACAGCAAATTCAGTCAATCGTCTGTCATACGATCAACTTAGTAATGTACCCGATTTATCAAATTTTGACGAGGATGTTTCCGATGATTTTTCGGGAGATTATAATGATCTGGATAATTTACCAAGTAGTTATTTCGATGGAGATTATAATTCACTTACAGGAAGTTTACCAACCCAATATATTACTCAGGAAGAGTCTGATAAAATTGATTCCTTAACCATCACTAAAGACATTAATTTTCAAAATCTTGAAACTAAAAATATTGCAAGTAAAACTTTAGTTGGCACGCCTGAATTTGGAACTGCTGCAGGAGCTGTTGTTGAAGGGAATACTGCGTGGAAAGCTGTTGATGCTAACATGATTCATACGGGTAGCGTAGGAATAAACGTCCCGGTTCCCAGCGATTTTGGTGGCGCAGGTATTATGGTTAATGGTGCTGTTTTGTACGATGGCATTCCAGTAAGTACTACACCGGGAATGCTGTTTTACGATCCCTTGGTAAACGATGGTGCATTCTGCTATTATAAAGAAAATGGTGAAATCGAAACCCTTGGCACAGGAGTGATCGAAGGTGGTGGTACTCACAATAATGGATATCAGGTTATTCTAGATGATTTAATTTTTGATAAAAGTTTAGTTATTGGAAAGGGTGCAAGCATAGATCATAATGTAGGTGACTACACTATGGTGATCGTAGGTAATATTATACTTATAAAATTTGACGATACAAGTACTACTGGTTCTTTTCCATATAACGACTGGCAAATAAAGACTAACGATATGGAAGCTGGTGGTGAAAACTATTTTGCTTTTGTGGATGCTACTGCAAATACGATTCCATTTAGAGTTGATGCTGGAGCAGTAAATGATGCTATTTATATTGCTGACAATGGTAATACCGGTTTTGGCACGAATACTCCAACTGAGAAATTGGATGTTCAGGGAAATATACAAGCTATGGCTTATATTGGAGATGCTACACAACTTACGGGTATTGATGTTACAGGAACCGGTTCGGTAGAAAACTCAGGGTCGACTACAATTGCTGCTGATGATAATGCGGATAGTAAAGGGCAAATAGAATTTTTCACAAAAGGTACCGAAAGTGCCGTTATTGCGAATAATGGAAATGTTGGTATTGGTGCAACTCCTTTAAATGCAAAGTTAGAAGTTGCTGATACAGCAGCCTTTCAGGATTTAATTGTTACTGGAAACATGTATCCGAAATCGGTAAGTTATCCGGTTCATAAAGAAGATATTACCTCTACTGGATTGCTATATTATGACGTGACAGACAAATCTGTTATTATCTTAAATCCTACTGCTGGAACCATAAGTCTTTACCTTTTTTTAGGTACTGTTATTAGAAAAGAAATTGTTATTGTAAATGAACATGCAAGCAATAAAATAAATTCCAATAATGTTGCTATTCCTGGTGGTGGAGATTTTTCTCTAGGACAATACGAAAGTGCAACACTGCTATATACGTCAAGTGGTTGGGTAGCTACCGATCTTGTTCAAACGCCTTAACTAGTTAAATTATGAATAAGATAATTAAAGAATATAAAAAAATAAAACGATCGATGACTGAGATAATTATTTCTGTAAAACATGACCGCTTTGCAAAAAATAAACACATGAAAAAGTTTGTTCTCTTATTATTAGGTATAACTTTAATGGCACAGACCTATGCACAAAGCACAATATCTACATGTGCTGATCATAATGAAACCTCAGCAGTATCGTTGAGTTGGACCATAGGCGAAGCTGTTATTGAAACAGTTTCTGATGGAACAAATACCTTAACTCAGGGTTTTCACCAAAGTAAACTTATTATAACTGCAATAGAAACACAGCCTGAGGCAGAAACAATTGCCTGCGAAGGTGAAGCGGATATTGTTCTTTCTGTTATTGCAAGTGGCTATGGAACTATTACCTACCAATGGTACAATTCTGGCGGTGAAATATCAGGAGAAAAGGCAGCAATTTTAAGCATTGAGACGCTTCCTGCAAATTCAGATAATTATTATTGTATAGTGAGTAGTGAACTAGGTAATGATGTGCAAAGTGACTATGCCAAAATATTAATAAATAGTCATACAAGTGGAGAGGGAAATGTTTCTTCTTGTGTTTCATATACTTGGGATGCCAATGGAAACACATATAACTCTTCAGGTACATATACCGCAACACTTACAAATGCAAACGGATGTGATTCCATTGCAACCCTATATCTGACTATAAACCCGGTATACAATACTAGCGATGCGCAATCAATTTGCGAAGGCGACACCTATGTATTTGGAACACAGGAACTCACCGAAGCTAATGCCTACACAGAAACCTTTTCTTCTATTTCGGGTTGTGATTCTATTGTTACGCTAACTCTAAATGTAAATCCAACATTTGCAGAAACCGACGAAGCAACAATTTGCAATGGTGATTCATATATTTTTGGAACACAATCTTTAAGTGTTGAAGGATATTATGTGGAAACTTTCCAATCTGTTAACGGTTGTGATTCTGTAGTCACCTTAACTTTATCAATTAATTCAATTTATAATGAAACAGTCTCTGCTGCAATATGTGAGGGTGATGAATTTATATTTGGAACGCAAACTTTAATCGAAGCAGGCGAATACAATGAGACCTTTGCCTCAGTAACAGGTTGTGATTCTATTGTTTCTTTAACTCTAAATGTAAATCCAACATTTGCAGAAACAGCCTCTGCCGCAATTTGCATTGGTGATTCATATATTTTTGGAACACAATCTTTAAGTGTTGAAGGAGATTATGTGGAAACTTTCCAATCTGTTAACGGTTGTGATTCGGTAGTCACCTTAACTTTATCAATTAATTCAATTTATAATGAAACAGTCTCTGCTGCAATATGTGAGGGTGATGAATT
>JAEINW010000250.1 GCA_016342715.1 Salinivirgaceae bacterium | reverse complement strand
GAATGGAAAATTGGAAAGCTGGAAAATGAAGAAAGAAAAAACTTTGCGACTTAGCGGCTTTGCGAGAATTTACTTTGCAATATTTGCGTGTAATCTTTTTTTAAGAAGGAAGAATGGAAAATTGGAAAGCTGGAAAACGAAGAACGAAAAAAACTTTGCGACTTAGCGGCTTTGCGAGAATTTACTTTGTAATATTTGCGTGGAATTTTTTTTAATAAGGAAGAATGGAAAATTGGAAAGCTGGAAAATGGAGAAAGAAAAAACTTTGCGACTTAGCGGCTTTGCGAGATATAAAAACAACAAGCATATGAATACGATATTCAAAACATTAATAATTATAGTAAGCATTTTATCAATTGGTTGTAGCGATTTGTTTGACGAAATAAATACAAATCCAAACGATAAAACCACAGCGGATGTTAATCAATTATTCACCTATTCTGTAGTAAAAGGAATAAGTGCCTATAATAGTGATGTTTATCTACATCAATGGGGAATTGCCTCCTGGATGATGCATTTGGCGCCTCTTGGTGGAGTGGAAGCAGGTAAAGAATACGAAATGCCTACTGGAAAAGACAATTATTGGGCTGAACAATACACTTTGGGCTTAAGGAATGCTAATGAAGTTGTTAAGCTAACAAAAGGAAATGCCGAATTAATTAACAAAACATCCATTGCTAACATATGGCAAGCTTTTCTTTTTTTAAGATTAACCGATTTATGGGGAGCTATTCCATATTCAGATGCATTAAAAGGTTTAGATGAACTTATTTTAATGCCAGCATATAATTCACAAAAGGAGATTTATATGGGGTTATTTGATCAATTAAAAAATGCAGCGGAAAGTTTAGATAATACAAAAACATCTTTTGGAGATGCCGACCCAATTTATAAAGGTGATGTAGAAAACTGGAAGCGTTTTGCAAATTCTATTCGTTTAAGGATGGCTATAAGAATTAAATATGTGGAGCCAGAACTTGCACAACAAATTATCAATGAATTAGAAATTCTTCCATTAATTGAAACGAATGAGCACTCTGCACTTTTTCCATACAACTGGGATTATAAAAATCCATTTGCTGAAATTTTTCAAACAGGACAAGATAATGGTAAAAATCATCCCAGTAATTTTTTTATGGATTATCTAAAATCAATAAATGATCCTAGAATTGGAATATATGCTGAACCAACTGTTTTCAGTTTGCTTATTGGAATGCCTGATTATGTCGGAATCCCAAACTTAGTTTCAGCGGGTAGTTCGGAATGGGATAATTACAAAGATTCAGCATTTATTTCCTTTATGGGGGAATATTTTACAAATGTTGAAAATCCTGGATTATTATTAACACATGCTGAAGTATGCTTTTTAAAAGCCGAAGCAGCTTTGGAAGGTTGGATATCAGGAACACCAGAATCCTATTTAGAAGAAGGAATAAGAAGTGAATTTAAAAGGTTTGGATTAGAGCTAGATGAATCGAAAATTGAAAGCTATTTAAATAATTTACCAGATGTAACTTTGGAGTTAATAATAACTCAAAAGTGGGTTGCCTTTGCTTATTTAAATAGTTACGAGGCTTATGCTGACTATCGCAGAACGGGGTATCCGGTATTAACCGATTATTATAATAATCCCATTAATGAAAACCAAATACCCAAACGCTTAACTTATCCAAGTTCAGAAGTGTCATTAAATTATGAAAATTATTTAGATGCCATAAAAATTCAAGGCGAAGATAAACCGACTACTAATTTATGGTGGAACAATTAATAAAACCTTAAAAACTACAACTATGAACAAACTACTATTATTTTTTTCTTTGCTATTAATCTATAGTTCAGGGTTTTCTCAAAATTCATCAGGAAACTGCTTTTATATTGATTATGAAACTTGGAATGCAGGAACACAGCCGCCAGTTTTTTTTGATTGCGGAAACGACACTAAGTTTGAAGTGGGTGCAGAATTAACTATGGAAGCTTGGATTCGGGTTTACAATGCTGGTTGGAATCAGAAAATATTAGGAAAGGCAAATATGCCATTTAATAATGGTTATGTTTTAGCCATTGAAGTAGGGAAAAATTATTCTGAAATTTTTAATCCTGTTCAAAATGAACTTAAAGGTGGAGCAGTTCCAGTAGATTCAGCTTGGGTACATTTTTGTACCACCTTTAAAGCTGGCGAAAAAATGGCAACCTATGTTAATGGAGTCAAAACAGCTGAATTAACACCTACTAACAATCCAATTGGAGTTAATACCAATGCTTCATTTATAATTGGTCATGCTCCCTGGGCCGATCATTCATACCAATATTTTGGTCACATTGATGAAGTTAGAATATGGAATGTTGCCCATACCGAAGAAGAAATTAATTCTTTAATGTTTAAATCATTAAAAGGAGATGAAGCTGGGTTGGTAGCTAGTTACAATTTTAATGAAACAGATGGAACTGTTTTGCACGACAATTCAGTCAATGAACTTAATGGATCATTAAATGAAACAGCCGATTATTATTCATGGAAAAGTTCAACAGCTCCGGTTGGCGATGAAACTATGTACGAAATGTATGATATTGATGGAATTTGGTTTGGAAAGAATGATTCGCAATACAATTATTTAATTTCTGATAAAGGTTTGAATTTATTGGGAAAATTGAGTAAAAAAGACTTTGATTACGCTATTCTTGGGCACAATAACGAAAATGGAATTTCAACGGATGATCTGGCAAATTTACCGGCAAATTCTCAAAGAGTTGCTCGTACATGGTACTGCAATGCATCAAGCAATGTACGTGCCGATATGGTTTTTCAATTAACCAATGCAAGTGGAACAGGAGAGGCTCTAAATTCCGTAAATGATGCATCCTTATATACCTTATTATTTAGAACAAATCCTGAGGATGATTTTACTCCTTTGTATGGAGGTAATATAAAATCGGGCGAAGCCATTATTTTCAATAATGTTAAACTTCAAAACGGGTATTATTCAATGGCACTATCAGATGAAGTGGTAGTGAATCCAAATGGAATAAATGAAGCATTCATTGATCAAATTTCCATTTATCCAAACCCAGCCAAATCAATTATTAATATAGGAATTGAGGAAAAGAGTGAAATAATAATTTATGATCTTTCTGGAAAAATTGTATATCAAAGAATTCATAATGAAATTAACAATCAAGTAAATACAAGTAATTTAAAGCCATCGTATTATGTGGTAAAAGTTATAACAAAAAACAAGCAATATTTATCGAAACTAATTATCAATTAACAACCAAAACTATATTAAAATGAAGCGCACAAAATTTTTACAACTGTTTGCAATTGTAGCAATTGTTTGCAGTGTGAGTATTTTAAATGCTCAAAATAGATCGTTGCAATTCGATGGATCGAATGATAAAGTGGTAGTACCAAATCATAGCGATTTTGATTTTACCACAGAGTTTTCTTTGGAAGCATGGATATATGCTGAAAATTGGAAAGATCAAGCTTGGCAAGGTTCTCTTATTAATAAAGATGGTGATTATGATGGAGCTCAGCGTGGATTTAATATGCGAGCTGGAGCTGATGGAAGACTAGAAGGAACCGTTACGCCGGGATGGGAAGGAGCCACAACAGGTTCAGTAATGAAAGAAAAAAAGTGGAACCATGTAGCAATGGTTTACAAAGAAGGCGAAATGTGGTTATATATAAACGGCACTCTTCAAGCATATAAAGCTGGTTTGCCAAATCCAATCAATACCTCGCCTTTTGATTTAATTATTGGTGAATGCCCCGGATTTACGGGTCGTGTTTGGGATGGAAGAATTGATGAGGTTAGAATTTGGAACCTAGCAAGAAATGGTGAACAGATTCAACAAAACATGGATGTTGATTTAATCGGCACTGAAACAGGATTGATTGCCTATTACACATTCGATGAAGAAGATACATCTGGAACTTTAACCGATATTACCGGAAATGGTCATGATGGCACTCTTACCAATTTTGACACTTATACTTGGACTGATGGTTATGAATTAAGTTCCGATGATATGGCTTTAACCGGAATTTTAAATCCAGGAAATAGTCCAACATGGTCAAATGCCGAGCGTTTACAAATTGAAGTTAAAAACATGGCGTTTAATGCAGTAAGTCAGTTTAATATTAATGTTGAGTGTAACGATCAAGTATTTACTGAAACAGTTGAAACCACTATTGATCCTTGGGAATCATATACCTACACATTCAATAAATTTTTAGCCTTAGCCGATGAAGATGAAGTTACTGTTAAAGCATACATTTCATGGGAAGCAGATACCGATAATTCAAACGATACCTTGGAATTGAGTTTTGTAAAAACAAATACCATTAGACTAATGAATGGTGTTCAACACAATTTTGGCGATCAGGGACAGCTTCATAGCAATAGTTTAACCTTACCTGACGATAATTCAAAATACGATTCTTTATTACTTCACATTGACCTTGCTTGTCCAACATACGGATGTGACCCTTGGGATCAGATGGGAAATGTGAAAATAAAAAAAGACGGAGTTGAATATGAAATTGGACGTTTTATTACACCTTATGGAAAAGCTTGCGGACCATGGACTATTGATGTAACTGATTTTAGACAAATATTAACTGGAAGCGTTGAAGTTCAATCTTTTATTCAAGTTTGGGGCGCATCGGGATGGTTGCTAACTGTTGATTTAGAATATAAAGAGGGAGAAGTTGAAAAGCCTTTTACTCAAATTGTTCCATTGTACGAATTAGAAAGACAAGTTTATGGCGATCCTGATATTAGTTATGATTTAGCTGAACAATTTGTAAGCATTCCAGAAAACGCACAAAATGCACATATACGAATGACCAATACGGGTCATGGACAAGCAAATACAAATAACGCAGCTGAATTCATGGCTGCCGATCACCACATGTGGGTAAACGGAACTGATATGTTTACGCATCATTTATGGAAAGACGATTGCGATCAAAATACATGTTCACCACAAAGTGGTACCTGGCAATATGCAAGAGCCGGATGGTGCCCTGGGCAAGAGGTAATTCCTTTTTGGATGGATTTAAGCGAGGTGCTTACTGCTGGTGATGAAATGATTTTCGATTATGTTTTAGAGGATTACACCAACCTTTTAAATACTGGATATAACGATGGTTCGCATACTGAGCCTTTCTATAGAATTTATAGTTATCTATTTATGGAATCGGATGAGCCATTTGGCGATTTTATTGATATGGAGGTGTCTGCTGTATCAGCAGTTCCTGTTAATGAAGATAATGGTGTTTATGACCTTACATTTGAATTACGAAATAATGGAAATGTTACACTTGATGGCTATGAATTAAATACTTCAATTAATAATGGAGTTGTTTCAAATTATCAGGTTTCAACAACTGTTATTCCGGGCGGTATTGAAACATATACTTTAGAAAATGTTGATTTGGATGAGAATATTGATAATCATATTGTTGGGTTTGTTTCTGTAGCTGGAGATGCCATAATGAGCAATAACTCAAATGGTTTGATAATTGAATCGGGAAATTCAATTTTTGAAAATATCAATTTATTGGATGCTAGTATTTTTCCAAATCCAACCAATGGAATGTTAAATATTAAAGTGCTCAACAGTAATGAAAAAGTTAAGGTAATGGTTTCTGATTTATCGGGAAAAATTATTTTAAGGGATAGTTTTATTACTGAAACGAAGCTAAACTTAAGTTCGCTTCAAAAGGGTTTGTATTTAATACAATTGAAATCTAATTCAGGAGTTGCTGTTCATAAAATTGAAGTGAAATAAAGGATTTAAAATTAATTAAAGTAAGTACATGTATTTGTGTAATTTATATCTAAGTTGAGCGATTGGAGCATAGCGAACAAGCGCTTTACTTAGAGTTAACCCCGATGTAGAGATTGTAGTGTTTCACAAACAAAGTGCAGTGAAATACTTACAAGAACTAAATCGTGAGCGAGAATCGCTCAATTTGGGTTATATTAAAATTTAGTAGTCAACAGTATGCAGTCAACAGTTTTTTTAATACTGGAGACTGAGTACTGAGGACTAAATTGCCGATATTGGATAATATTAGTTCATGTGATTAAAATATCTTGAATTATTCATTTAAAGAAACAAAAAGTTCATGCAACAAATAATTTTAGAAGCGTGTGTTGAAACTCTTTCCCAAGCCGTTCATGCTGAACAAAAAGGGGCACACCGAATCGAATTATGTGCAGATTTGGATAAAGATGGTTTAACGCCATCTTTATCTTTAATTCAAGATGTAAAAGCTGCAGTGAGCATTCCAATAAAAGTAATGATAAGGCCAAGAGAAGGTAATTATGTTTATACTCCAACTGAAATTCAACAGATGAAACATTCCATATTTAAGTGCAAAGAAGCTGGAGTGTTTGGTGTGGTGTTCGGATTCTTAAAAAAGAATAATTCAATAGACTTTATAAGAACACGAGAGTTATCCAAATTGGCTAAACCATTAAATGTAACCTTCCACAAGGCCATTGATTTAACAAACAACACAGTTGAGGAAACAATCATTCTGTCAAGCATTAAAGAGCTAGATGCTATTTTAACTTCGGGCAAAGCTGAAATGGCTTTAAATGGAGCAATAGTAATAAATAAAATGATTGAAGCTGCTGCCGATAATATTAAAATTATTGCCGCAGGAAAAATTACCAACGAAAACTTAAGCGAATTAAAAAATAAACTAAAAACCAACGAATTCCACGGAAAAAGAATCGTAGGAAATATAGAATAGTTAATGAAATTAGATTTACTAGATATAATTATATTATTTGGCTACTTAGGCTTAACCATATTCATTGGTTATTTTCTATCAAAAAAAGCATCAAAAAGCATAAAAAATTACTTTTTAGGAGGAAATAAAATCCCATGGTATATGCTGGGAATATCAAATGCATCAGGTATGTTTGATATTACAGGAACCATGTGGACGGTTACTATTTTATTTGTTTATGGCTTAAAAAGTGTTTGGTTGCCATGGCTTTGGCCGGTTTGGAATCAGGTTTTTTTAATGATGTTTTTAGCCGTTTGGCTTCGTCGAAGCAATGTGATGACTGGTGCTGAGTGGTTACGAACACGTTTTGGAAATAATCGTGGAAGCGAACTCTCGCATATAGTAGTTGTTATTTTTGCGCTAGTTGCAGTTATCGGATTCATTACCTACGGTTTTAAAGGTGTTGGGAAATTTGCTGAAATTTTCTTTCCATGGAATTTGGAATTTTCAGTGGGGAGTTTTCTTATTTCAAACGCCAATGTTTATGCAATAATTATTATGGGAATTACCACCTTTTATGTGGTGAAAGGTGGCATGTACAGCGTGGTTTTTACTGAAGTTTTGCAATTTTTTATAATGACTATTGCTTGCTTTTTAGTTGGGTACATTGCTTTTACATCAGTTTCGGCAGAACAAATTCACGCAGTAGTTCCAAATGGCTGGACAAATCTCTTTTT
>JAEINW010000249.1 GCA_016342715.1 Salinivirgaceae bacterium | reverse complement strand
GTGAAAAATAAACCATTAAAAATGTCCACTTGAACAACTTCAGTCTCAAAAACCATTAATTTTGTCTATTATACCTTTTTTGATGCATAAAAAAACAATATGCTTAGTGCATTTCACCTTTTACTAACTATATTAAACTACCTCGTCGGTTGTAGCACGGCGTTTTAAAGTAAGGTTGTAGGCATCAATCAAACTATTTAGCTGATTAATTATAGCATCGTAGCCAGCAATCCCTTTAAGAGTAACGTGTGCGGTAATATGCATGCACAGCGTGCGGTAAGCTTCGCTGGCCGTATCGCGCAGCTCTTTAAACTTTTCATCGCTTTGTTGTGCCTCTTCGTCTATACGATCTAAAAAACGTTGACTAAACCAGTTGTTCTCCTTTTTAAGTTGGTCAAACCAATCGCTTAAATAAAGCTTGCTAACGGCATCTTTTAAATCGGCATCGGTTTCAACCGCTTGCGTAAGGTTGTTAATAATGGTAGTTTCGGTTTGGTAGTTTTGCTTGGCAATGCGTGGCCCATAGCTTTCAATTTTATGTAAAAGCTCTTGCGCAGCCTTAGCAATTACGGGCTCAAAATGCAAGGTGTAGGCCTCGCTTAGCTTCTCAATACCCGAAATACAGGCATCGCGGCGGGCGTCAATTTCTGTAAGCTCGGCAGTAATATCGCTGCCCCGTTCCTTATTAAAACCTGCTTGTAGTTGTTCTACCGCAGTATTAAAATCTGCTGCCTGGTCTTTAATACCTAATGTTTCAGTGTCGGCCTTAGCTAAAATAGCCATGACATCGTTTGTAAATTGGGTAAATTCTCCACTACGCAGGCTGCGTAAGTTAATTGATTCAATCATATGTAATGAATTTTTGGGTTAGTAATTCAGTTTTTTATTGTAAGCTTATACAAAGCTAAATTATTTTTAAATACCAAACTTATGTTTTATAAAACATGCCTAACTATCTGATATAGGTATCCCTCCAATTTGGAGGAAGCTTTCCCACACCCGGGAAAACATGCTCCAGTTTGGAGGAAGCTATCCCAAAGTGGGGAAAACCTGCTCCAATCTGGAGTGCCATTTTACATACTGCGGACAAGCCGCTCCAAGTTGGAGCATAATTTCCGCTACCCGCAACAAGCTGCTCCAATACGCAGGACATAAATACACCTAAGGTAAGTAAGACTGGTTGAAAACTAATTAACATAAAACTCTAAACTTACTTGGTAATGTGGTGCTGAACGCTTACTTTTAGCAAAATTTTAGTAAATAGAACAAATTGTTTTATTTTGGTATATGCTGGATATATAAGAGCAAATGTTAGATGTTAGATGTTTACAACCCTTTGGATACGATGGTTCAGAATGGTACATTTAAAAGCTAAAAACAAACAAAAATTACTTATAAACAAAACGGATATATCCACAATACAAATAGGCAAGGTGGGTATATACAAATGTTGTATGCTATTTTGAAAGCTGCACATTTAAACCATTAACTAAAATTGTTATATGCATTTTATTAACCCAAAAGACATAGGAGAGGAAATTTGTCGTATTAGAAAATCAAAAGGATATACACAATAAGACCTTGCAATAAAATTAGATAGCCATAGGGAATTTATTAGTAGAATTGAACGAGGTACAGTTGATATTAGATTTAGTACGCTAAAAAGAATTGCAAAAGCATTAGATTTAGAAATAATTGATTTAATTTGCCATAACTAATTATATTTTTGCATGAAATATTTTTTCATTCTTGTTCAAATATTATTTTTCTGTTTAAAATTACACTCTCAGAACTCTGTGTTGGCTGATGGGAATTGGATAAAAATAAGAATTGACTCAAGTAATGTTTATAAATTACCATTTGATTCTTTAAAGGTATGGGGCTTTGAAAATCCGGAAAACATTTCAATTTATTGTAATGTTGGCAAACAACTTTTACCATCAACAATTTATTCCGAAGAAACAGACCTTATAGAAGTACCTCTTTACAAAAAGGTGGTATATGATAATATTTTGGGCGAATTGAATTATTATTTATTTTATGCGGAAGGTTCAACAATTGAAGACAATAAATTTACACTTTCTAAGCATGAATATGACAACTATAATTATTATTATATTACAGACATTAAAAAAGGCAAACGAGTCAATAATTATAATTTGCCAGAGATTGGATTTAAAGATACTGTAAGAAACCATAGAAAATTATTTCATTATGAAGAATGGAATAATTATTTTGACAATAACTTTAGCCACTATTATGGACAATTTTTATATTCGGATTCAATTTTAACAATAGTTCCTGAATTTAATAATTTCATTAAAGATCAGTATTCAATAGGCGAAATTTGGTTTGAAAATGTATTTAATAAAAACAATGCAACCATTAAATGCATGATTGGTAATATTGATACCATAATTGATATAAATCAAAATACTATTCTATATCTCTACAATAAAATAATGCTTCCACCTAAAAAAATAACCATTGAATTAACAGCGAGTAATGATAATAAGCCAATTTTGCTAAAATCAATTGACATAAAGTTAACTGAAACTATTAGTTTTAATAGTAAAAATGAATTTTTTAATTTTTATAATTGGTGGAATATCAATGATTCGAATTATGTGTATATTTCATCAGAGTCTGATGATTTGAATTTATGGTTAATTAATAAATATAGCGAAATAGAAAATATTCCTTTAACAAAATTACCTAAAGGCTATGTTTTTCCATTTACAGAATTATATCGCACAAAATTTGTTTGTTTTAAAGATAACTTATGTAAAGTTCCTGAAAATTGCGGATCATTAAGCAATCAAAACCTTAAAAATTTATCTAGTGTAAACTACCTAATAATTAGTCCACCAGAGTTCCAAGAGTCTGCTGATAGACTTGCTGATTTTCGTTATGAAAGAAATAATTTATCTGCACTAGTTGTAAATACAGATAAAATCTACAATGAGTTTTCTTCTGGGAAAGTGGATCCGATTGCGATACGTAATTTTATAAAACATATCTATGATAAAGGGAAGGGTTCTAAAGAAAATCTAGAATACGTAGTTTTATTTGGGGATGGTAGAGCAGGTAATATAGCAAATAATAGTTTTGAATATAATTTTATTCCTGTTTACCGCTCATATAAAAATGGAGACAATCTATATGGCGTAATGGAAGATATAGAACACTATATTACAAATGGCAAAATGGACATTGCTGTTGGGCGATTACCTATTAGGAATCGGATTGAAGCGAAAGGAATTGTTGATAAAATTATAAACTATGAAGATGATTATGGTGCTTGGAGAAATAATATGACTCTTATTGCAGGCAATGCTGATAATGAACAATCAGCTACTTTTTTTAAAACTGTTGATTACTTTGCAGAAGAAATGTCCAATAATTTACCACATTATATAATAAATAAAACCTATTTGGATGGTATAGAAGATTGTTTTGTCGCAAACGACTCAATATTAAATCTTTTAAATATGGGACAATCGGTAATAGGGTATTTTGGGCATTCTAATATATCTGGTTGGGATGATGGGCTTCTAAATACTCAATTAGTTAGCACCATAGTAAACAAGCATTATCCTCATATAATAAGTAACTCATGCAATTTTGCAGAATTTGATAATCAGAAACAAAGTATAGCAGAATCTTGGTTATTAAACCCTAACGGAGGTGCTATTTCTGTTATTGGAGGTACAAGATATGTTGGTGGTATATTTAATGATAATGATTTGGACGTAACTAATTTTTTGAATCTACTTACAAGAATTAAAGAATTCAAAACTATCGGCAAAGCATTGCTAAATGATAATTGTTTTGATGGCAAAGTCTTATTAGGCGATCCAGCACTAAGTTTATATAATTTTTACAAAATTAGCAATCTGAACCTTTCAAAAATAGGGATTGATTATTATTTAAAAGGAGAAATAGCAATTGAGACTGGTTCTAGATTTAATGGTAAATTAATTTGCAACTATTTTTTACCACCTTCTAGCCAAATACTATATGATGTTGACAATTCACCTCAAAATATAGAAAACTCAAACTCACTATTATATTTTGATAGTACTACAATCACTAATGGTGTTTTCAACATGAAACTACCACCTGTTATTAATCATTTAGGTCTTGACTCAATTAGAATTGTTTTATATGCGCAATCTATTAACAATGAAGAAGCTGTTGGAAATTTCGTTTTACCTAAATTATATATTTCAAATACTAGAAAGTACTCCTTAATCTATCCTACAATAGTTGAGAAGGGTATAACAATAATTACAAAGCCTGATAAAACCTTATCTAATGTCTATGTTATTGATAACTTAGGAACAAAATGCTATAATATATCATCCTTGGATAGAGTTAAGAATTTCATTGATTTATCAGCACTTAGTACAGGATTTAAAATTATTAGCGTAACATATAAAGATGGAAAAAGGGAATCATTCAAAATAGTTAAACAATAAAACAAATTAAACTTTTTGATTCCTTTTTGTATAAAGGGTGTATCGTATATTTGGAATTAATATTAACTAAAATTTCAAATTATGAAGAAAAAAATTACTTATTTACTTATTTTTTTATTACCGTTAATTGCAAATGCGGAAATAAATGGGAATGGTTTGTTGCAAGTTTCTGGTAACTCTTCAATTGATGTGAGAAACGTATTTGAAGGAAACAAAGCAAAGGCAACAATAAAGATGACTCATTATGGTGATGAATATGAGAAATATCTATTTGCTATTGTAACAGCGCCTGTTTTATCTAATTCAACAACTCCAACTTTATCAGCTAATCCCAATTCTTTTTATTGTGATATGAATGCTCATTATGATGATTGGGGCAATCAAATTGTTTTTGGACAAGGTGAGGAAATATCTGTTGAATGCGAAGTGACAATTCCAGAATATGAGAATAAAAAAGAACTTACATGGTGGATTAGGTTTGAAAATCCTGATGATAATAGTGATTATGTTGATTTTTTTTTAAATTTTCATTACCACGAATCTTATTGGAATACTGGCACAAGCATAGGTGGAGACTCTAAATTAATTGTAAATAGTTTGAATGATATTTGGTATTATGAAGTTGACAGGTATGAATTAGATTTGGGAGTAAGTAATGAGGTCAGCGCAGCAGTTTTCGGAGATGATAATTCAGGGTTTCCAGCAACAATAAACACGCCATGGCATTGGGAAATTGTGCTATTTAGTAATGAAGGGAATTATACTTATAAAACTGGACAAACAACTGGAGAAACTGGAACATCATGGAATTTTACAATAAATAGTAATTTACCAAACAGAGACTGGGTACGGGATAATAACGGTTTAGCTCAAGGTTTTGTAAGAGTTTATGTTTCTCAAGATGGTTATTTTATTGAAGCATCTTGGAGTATCGCTGTAAAAAATGCTCCTAATAAACCAACTTTAAGTGCCTCATTAAGTCAAACTAATGTTGCAGAGTTAAGGTATAAGGCTACTGGAGCAAGTAAGTATAATATTAGGTATAAAGAAGTTGGAAATTCTTCATGGTCATATATTTATAATTCTACCTCTTCATCAAGGCTTATTTCTCTCCAATCTGGTCAGTATCAAGTTCAAGTTCAAGCAAAAAATAATTATGGTGTTGGTTATTGGAGTTCAAATTATTATATTTATTCAACATATCAAATACCAAATTCTTTAACCTCAAGCAATATTAATTTGCCAAATATATGGAATTTGCAAAGCACAGATGGTGCAGATAGGACATTTAAAATATTTATACCATCAGGTATGAAGCTTGATATTTCAACAAATTATCCTGAGACAAATTTTAAAAATAAAATTGAAATATTTTCAGCTAATGGTATTTCAACAGGATATTATGACTGTGCAAGAACTCCTATTATTGAAAATCCTCATAATCCATCAAAACATAGTTCAGCATTAATATCCGTTCCTTCAGAAGATAGAAAAGCTAGATTACTGGATGTCCAATTGGAAGAAGGTTATTATTTTATTGTTGTTGATGGTATAAATGGGCAACAAGGCAATTTTAAATTAACAGTAAATGAAAATATATTAACTGTTCCATTTACAACTATTGGATCAACAGTTGGTAATTCTAACAATTGGGATGTTAATGGAGCTGATGGAGCTGATGCTGCAATTAAATTCAATTTACCAACGAATTCTAATATCAGCGTTACAACATGTTTTAGTACAACTAATTATGATACAAAAATAGAAGTTTTTGATATAAATGGAAATAGAACTGGTTTATATAATGATGATGCATCTTGTTCATATAACAATCGAGCATCTTCAAAATATGATTTTTATTTAGATGCAGGTATTTATTATTTAGTTATTGATGGTTATAATACTAGTACTGGCAATTTTAAGGTTAACGTTACTGCTAATAATTTAAAAAATGGCAGCAATCCTCAAAATAATACTTTTGAATTAATTTCAAATGAAGGTGATCTGGGTAAATATGAAATATTTGGAAATTTAAATGTTTATCCTAATCCTGTAAGTTCAATGTTAACTGTTTCAAATTCTAAATCACTGCCAATAAATTATGAATTGATAAATGTTATGGGTTGTAAATTGAAATCCGGAATAATTAATAACGGTCTTGATAATATTAATATTAATGATTTACCCTCAGGTCTATATGTTTTAAAATTGGAGTGTCAATCTTCAATAAGGTCTGAAAAAATAAAAATACAACATTAATTTAATTGCTAAATGGATATTTATTTATACTTAAATAAATATCCATTTTTGTCATTGAATAAAAAACAGCATACAACACGTTGTAATTCCCATAGCTATTTAGTGTAGGTTTTAAACTTATTTGTATCTGAAAAATCACTACTTTAGTCAACATAATTATTACTAAAAACGCAACGGGTATTACAACAATCGTTACCACTCATACTAAAAAGACTTTAGCAATGAAGGACATATTTTGGAAATTATACAATTCAGACACAGAGGAAGAAATTAATTCTGTTTTTGAAAATAATTCACTTTTCACTAATCCCAAAAATTGGAAACCATATGGGAATAATCAAGGGAATTTTGGAACTTTTGAGAGTCAACAGAACCATCCAGTCCCTGCATTAATTGAAAAAATCACAAATTCAATTGACGCAATGCTAATAAAAGAATGTAAATTAAATAGAATTGATCCAAAATCACAAGAAGCTCCAAAAACTATGAGTAAAGCGGTTGAAATGTTTTACAACGTAAAAGATGGAGAAATAGGTGAGTTAACAGCAACCGAAAGACGAAACTTAGCAGAAAATATTCAAGTAATTGCAATTGGTGATAAGGCTCAACCTTCAATTGTTATTTATGATTGTGGTGAGGGGCAAACACCTGATAATTTTGAAAAAACATTTTTATCTCTTGTTTTAGCCCCTTAAATAGTTTGACTAAAATATAGATTAAAATCTATACTTTTATGATTATGAAAAAAAGAACAT
>JAEINW010000248.1 GCA_016342715.1 Salinivirgaceae bacterium | reverse complement strand
CTGGAGCGATCAGGAAGAAATCAAAAAATCAATTGGGTATTTGCCGGAGCATAATCCCTTGTACCAAGAAATGCCGGTACTCGATTATTTAAAGTACGTTGCCGAACTTCAGGGAATTAAAAAAGAGCGTATTAAAGAGCGTATTCTTGAAATGGTAAATGTATGTGGACTAGAGGGTGAAAAACATAAACGCATTAGCGAACTATCCAAAGGATATCGTCAACGTGTGGGTTTAGCACAGGCTATGATTCACGATCCCGAAGTATTAATTCTTGATGAGCCAACAACAGGTTTGGATCCTAATCAAATTGTTGAGATTCGCGAATTGATTAAAAAAATTGGGCGTTCAAAAACGGTTATATTAAGTTCGCATATTTTGGCTGAGGTTGAAGCTACCTGCGACCGCATTCTTATTATCGACAAGGGTAAGATTGTTGCCAATGGCACATCAGAAGAGTTACGCAGAGCTGAAAAAGGCAACGAAATTGTAAAAGTTACAATCGAAGATGCTGATAAAAACGAAGTGGTTGCTGCACTACAAACTTTACCAACCGTCGATTTGGTTGATATAAAAACAGAATACATTGAAGTACAAAGTAGAGCCGGACAATCATCGAAACGCGACATTTTCAAACTTTGTGTAGATAAAGGTTGGGTATTAACTCAAATGACTCCGATTGAAATTAAATTGGAAGATGTATTTAGAGAATTAACAACAAAATAAAATAGATTCAAGATTCAGGGATTCAAGACCAACACTCTTGATACTTTACACTAAAATTCTTGATACTAAAATTTAAAATTATGAGACCAATTTGGACAATAGCCAAACAAGAATTAAAATCACACTTTGATTCGTTAATGGCATATATATTACTAACCCTTTTTCTTGGGTTTAGCGGATTATTTACCTGGATGTATGGCAACGATATATTTATTGTTGGACAAGCATCGCTTCAAGTTTTCTTTAGCATTGCATACATGACTTTGTTTTTTGTTATTCCTGCATTAACCATGCGCTCTCTGGCCGAAGAAACTCGTTCTGGAACTATTGAGTTATTACTAACCAAACCAATTAATCATCAACAAGTTGTTTGGGGTAAATATTTAGCTACTTTTTTATTGGTTGTAATTGCATTGGCACTTACTATTCCGTATTACATTACCGTAGCAAGTATTGGTAACATCGATCATGGTGCAGTTATTAGCGGATATTTTGGATTACTGTTAATGAGTAGTGCTTATATTGGCATTGGCTTATTTGCAAGTAGTATTACTAACAATCAAATCGTTAGCTTTTTGTTAGCCTTATTAATTGGCGTATTCTTCCATATTTTATTTGGCGTTTTTGGCAGTAACCTTTCTGGAATTTTAGGAAAAGTTTTCTACTATTTAAGTATGAATACACATTTTGAAAGCATTACCCGTGGAGTTATTGATACAAAAGATTTAATCTATTTTGCTACCATAACTTACGCTGGAGTATTTCTTGCTGAAAAAGCCATTCAATCAAAAACATCATAATCTAATCAAAAACTATAAAATTATTTAGCATGAAAGCAAAAAATGCAAGCATATATATAGTCTTTGTAATTGCAACACTAGTGGTGGTTAACATTATTTCCGACAAACTTTTTGTTCGCCTCGATTTAACCGAAGACAATCGCTACACCCTTAGCAATGCAACAAAAGACATTATTAAAAATCTGGACGAACCGGTAACTATTACGGCATATTTTTCAGAGAATTTACCTCCCGACGTAGCAAAAACACGTCGCGACTTTAAAGAATTATTAACCGAATATCGCAACATATCAAAAAATGGCGTAATGTACGAATTCATCGACCCAAATGCCGATGAAGAATCGGAACAAGAGGCCATGAGCAAAGGTATTCAGCCTGTATTAATTAATGTTCGTGAAAAGGATCAGGTGAAACAACAAAAAGCATTTTTGGGTGCTGTAATTCAAAAAGGTGATAAATCAGAAGTTATTCCCTTTATGCAACCTGGAACAGCCATGGAATATGCGCTATCCTCAGGAATTAAAAAAATTACTGTTGATAATAAACCCACCATTGGCTTTTTGCAGGGACATGGCGAGCCAGCCCTAAATGAAATGCAGCAGGCCATGACAGAATTGGGAATTCTTTACAATACTGTTCCTGTGAATTTAGCAAAAAACCCAGATGCCTTAAGTGGAGTAGCTACCTTAGCAATTGTTGCTCCAAGCGATTCAATTTCTGAAATGGAATTTGCAGCCATCGATAATTTCATGAGTCAGGGTGGACGCATTTATGTAGCTATGAACCGTGTAAAAGGCGAATTACAACAACAGCAAGGAATGTCATTAACCACCGGATTAGAAACCTGGTTAAATAACAAAAACCTGGTGGTTGACGATAATTTCGTAATAGATGCCAATTGTGCAACCATTGGAGTACAGCAGCGTCAAGGCTTTTTCTCCTTTCAATCGCAAGTTCAATTTCCATACATTCCTATTGTGAAGAATTTTGCCGATCACCCCATTACTGGTGGATTGGAACAAGTAGTTATGCAATTTGTAAGTACCATAACTTATACGGGTGATTCTACCAAAACCTTCACTCCTTTGGTTATGACTACCGAAAGTGCAGGAACTTTATCGTCTCCTTTGTATTTTGATATTCAAAAGGAATGGCAAAAATCTGATTTTCCTTTAGCTGAATTGCCTGTAGGTGGCTTAATCGAAGGGAGTATTGTGGGCAACACCTACTCCAAAATGGTGGTTATTGCCGATGGTGATTTTGCCGTAAATGGAGCCGGACAACAAGCGCGTCAGCAAAACCCCGATAATATTAACTTGATGGTTAATTCCATCGATTTTTTAAGTGATGATACGGGATTAATTGAACTTAGAACCAAAGGCATTACTTCGCGCCCCATTGATGAATTAGAAGCTGGTAGAAAATCATTCCTTAAATGGTTAAACCTATTGTTACCAATAGTACTAATTATTATTATCGGATTTGTAAGAAGTCAACAACAACGTAGTTTACGTTACAAAAGAATGGAGGAAGGTTATGTCTAAGAGAAATAATATGAAAAGAATAACAATAATCCTGGGTGTTTTATTGGTTTTATTGCTTGTTATTAAATTAAAAGATAGAAAACAAGGCGATCGCTCCTTTAAAGAGTTTATTGTTGAAGTAGATACGGCCAAAGTGGATAACATCAAAATTCACATGAAATCGGGTGGTGATATTCTTGAACTTACCAAAGAAAATGCGGCTTGGATGATGAAAATTGATGGTAAAAAAGTGCAGGCCGATGAGGGAACTATTTACGATTTATTGTCGCAGGTTCATCAACTTAAACCCAAACAAGTGGTTGCTACCTCGAAAGATAAATGGGCCACTTATGAAGTTGGAGACTCCTTAGGTTCCAGAGTTGAAATTAGAAGTGGGAAAAAGAATTTAGCTGATTTTGTGATTGGTAAATTCTCCTATTCTCAGCCTCAAGGGCAGAATCCACAAATGCAACAACGACAAAATATAATTATGACTTCGTATGTTAGAAATTCAGATGAGGATCATGTATTTGCAGTAGATGGCTATTTAAGCATGATGTTCAATCGCGATTCTAAATCGTTTAGAAATAATACGCTAATTTCTGGCAATCCAAAAAGCTGGAACAAACTGGTTTACACCTACCCTGACAGCTCCTTTACTTTAGTAAAGCAAAACGAAAAGTGGATGGCTGATGGTATCTTGGCCGATTCGGCAAAAGTGGCAACTTACTTATCGCAAATAAGTAAGCTATCAAATACCGAATTCGATGATGAATCGATTATGAATGACAAGCAAAAATCTACTTATTCTGTTCGAATTGAAGGTGATAATTTCAAACCCATTGAAATAAATGGCTTACAAAACAATATGGGTGAAATTGTTTATAAATCATCGCAAAACAAAGGAAATTTATTTAAATCAGATAATATTAAAGATGCGCTTTTTGTTAATAAAGAGCACTTTATGAACTAATATCCAGCAAATGTACTAAAACAGATGGCAGGCTTTTTTTGGTCTGCCATTTGTTGTTTTGAACTATTATGCTGAAAGAATGTTATTTTTGTTAACTTATTGCCGTTTTCTAGCAATTAGATATGTAAAAGACTATGATTAAACCAATTATTTCAAGTATTGACATAGGCGATTTTTCAGCAATAAAAAATATTTCAAATGTATGTTTTGGAGAAAACTATCTTACAGTTCATACGCTTCAAAAAATAATTACCCATCAGGGAATTTTTCAAAAAATATCAAATAATGGTCACATTTTTGGTTTTAGCATTGCTGTTACTATAAATAGTATGATTGACAATAAATGGTTTAGTAGCAAAGAATTTAAAACACATGCTGAATTTCCGTACGGAATTATTAAAACCATAGCTATTCATCCTAATTATCAAAATCAGGGACTGGGATCAAAATTATTAGAAACAACCGTTCTTAAATTAGAAGCAAAATACGATCTGGAAAACCTCTTATTCCCGGCTTGGATAGTTGATGATAAAACGCGATTGGAAGAAAAATTAGTGCAACTTGGATTTCTCTTTACCAAAGAATTAAAACAATATTGGTTTAAGGAAAGTATTGAAGCTAATTACCAATGTGCTAAGTGCGGAAATCCACCGTGTACTTGTTCATTAGGATTATATAAGAAACATCTTTAAAAATTAGAGCACCCGATGTTATTTAGAATCAAGTTAGGTAGTATATGGGAAAGTTCGTAAATTCAATAATCAATTTTTTTTATTTTTGTTTTATCGCAATAATTAAACAGGGAGAATAATAAGGATGGATAAAATAATACTTAATAATGAAGAATGCTGTCAGATAGTAGATTTTGAAAGATATCATATAAGTGAATCAGGAAGAATATACAGGACTGAAATCGGAAAAAAAAGAACTTGGAGGACAAAGGGAAGAGTATTTATAAACGAAAATAAAATTCATTTTAGATTTCAAAATGATAAACTTCGTCAAGGATTTGCGAGCTTAATTGATACGGATGGAAAGTTACATAATATAGCAGTAGCTCCATTAGTCGCGCTTGCTTTTGGAGTAATTTCGGAAAAATTAGATACGAAAAAAAAGTCGATTGATTATAAGGACGGTAATAAGAAAAATTTACATTACTCTAATTTACTTATCGTAGAAAAAAAACACACTAATAGTAAATTGAATCGTGAAGATGTAAAGCATATAAAAAAGCAGATTAAGTTAGGAATACCATTAAGAAGAATAGCTTGGATTTTTGGTGTTTCCGAAATGCAAATTAATAGAATTAAGACAGGGGAAAATTGGGGAAATGGTAAAAGAAAAATAAAAGCACCAGTAGCTCCGTTTGAAATTAAAGATGGCAGAATTAGAAAATATATTGCAACTTTTGAGAAAAAGAAAACAATAGATGGAATAAAAAAACCATTTATAGTTAAACGAAATCCAAGTAAATCAACTGATAACATAATTGTAGGGATAGTTAATGGATATAAATTGTCGTTAAAACACACGAACATAACCAGGGCTAAATATATTGTTGAAAAGTTAAATATGTATTTCTTTGATTTAAAAACTGAAATAAATATACTACCCAATAAGCGGTCATAAAACATAAGGGTTTTAATGGTTTATAAAAAGATTGCACTTTAAATTAGCCCTGCCAAAACTGCGTTTTGACGAGCTAGTAAAAAATGATATATTTGAAAAAAAACGAGTTTTGGCTACGTTCAACATGATAGGAAAGTATTTAAAAATCCCTTACATTTCATTCCGCAAATCGTTAGGTGGCATTTGGCAATAGGCATCATTCTACATTAATTCATAATGTTGTATATTTGAAAGAAAATACATGTTATTACTTTTATTCTATTTATTTCTTGCTCTGGTTGTTTCATTCCTCTGTTCTATTATGGAAGCAGTACTTCTCTCAACACCTCAATCCTTCTTGATTGTTAAGCAGGAAAACGGAAATGCTTGGGCAAAAGCATTTTTTGATTTAAAAACCAATATTGACAAGCCATTATCTGCAATTTTATCATTAAATACAGTAGCACATACAGTTGGTGCAGCAGGAGTTGGAGCACAAGCTGTTAATATATTTGGTGAAGCATCTTTTGGAATCGTATCAGCTATTTTAACAATTTTAATTTTGATAATCACTGAAATAATCCCCAAGACGATTGGAGCAAGATATTGGAGAAATCTAGCAATGATTTCTTCTTTAATTATACAAGGTATGATAATTATTACCTATCCCTTAGTTGTTATGTCAGCTGTCATTACTAAACTTATTTCAAAAAACAGGGAAGAGCAAACTACTAGCAGAGAAGAAATTGCAGCATTAGCAAACATAGGAGCAGATGAAGGCATTTTTTCAAATAAAGAACATAAAATAATTCAAAATTTACTTCGGCTCAAGAACGTGAATGTAACCGAAATAATGACCCCAAGAGTTGTTGTTGCTGTCGCCGATGAGAACCTAAATCTACAGGATTTTTTTAAGAATAAAGATTATCTAAAGTTTTCTCGCATCCCAATATATTCAGAAAATGATGAAAACATAACAGGTTACGTTTTCAGACAGGAAGTTTTTGAAAAACTGGCAGAAGATCAACATGATTTAAAACTGAAAGATGTTAAACGAGAGATTGTTGTTGTTCCCAATAGTATAGTTCTATTTACATTGTGGGAAAAACTATTGGAGAAAAAAGAGCATATTGCCTTAATCGTAGATGAATACGGTGGTTTAGATGGAATTGTAACATTGGAAGATATTATTGAAACTTTGCTTGGCCTTGAAATAATTGATGAAACAGATACCATAATTGACATGCAAAAATATGCAAGGGATAGATGGAAAGAAAGACAAGCAAAATATAATATAATCGACAAATTAAATAAACAAGACAACGGAAAAACGCCACCTAAAAAAATATAAAAAAATACGGGTAATGTTTAGCTTAAAAAGACCATCGTATCGGGATTTACCGCAAATTAATCATTACTCACAAATACTTTTATTTTAAAAGGTGTTCGTGAAAAATAGTTCATGGAAAAATTATTTACTAGATTTGAGTTCAACCTTTAGACTCACGAGCGCAAATAAATATTTATATATTTGCGAGTAAAATTAATTAGCTATCACCAAACCGATACAAAAAAAGTTATTAAATCCGTACTGTTTTTAATATCGGTCGTTAGACCTTATTCAAGAACCGAACTGCATAAATTGATTTTTCAGCCAAAAAAGTTACATTTGTGTTTTCTATAAACTGAATGTTATGGCAAATAAATATGTTGACTTTATTTCAGATGTACACCTTTTAAATTGTAGTGAACTACCCAGTGCCAAGAGCACAGGGATTTACGCTGCTCTTTAAAAACAATACAAAGGGAATTGCTCCCAATGCCAGAATAGATGAAATAAGATATGTTTTTTCAAGACCGAGCCAATCGCCCATT
>JAEINW010000247.1 GCA_016342715.1 Salinivirgaceae bacterium | reverse complement strand
CACTAATATACTCATTAACAAATTGTTAAGCAAGATATCCTTTAGTTATTTTCTCGCAAATCGCTCAATCTAGGTAAAATAGAATTGTATGCTATTTGATTTACCAATCATTGAACAATTTTACAAAAGCTTTGCTTCGAAAGTAAGTAATGCTAGGGAACTACTTGGAAAACCTTTAACTCTGAGTGAAAAAATTCTATATGCACATTCATCAAATGAATCATCAAAAAAAACATTTTTAAGGGGTGAAGATTATGTGCTTTTTAATCCCGACAGAGTAGCCATGCAAGATGCCACAGCGCAAATGGCCTTACTGCAGTTTATGAATGCAGGAATTGATAAAACCGCTGTTCCTTCCACTGTGCATTGCGATCATTTAATTCAAGCAAATACGGGTGCAAGTGAAGATTTAAATTTAGCATTGAAACAAAATAACGAGGTTTTTGATTTTTTAAAATCGGTTTCGGCTAAATATGGAATTGGTTTTTGGAAACCTGGGGCAGGAATCATTCATCAAGTAGTACTTGAAAATTATGCATTCCCTGGTGGAATGATGATTGGGACTGATTCTCACACAGTAAATGCTGGAGGCTTGGGAATGATTGCCATTGGTGTTGGTGGAGCCGATGCTGTTGATGTTATGGTTGGCATGCCTTGGGAACTTAAAATGCCAAAATTAATTGGTATTAAACTCACTGGTAAACTTAATGGATGGACATCGGCAAAAGATATTATATTAAAAGTTGCCGGAATTTTAACCGTAAAAGGAGGTACCGGATGCATTGTTGAATATTTTGGCGAAGGAGCGGAGTCACTGTCAGCCACTGGTAAAGGAACCATTTGTAATATGGGTGCTGAAATAGGAGCAACCACTTCTATTTTTGGATACGGAAAAAAAATGGAAGAGTATTTAGTTGCTACTGAACGTAAAGAAATTGCTGAATTAGCTAATAAAGTAATAGCTGATTTAAATCCTGATAAAGAAGTTATTGAAAATCCAGAAAAATACTACGATCAGGTGATTGAAATTAATTTATCGGAATTAGAACCTCATGTTAACGGACCATTTTCTCCAGATATTGCTACACCAATTTCAGCTTTCGGCAAATTTATTAAAGATAATAACTACCCTGAAATACTAGAAGTTGGACTTATTGGTTCGTGTACAAACTCATCGTACGAAGATTTAACAAGAGCAGCTTCAATTGCTCGACAAGCCAGTGAAAAGGAATTAGAAGTAAAAGCGGAATATATTGTAACACCAGGTTCAGAACAAATAAGATATACTACTGAAAGAGATGGTTTATTAAACGATTTTAAATCGATTGGCGGTTTAGTAATGGCAAATGCTTGTGGACCATGCATTGGACAATGGAATAGGCATAACTCTGATCCTGAAAGTAAAAATAGCATAATTACCTCTTTTAACCGAAATTTTGCCAAACGAAACGACGGCAATCCGAATACTCACAGCTTTGTAGCATCGCCAGAAATTGTTACAGCTTTCGCAATTTCAGGCTCCTTATTATTTAATCCCTTAACCGATACCTTAACAAACAAACACGGAAAGCAGGTTATGCTTGATGAACCTAAAGGTATTGAACTTCCTGAAAAAGGCTTTGAAGTAAAAGACCCCGGTTATATTGCTCCTCCAGAAAATACTTCAGAAATATCAATTGAGGTTAATCCTGAAAGCGATCGTTTGCAATTGCTAAGGCCTTTTCAAGAATGGAATGGTGATGATATTTTTGGATTAAAGCTACTGATTAAAGCAAAAGGCAAATGTACTACTGACCATATCAGTATGGCTGGCCCTTGGTTAAAATATCGCGGGCATCTTGATAATATTTCTAATAATTTATTGATTGGGGCCGTAAATGCATTTAATGATGAAACAAACACGGTTTTAGATACTGAATCGGGCGAATACATGAAAGTACCTGATTTGGCAAGAAAAATTAAAGCAAATGGAGGTGCATCGATAGTTGTTGGTGATGAAAATTATGGAGAAGGATCATCGCGTGAACATGCTGCCATGGAACCAAGAAATTTGGGTGTTAAAGTGGTTATTGTAAAATCATTTGCTCGCATTCATGAAACCAATCTTAAAAAACAAGGAATGTTGGGCTTAACATTTGCAAATAAAGATGATTATAACAAAATACAAGAAAACGATACCTTTGATTTATTAGGGTTAAAATCTTTTAAGCCAAATAGCCAATTTGAATTAGTTATAAATCATGCAAATGGAACTTCTGATACTGCAAAACTAAATCATACATATAATAATACACAAATTGAATGGTATAAAGCCGGAAGTGCACTTAATTTAATTCGTAAACATTCTAAATAATTATTCAAAAATATTATTAACAAAATTATCTATAAACATAAAACGAAACAAGTATGGAAGATTTCTTAAAAGATATTTCTGGTCTTATTTCAGAAGCAGTAAAAATTGACAAAACCTTATTTGATGAATATAACGTTAAAAGAGGCTTACGTAACTCCGATGGTTCGGGTGTTTTGGTTGGTTTGACCAATGTTGGCGATGTGGTTGGATATGTTAAAGATAAGGATGGCGTTAAACCTGTTGAAGGAAATTTACGCTATCGTGGGTATCCTATTACTCAACTTGTGAAAGGGTTTCAGGCCGATAAACGTCCTGGTTTTGATGAATCGGCATTTCTATTACTTACAGGTAAGTTACCTACAAAAGCGCAATTGAATAACTTTTCTGAGTATTTAGCATGGAATCGCGATTTGGATGAGAATTTTACAAACATGATATTGTCATTACGAGGAAAAGATTTAATGAATATGTTAGCTCGTTCAGTATTAATTCTTTATACTCAAGATGAAACGGCTGAAGATTATTCTCATTTAAGTTTACTAAATCAATCCTTAGGCTTAATTGCAAAACTACCAGTTATTGTTGCCTATTCATATCACGGAATGCGTCATGCTTATAGTCGCAAAAATTTGGTAATTCGTCATCCAAGACCCAACTTATCGCCTGCAGAAAATTTCTTGTATATGATTAAAGGATGTAATTATACAGCCTTAGAAGCAGAAATATTGGATCTTTCATTTGTACTTCATGCAGAACACGGTGGAGGAAATAACTCTTCATTCACAACACGTGTAGTTTCTTCATCAATGACCGATACTTATTCTGCTATTGCAGCAGCCATAGGTTCATTAAAAGGGCGTTTGCATGGTGGAGCCAATCTGAAAGTTCTTGAAATGATGGAAGATGTTAAGGCTAATGTTAAAGATTGGGCAAGTGAAAAAGAAATAAAACAATATCTGATAAAAATATTGAAGAAAGAAGCATTTGATAATTCAGGAAAAATATATGGAATTGGGCATGCGGTTTATACTCTTTCTGATCCTAGAGCTGTTTTATTAAAAGAAAAAGCTAGCGAATTAGCCAAAGAAAAAGGACTTGAAAAAGAGTTCAACTTATATTCACTGGTTGAGAAGCTTGCTCCAGCAGCATTCCATAGTATTAAAGGTGAAAAGAAAACAATTTCAGCAAATGTTGATTTCTATTCGGGATTTGTTTATGAAACTATTGGAATTCCTAAAGAATTATTCACACCTATTTTTGCCATGTCGCGTATGGCGGGTTGGGCAGCTCATCGTTTAGAAGAAGTGATGTTTTCATCGGGTAGGATTATTCGTCCGGCCTATAAAAATGTAGCTCCATGTGAATTACATTATGCAAAAATAAACGAACGATAAAATTATTGTTTAGTAATAATTTGCTTAAACATTGAGCCATCGGTTTATCTGATGGCTCTTGTTTTGCTTTCGATTTAAATTAAAGTATTTTCGTTTTCAATTATTTTATATGCAGAAAAAAGAACGTTTCGAAAAAATAATTAAGTGGTTTCAGACTCATATGCCTATAGCTGAAACGGAGTTAGAATACACTTCTCCGTATGAACTTTTGGTATCTGTAATTCTATCGGCTCAATGCACCGACAAAAGAGTGAATCAAATAACACCTCCCTTGTTTCAAAAGTATCCCGATGTTTTTGCCATGGCCGATGCAAGTCCTGAGAATATTTTTGAATTTATTCGTTCGTGTTCCTATCCAAATAACAAGGCAAAACATTTAGCAGGAATGTCTAAAATGTTAGTAGACGTTTTTAAGGGTAATGTTCCAGAAGACATTAATGAATTGCAAAAGCTACCTGGTGTAGGAAGAAAAACTGCAAATGTGATTGCTTCGGTAGTATTTAACAAGCCAGCTTTAGCAGTAGATACGCATGTTTTTAGAGTGGCTGCTCGAATAGGTCTTTCCACCAAAGCAAAAACACCTTTCGAAACTGAAAAACAATTGGTAAAATACATTCCTGAGGAACTTATCCCGATTGCTCACCATTGGCTAATTTTACATGGACGATATGTTTGTATTGCCCGAAAACCTAAATGTAAGGATTGTGGAATATCGGAATTTTGTAAATATTATGGACAATTAAAATAGAACAAAAGATTAATAAATTGTGTATTATAAATAACTTCTTAATTTTATAGTAACTTTTCTATTCAAAAATAAAAAAATGAAGAAAACTCCATTGTTATATGTTGATGACGAACCCATCAATTTAAAATTGTTCAAGTTAAATTTTGATAAAATTTTTGAGTTGCATGTAGCAGAGAGTGGGATGGAAGCTCTTAAAATTATAGAAGAAAATGATATTTCCATTATTATATCGGATTACAAAATGCCAGAAATGAATGGCGTTGAATTTATTGGTGAAGCAAAAAAAAGAAAGGATGAATTTATATGTTTCCTTCTATCGGCATATAAAGAATCAGAGTTACGATCATTTACAATTGAATCGAAAAATATTGATGGTTATATTTCAAAACCTTGGAAACGAGATGATGTACTTAATTTGATAAATAAATCGTTAGAGGTCAGTAGTTAACTACTAAATTTCATTTCGTGAGAAAGTGATGCTAACAAGACCTTCAGACCTTGTCAGGTCAAATCTGTCAGCGTGCGTAGCTCCTGACAGCATTTGTAAACATAATAAGCCCTTATAATTACTGCGTCGGTACATATGAACTTAGCTACTGACTTCAATTAATCGTTTAATAAGTAGCTTGTTTTTCTTTTAAAGGCAATGTTACAGTAACAAGAGTTCCCTTTCCAATTTCAGAGTCGATTGTTAAAAAACCGTTATGCTGCTTAATTATTCCATAGGTAATATATAAACCTAATCCGGTTCCTGTTCCAACTTCTTTTGTTGTAAAGAAAGGTTCAAAAGCCTTATTAATGTTTTCTTTATCAATTCCAGTTCCTGTGTCCCAAATTTTAACCAAGGCTTTGTTTTGTTCCAGATCTTTTTCAATGCTTACATCAATGGTTCCTTTACCATCAATTGCATCAATAGCATTTGATAAGATGTTAACAAAAGCCTGATTTATTTTACCAGGAAGGCATTCAATTTCAAAATCTTCTGAATAGTTTTTATTAATGCTTATTCTTCCTTTAAATTTATTTGCCAAAATAACCAAAGAGTTTTCAATGGCCTCTTGTAAATTATATTTTTGAAAGCTTTCAGATGAATCGTAGGAGTATGCACGTAAACTATTAACAATTTCTGTTGTTCTAACAACACCACTTTCGATACTATCAATTACCATGGCAATGTTCTCAAAAACCTCGTCATTACTTATTTCATGTATAATTTCAATAATTTTGTTTTGCATTTCTTCAGAGGATTTATTTTTAATATTGCCAAGTTTGGCAATCAAATTTTGCATATCCTCAAATATTATTCGTAAAGCCTGACTACCTGAATTTATAAAATTTATTGGGTTATTAATCTCATGTGCTACTCCAGCTGTTAACATACCTAATGAGGCCATTTTTTCAGATTCAACCAATTGTTCTTGCGTATTTTTGAGTTTTTTAAGTGTTAAAGCTAATTCCTCTCTTTGTTGTTTTAATGTTGTATTTTTTGTGTTTAAAGTTTCATTGGTTGATGTTAACAATGAGTTTAAATCAATAATTTCTTTGGAGCGTTCTTGAACCAGTTGTTCCAAATTATTGCGATGATTTTTAAGTTCAGCTTCGTATTTTTTAAGTTTTGTAATATCGTGAACGGCAATAAGTAAATGATTTTGCTCCCCAATATTTTCAGGTAATAAAATCCATGTTACCATTGCTTGAATGTATTCCCCATCAAAAGTTTTAAATACAGCCTCATTGGTATACGTACTTTCTTTTTGTGATAATGAAACAAAGCCATTAAGTAAAAATGAAGAATCTTCAACTGTAAAAAGTTGATGAAAATTTGTTTTAAATAGTTCAATATCATCAGTTTTGAACAATTTATATGCTTGCTTATTTAGGTCAACAAATTTTAGCTTATATAAACAGTCTTTAATTATTTTTTTATCGTTTTTTAATAGTTCTTTAAGTGTAATTCCGTTTTGAGTTATTTTCTTTACAAAACTGAGCAGTTCAGTTATATTTATTTCAAATAAAGGAACCGGTGAATATTCTGCTAGAATTCGATAATATTCTTTACTAATATTTAATTCTGCAGTTCGCTGTTCAACTAAAATTTTTAGTTTGGCGTTCATTTGTTTTCGTAGCTTAAAAGCCGAATATATAGCTACAATGGCTGCTATAAATAATACCATCATTCCAGAAAATAGAAATAAATACTTTCTTTGATTTACGATAGTCTCTGTTTGGGTGGTAATCTGATCGGTTTGTGTTACCAATTCTTTATTTTGCTTCATAATCTCAATCGACTGATCAGCAATAAGTTTCAAATTAGCTTCGTATTGTGAATTCAAATCGGTGAGTTCTGATTCTTTTATACTAACAGCTATTTGCTTTTTGTTCAGCTCATTCTCAAGCAAATAAAGTTTTTCTCGTTGCTGTTCTAAATCATCCGATTTTTGTTTTAGCTTTTCATCTTTATCAAATACTTTTTGGCTTAAATTATTATATTCCTGCTCCTTATATTTAACCGATTTGCTTAAAACTTCAACCTTATTTTGATATTTATTTTTTTCCTTTTCAATTTCTTTCAGTTCATACAGTATACTTTCTAATTTTTCTTTATTTTTAATTAATTCAGTAGCTGATGATAAATATAATTCTTTCAAATCTATTAATGAACCTCCATACACTAAGAGTTCAGGCGTATAGGTAAATTCCTCATTCTCAATATTATCTCGGTTTATTTCATAGCTAATTGTATTTTCTTTTTTTTGTCGATACAAATTTACCATAGTAAAGAGCTTATTCTCTGCCTCAAATGATATTATTAATACTTGGCGGTTTGAATAGGTATTATAAATTTCAGGTAATTTGTTTGTGTAACTTCTATCAACAAAAATTATATTACAATCTTCACAATTACTTTTTACATCAATATGAGCTATATTAAATTTCTTCTTTTTGAAGGTTGACTTTGAGGCAACAATTTTTAGTTCATTTAATAAAATCAATAGTTCGTTAAATTTTAAGCGGCAATTTTGCCATAATCCAATAGTTCTTTGACAATTTTTTGATTTTTTA
>JAEINW010000246.1 GCA_016342715.1 Salinivirgaceae bacterium | reverse complement strand
TTGATGGGTAATGGCATTTTATCCCCTTCTAGGGGTTATCTCAAAACCACGTCCTTCGGGCGTGGATATTTACTTAAAAAAATGCCTGTCAAAATAAATGACAGGCCTCTTACATTTGTGGATTATTAAATAGACTAAACCGTCCTATTATTCAAGATTATAATCACGTACATCACTATTATTATTGTCCGTATAAGTATTATTCCTTATTACAGGGCTCACAAAATACCATATGGATATACCATAACCTTCATTATAACGTATCGTACAATTAGTAATAGTTACATTTGATGAATAAATATCAATTACTGGGTCCTCATCATCCGATGAATAGCCTGCTCCATATTCAATAATACAATTGTTCAATATTGTACCACCGGTTGTATTCTCCCCAAAATTTATATAGTTCCAGTCACCTTTTGACGGTGAATTTGATGCTGATGTAAACGTTATGGGCTCTGTAGCTGTACCCGATGCTACTAATTTTCCGCCTTCATATCCAATGTCAAAAACGCCATCTGATAATATCTTTATAGTAATACCTGGCTGTATGGTTAAAAATGCATTATTGCCATATATCATTATCCATCCTTTGGTATAGTAAGGTGTTGATTGTTTTTTCCAGATTACAGATGTTGAAACAGTGGATGATGAAATCATTATCCCAAAAGGCCTATCTGTTGTAAAAGTATTATTCACACCTATTGTCCCGGCTGCGGTTGCAGAAAGTTCCATCAAATGGGTTTCGCATTCTTTAATAGTATTATTATTAAAAACAACAAATTCTGAATATTCGTCCAAATATATTCCTTTACAAGCGGCTTTTTGAACAGTACAGTTGGTCATTTTAATGTCAGTTGAGAAAACTTCAATCATAGCAGCATAGTCATAATCACTACAGCTATTACCACCATACTCAAAGATACAATAGGTCATGTTTGTTGCTGATGCCGAATTTTTATCATAAAAAAATATTCCATCCCAATCCCCAGGTGATGGCAAAATTGCTGCTGAGGTAAAAAGGATGGGTTTATCGTCTGATCCTAACGCCTGCAATGAACCGTAACTACCGTTCCCTATATGCAATGATGCATTTTCCTTAAATTTTATTACTGTTCCCGGTTCAATTATTAAATCCGAATTTACATTTACGTAACCTTCTACATACCATCTTTTATCAGCAGTTAATGTAGTTGGTGATGTAATATTTTGTACATAATTTAGTATCTCCTTCTCTTTTTCATCATTATCCTTCATACAGGAAGTAAAACCAATGATTCCACCAATAAGCATAATAATTAATAATTTTCTTTTCATAATAATATACTTTAAATGTTAATGATTTAGTTGACAGGCTAGAATGATATGTTTACACCCAAGATCAACCTTGCCTTAAAGCTTGTACCAAAAGTATTGTTTAATTTTAGTGGAGGATAGTAAAAAACGGACAAAAAATCATTTATAGTAATTCGATGCTTAAAAATGTTATGAGCCTGCATTGCTCATGGTTTCGATTGAAAAATTTTTCAGGTGTTTCACCAATAACTGACTTAAAATCTTTTATAAGATGAGATTGATCAGTATATCCAAAGTCATTGACCAATGCAATCCATTCAGGACTTGATAATATAGGTAAGTTTTCAAGGAGATAAAGTATCCGGGCTGTCATGGCAAACTGTTTTGCCGGCAATCCAATTCGCTTTATAAACTTTCGTCGCAGATACCTTTCGTTTATTTTATATTGTTTTATAAGGGTCTCAATTTTAACAACTCCATGACTTTTAAGTATCTGATCACAAACATCATCAGTAATTTCCGTTTGATTTTTATTTCCCTTTAAAAGTGCTATAAGTTTCATACATATCAGGTCAACTTTTTCTTTTGTATTCTCTTCTCTAACCAGAGTATTGTAAAAATCAGTTCCGATTGTATCAAAAGCATCCAGATATCTTTCTTTGGAGAGTTTTGCCATATCTAAACCAAAAACCCGAAATAATCCGTATGGTTTAAGTATAAAAATTATACTATTAATTGTACCGTTAGTTTTTAATTCAAGGTATCTATTAAAGCTTCCTGTAAAAAACATTTTTGGCAGAAATTCTTTTCGATCTTTTTCAAATATTTCAAATGTATCTTGAAAATGGAATACAATTCCGGATGTACATGATGAAATAAATTTATCATAAATAGTATCATGGGAAGCATCAACATATAACCAGATAATTTCATTAATAATATTTTTTAATACTTCAGGAACCTCAAATTTTTCAATCTTTTTCATCTAATCTCTCCCATTTAATTTGAGTATAAAAGTAATACTAATAAGAAGTTAAAAATAACGAAATAAAAGATCGTTATTCAATTATTTAGGTTAAAATATTTTGAAATTTACTGGTTAATGGTTACAGTTAATGGTTGCTTGTTACAGGTTACTGAGGACTGAGGACTGAAGACTGGAAAATCATTCTTTGCGATATTTGCGATTTTTTCTTTGTGAGCTTTGCGTGGAATTTTATTGTTGAAAAGTGAACATAAATACAGAGAACTAAGAACGGAGAATGGAGTACGAAAACTTTAATGTTTTATATATAAGATTTCATTGAATATTGAACAAAGATTATTCGCTAACGCTCATGAGAGAAGTTATTCGCTAACACTCATGAGAGAAGTTATTCGCTAACGCTCATGAGAGAAGTTATTAGCTAACTCTCATGAGAGAAGTTAACGAATTTTGATTTCAGAATTAACAACTTCTTAAATCGTTAATCAATGTTCCTTGTTCTTAAATCTATTTTATTTAATTCAATATCCAACAAAAAAAAGCTTAAATCAATGGCATTACGAAGGGCGGAGGGTGAAAAGTATATTAGTTTAATCCGCTACTCTTTTTAATTAATCTTTCAAGCAACGAACCGAATACCCACTACTCTTACTGTAGTTGCTTTGATATATCGGGGCGTAATTTCCGTACAATCCAATAAACCAAGCATTGGTGGAATCGAACTCGGTAGCACCCCACCAATAACCAAAGTTAAAGTCGCTAAAGTTACCATTGTCAAAACGCATGTCTCCCGGTAGCGCAGTAAATCCATAATCATCGGTTCCGTTTCCATCGTTGGGCCAGCCAGAAGTAGCTCGTAGAGCAGTCCCTTCATTTCCACTATGTCCGTCGGCTGCAATATAATTTTTTAGCTCCGTCCACTCATCATTGGTAGGTACGTGCCATCCGTCGGGGCACAGGTTACCGGTATTCACTGCATTCCAATTGTACAGAGCTCCGTTTGTTTCTCCGTATTGGGTTTCATCATTATTTAACCAGCAATAAGCTCCGGTGCTATTGTTTTCCCAAGCAGTGTTATCGCTAACTAAATCTATAGAAGTGCCATCGTTGTAAGTGGTTGTTTTCAGGTTTTCGGCCATCCATCTTTGCTCGCCAATTTGTGTGGTTGAATACACATTGCCGTCGATATCTGTTACGTTTACAACAGTGCCTGCGCTTTCTACTGTAATGTAATCAATTTTGGTTTCAGTATCGGAACCATAGCTGTTCGTAACTGTTAATTCTACAGTATAGCTACCTGCATTATTGTAGGTATACGAAGGGTTTGCCTCAGTACTGGTATTCCCATCGCCAAAATTCCAACTCCAGGAGTCGGGCTTGTTCGAAGATTGGTCGGTAAAAGTAACAATATCTTCTTCAGATATTTCTGTTGAAGAAACTGAAAATGCGGCTGTGGGAGCCGAAAAATTAAAGCTTAGGCTTTGGTTTGATGTAGGAAGCAATTCTTCTACTGAAGTAAAGCTGTTTTTAAAAGCTGTAAATTTCAAGTTTTCTCCATCATTATATTGCATCTCTATACTATTTTTTGTCGCATTGGTGCAGCTTTTTTTCCCTCCATACAACTTAGTAAAATCACTATTTACATGAATAATTGATGGTTCCGATTGAGCAGCAAGATTAGAAATCAGTACCACTGATCTCTTAGAGCTATTTGATGAAACATTAACAATATATGTACCCACACCTATTCCATCTAGTTTATAGGAGTATTCTCCTTGAGCTAATATCTCCGTTTTTTGTGTTATTAGGTGACCAGCAGAATTGTAAATGCCAATATTAACGTTTTCGCTTTTGGGATTGTAAAAAGTTAATGTACCCGAATTTTTTAGAGGGTTTGGAGCTACTTTCAAGGGCTGATTGAAGGAGACAGCACTGGAAATTCCTGTGGTTTTTTCTACCAAATGTAAAACATCATTGCCATTCAATGTAATGTTCGTCAATTGATTTAGGTTCTCAACCATTACACTGTCTGGTGTTCCATTTTCTCCAAGTACTGCAAAAGAAATTAAGTAATCTTGTGCTTTAATATTTCCATTGATTCCTACTAGGAATAGCAATAGTAAACTAATTTGTAGTGTTTTCATTTTTATGTTATTATTATTCAAGTTTACGAACTTTGATTATTTTTTATGTTAGTAACGATGATATTAATTTTAGGCGCAAATATATAAATATTTATTTGCGTTCGTGAGTATAAAAGGTTTAATTATAATCCCTGCATGGATCAGTAGGCAGGAGAAAACGTTGAACATTAGACTCCCTTTATGGGGTAATGCTGATTTTTAACTTTTCCCGATTTCATACCTAATTTTACTGGACTTAAGCTTCATATTCTGGTAAAGTGTTTTCAACGGTATTTCAATGTTAAACTACTTTACCATCCTCAATTCAAAAAATATCGTAGAAAGCTACTTTTTCGTTTATAAAGATGCCTTCAGTTTCAACTAACATGAAGTTACTACTTTCCTATCTACAACTTTCTGGTCTTCCGTCTCAATTTTTCCCTTTTTACTGTTTGCTGCCTACTGCACTCATTGTTCATTACAATTACACCTTGATACATATTTCCACGTAAAGGCCGCTAAGTAAATACGCTAAGAGCGCAAAGAAAGAATGCTCAGTTCACTGTTTTTCAATTATTCGTTGCTGCAAACTAGTTGCTAAGCGATTTTATTTAATTATCTTTAAGTTAATTCGAACATTATCCTTTGTAGGCGTTATTATATTTAGTAAGCTGTAGATTTTTTAGCTAAAATAAAGTCTAAAAGACAGTTATTTATAAAATAATTTGTAAATTATAATTCAATTATTCTACTATGCAAATTCACGATGTAATTATCAATATTGCCGTCTTAATCGTTTCAACATACTTGTATAGTTTCAACTTTAAATTTTTTAAAGAAAACCGCCTCAAACAAAAAATTGGTACGGGCTTTTTATTTGGTTTAATAAGCGTGCTGAGTATGATTTTTTCTTTTGAATTGAGTTCAGGTTTAATATTCGATGGGCGATCTATTATTTTGGGACTTTCCGGAATATTTGGAGGAATATATGCCTCCCTAATTTCCATTTTCATTTCCTTATTATATAGAGTATTCTTGGGCGGTCATGGTATGCTTACTGGAATTTTGGTTATTATTATAACAGGACTTTCTGGAGCATTAGTTCATTTTTATAAATACAAATATTCTAAAAACATTAAATTATATCACATTTATATTTTTGGATTAATTATTCATATAATAACAATCTTTTTATTCCTCACTATTCCGGGGAAAGAGGCTTTTCAAGCCATAAAAAATGTATGGAAAGTATTTATCCTCTTATATCCCATAGTACTGGTGATAATCTATTACATCTTTAAAGATCAGGAAAAACGAATAAATGAAGCCTATGCCCTACGAGCATCAGAAGAAGCTGTTCGTGATAATGAAATAAAATTTAGAGCAGTGTTCGAAAATTCTATTGATGCCATTGGCGTTTCGAAAAGAGGAGTACATATATTTATAAATCAAGCATATGTTAAACTATTTGGATACAATAACAGCGATGAATTAATTGATAAACCAATATTGGATTTAATAGCACCTAATGAAAGAATCAAAATATTAGATTATATTAAAAAAAGAGAAGACGAACCCAAAAATTTTAATATTTATGAAACAAAAGGTCTTCGAAATGATGGGGCAATATTTGATATGGAGGTACATGTTTCTATCTATAGACTCAATAATGAAAATTACACACTTGTTATCTTGCGCGATATTACCAAGCGTAAACAAGCAGAATATGAATTAATAAAATCAAAAGAAAAAGCCGAAGAAAGTGAGAAAGAAAATAAAGAAAAGGCAAATTTTATAAAAAAAATAATCGATAGTTCGGCAATTAGTACTTGGATTTCTGATGAAAAGGGCACAGCCATTATGACGAATCCGGCATGTTTAAAATTTTTTGGCGCTACCGAAACCGAAATCATTGGAAAGTACAACATATTTCAAGATTCTGAAGTAACCAATCAAGGCTTCATGCCTTTAATTCATGATACCTTTAAAAAGGGAAAGATTGCAAATTTTGTGATTGATTACAATTTTGCTGAAGTTAACCATGTTGATGTAAAAAATGCTACACACAAAATAATAAATACGATTGTCACTCCTATTATTGACTTAAATGGGCGGGTTTCAAATGTTATATTTCAGTCGGTTGACTTAACTGAAAGCAAAAGAATTGAAACCGAATTAATTAAAGCAAAAGAAAGAGCCGAAGAATCCGACCGTCTTAAATCAGCTTTTCTTACCAATATGAGTCACGAAATTAGAACTCCCTTAAATGCGGTACTTGGTTTTTCTGAACTTTTAACCCAAACAAATATTAACGAAAGCGAAAAAGAAATATTCTCAGAATATATAAGGCTTAATGGTCAAAGTTTAGCAAAAATTATTGACGATATTATTGATATTTCTAAACTTGAATCCAAACGTTTATCAATTACAAAAGCTAGTTTTAATTTACATACTTTGTTTAATGAACTCAATAATTATTATTCAAGTTTATTGGTTCAAAAAGCAAAAAGCCATATTGAACTTGTAATGGACTTGCCTAAAGAATTAAAAACTGATTTTTATATTGAAAGTGACGAGCAGCGTTTAAAGCAGGTTTTAAATAATTTAATATCGAATGCCATAAAATATAGTGAAAAAGGTCAAATAACCTTTGGTTATAAAATCAACAAAAATAGTATTCATTTTTATGTAAAAGATACCGGATTTGGCATAGGCCCCGAAAATATTTCTAAAATATTTGAGCGTTTTATTCAATTCTCTCCCCAATATGTATCGAAGCATGAAGGTACTGGACTTGGACTAGCCATTTGTAAGAACTTGGTTGATTTACTTGGTGGAGAGCTTATGGTAGAATCAAAAGTAAACATTGGCTCTAATTTCTTTTTTGAAATTCCATTGATCAATTCTGAAAAGCCTTCAAGAATCTATGATAAAAAAACTATTAATTTGAAAAAAGATTTAAGCAAGTACAAAATACTTATTGCCGATGATGAAGATTCAAATTATGTGCTTAGCAAACGAATACTAAAACCTACAAAAGTTGTTGCCGATTGGGCACAAAATGGCAAACAGGCAGTTGAAATGGCCACCAATAATAAATACGACTTAATAATAACAATAGTTCGTTAAATTTTAAGCGGCAATTTTGCCATAATCCAATAGTTCTTTGACAATTTTTTGATTTTTTA
>JAEINW010000245.1 GCA_016342715.1 Salinivirgaceae bacterium | reverse complement strand
CTTGCACCCTTTTCTTTGTAGGTTCTATTTCTTGGGGCGATGCCCCAAGCTAAACTATGCAAGGCTTTCAGCCTTAGCTTTTTGTTAAACCATATTTAGGTATTTATAAGGATAACCATATAAATTAAACTCGGAGTGCAATTAAAAACTATAACATTCCCAATTCAAGTTTGGCCTCCTCTGTCATCATTTCCATATCCCAGGGTGGATCGAAAACTAAATTAATGGTGGCTTCTTCAATGCCATCAACTAATTCCATTTTATCTTTTATTTCCTGAATAATTTGGTCAGCAACTGGGCAACCTGGAGCTGTTAAGGTCATCTCAACCTCCAATTTTCCGGCTTCTTCTTTCAAATTATAAATCAATCCCAAATCGTAAATATTTACCGGAATTTCAGGATCGTATATGGTTTTTAGTTCTGCAACTAATTTTTCTTCTAATTCTTGTTTCATATCTAACTTAATTTCATATTACCTAGTGTGATCATTTTGTTTATCTAATTATCTAAGCTTTGCGAGCCAATGGTATTAAGTACAAAGTATCAAGATTCAATACAAGTATTACATTTTTCTTGATACTTTTGTCTTGTTACTTAGCTCATCGGATTAACAATTTTTACATAAACTAAGTTTAATCTTTTAGCTATTCATTTTAGTATAATAAGCCAAAGCATACATTTTTATTTGTTTAATCATCGACACCAAACCGTTTGATCGGGTTGGAGAAAGATTCTCTTTTAATCCAATTTTATCGATAAAATACAAATCACCCTCCATAATTTCTTTGGGCGATAAGCCAGACACAACTCTAACCAGAAGAGCAATAATGCCTTTGGTAATTATTGCATCGCTATCGGCCTGAAATTCAACCAAGCCATCAACCAAATCGGCATTTAGCCAAACACGGCTTTGACAACCTTTTATTAAAGTCCGATCAGTTTTTAATTCCTCAGCAATCTCAGGTACATCTTTACCCAAATCAATTAAAAAAGAGTAACGATCCATCCAATCGTCAAACACGCTAAATTCTTCAACTATTTCGTCTTGTCTTTTATTTAATTCGCTCATTTTAATCCTTATAATCTAATTAATATCGTTCAATATCAATTGTTCATTACTCATTATTTAATTGCCAATTGTATTAAGTATTAAGCAAACATTTCAACTACTTTCAAAAGACCCTTGTATAAGAGATCAATTTCTTCTTTGGTATTGTAAAATGCAAAGCTTGCACGAACCGTTCCTGAGATTCCATAACGTAGCATAATGGGTTCGGTACAATGCGTTCCGGTACGAACTGCAATTCCCATTTTGTCCAGTATCATACCCACATCGTAGGAATGTAAGCCATCAATATTAAATGAAATAACACTGGCTTTATGCTTGGCTGTTCCAATAATTTTTAATCCCGGAATGGTTTTTAGTTTTTCTTCACCGTAAGCCAAAAGTTCTGCTTCGTATGCGGCAATATTATCTATACCAATTGCGCTAACATATTTAATAGCTTCAGCAAAAGCAATAGTGTCGGCATAGTTGGGCGTTCCTGCTTCAAACTTAAAAGGCAACTTGTTGTAGGTAATTTCTTCAAACGATACACTCTCAATCATTTCTCCACCTCCTTGATAGGGAGGAAGCTCATCTAACAAAGCCTCTTTTCCATAAACAACACCAATACCAGTTGGTCCATAAATTTTATGCGCTGAAAAAACGTAGTAATCACAATCCAATGCTTGAACATCAACCTTAATATGCTGAACCGCCTGAGCACCATCAATTAAAATTTGAATATTGTTTTGGTGAGCAATTTCAATAATTTCTTTCACCGGATTTATGGTTCCCAACGAATTTGAAACATGATTTACCGCAATTAGCTTTGTTTTAGGAGTAATTAATTTCTTAAGTTCATCCAACTCCAGGTCGCCATTATCGTTAAAAGCCCATTTTATTACGTTGGCTCTTTTTCGTTCGGCCACCATTTTCCATGGAACCATATTTGAATGGTGCTCCAACTCCGAAACAATAATTTCATCGCCTTCTTTCAGATGTTTTTCTGCAAATGAATAGGCAATAAGGTTAATTCCTTCCGTGGCTCCGCGGGCAAAAATTATCTCGTATGAGTGTTTTGCATTAATGAATTTTTGAATAATGTTGCGGGCGTTCTCTGTTTCTGTGGTTGCCTTATTACTCATATAATGCACTCCACGATGAATGTTGGAATTGTATTTTGTGTAAACCTCAATAAGCTTATCAATTACCACTTGGGGTTTTTGAGTAGTGGCAGCATTATCGAAATAAACCAAAGGCTTGCCGTATATTTTTTCTTTTAGAATAGGAAAATCTTCCCGTATCTTATTTACATCAATTGTCATTATCTCAGATTTAAAGAACTGCAAAAATAGGTATTTAAAATTTTGGCAAATAATTATTTATCATGTTTTTGGCTATTAAACCCTAATTCTACTTTTGGCTTGCAAAACAACTATTAAATGAAGATTGTTTTAACTTAAAATTATTATGAATTTATCCTTCGGGTTCAACCTGCTTTAAAAACCTTACATCTCATTAAAAATAAAGCAGCTTAACTTCCTTTTTGTTTGAAAAAGGTGATTTGCCTTAACTTGCACTTACAACATTTCCACCTTTTTCGCCACCTTCAGGACCTAATTCAAGCAAGTAATCGGCATTTTCAACCACCGTTTTGTGATGCTCAATTACCATTAAACTGTGTCCTTTTTCCAACAGCTTATCAAAAGCCACCATTAAATGTTCCACATCTTGCATGTGTAATCCTGTAGTTGGTTCATCTAAGAGAAATAAACTTGGTTTTCCTTTATTCTCCATCAATGATTTTAGCAGTTTTAAACGCTGCAATTCGCCCCCACTCAAGGTGTTTAAATTCTGGCTAATTCTCAAATAACCCAAACCCAATTGGCAAGCCAAATCGGCCATTTCTTTTACTTTTGGTTTTCCAATGAATTCCGAAACATTTGAAAACGACAGATCGAGAATTTCAGCGATGTTCTTATTTTTTAAGGTCGGGATTAAAACTTCAGGTTTAAATCGCTGGCCTTGGCATTCATCGCAAGTTTCGTAAACATCGGCCAAAAAGTCCAAGGCGGTTTTCAATTGCCCTTTTCCCATGCATTTTTCACAACGACCGTCTTTTCCGTTGAGTGAAAAGTGTGATTTTTTCAAATCCAGACTCAAAGCTTTTGATTCGGCAACAAACTCGTTTTTTAGCTCATCGTAAAAGCCCAAATAACTAGCCACAAAGCTTAAGGCATGTGCTTTTGGCAGTTTTTGTTCGGCATAAATAATCTGGTCAAAATTTTCAAATCCAGCAATGGAATCACAAGCCACAGCTTTGTTTTGCATCGCCGATTGGTAAACAACCTCATGCATAAGGCTCGACTTTCCGCTTCCCGAAACTCCTGAAAATACAACCAGCGCATTGTTGGGTAATTCTACATCAATATTTTTAAGATTATTGGCGCAAGCTCCTTTAATGGAAACAAACTTGGTGCTTTGTTTATTTTGCTTTTGACGATGATATTGGTAATCCTTTTTTAAGAATTTACCCGTTATTGAATCGGCATTATTCACGATTTCGTTTACCGAGCCAAGGGCAATTTGTTGTCCGCCAAACGCTCCTGCACCGGGACCAATTTCAATGATATGATCGGCCTGAACCATAAATTCGGGATCGTGTTCACAAACAACAATGGTGTTTCCCTGACGTTTTAGTTCCTGAAGCATATACATAAGGCTCGTGATGTCTTTCGAATGCAATCCGGCTGTAGGTTCATCCAACACCAAACACACGCCAGAAAGCTCTTTGCCAATGGCTGAGCCCAGACGAACCCGTTGACTCTCTCCACCCGAAAGTGTTTTGGCCTTTCGTGCAAGCGACAAATACCCCAATCCTAAATGATTCAAAATGTCGAGACCCTTTAAGGCGCTACCCACAATAAGCTGAGCTGCCTTTTGTTCGATGTCACTTTCGCTAAATGAATGCTGAGCAAGCACATTTTTTCGCAAGCAAACCAACAACTCTGTTATAGATGTTTCTGACCATTCCGAAATGTTTTTATCAAGAACCTTATAGCTCAATGCTTTTTTATTTAATCGAGTCCCCTTACATGATTCACAAACTACATGTTTCATTATGGGCAAAATGGCATCGGCTCTTTTATCGTTTGCTTTACGCTGATACTCATCATTTACCAAATTTAGAAATCCAATCCAAGTTCCTTTAAACTCGTGATTTCCCTCTCTGGTTTTTCGTTTAAATTCCCAGTTGGCACTGAAAATTTCTTCATCAGTTCCAAGCATTGCCAACTGTTTTGCTTTTACAGATAAGTGTGAATAAGGAAGGGTATAGTTAATTTCATATTTTTCTCCAACTGCTTTTAACATGGCCACATACTGTCCATAAACATCGCCATAAAACTTCCCTTGTTTGCTTCCATCCAAAGCTCCATCTAAAAGAGATTTTGATGCATCAGAAACTAATTTAGATTCATCACAAACAGTTTCATATCCCAAGCCTTGACATTTAGGGCAAGCTCCTTGCTCATGATTAAATGAAAATAAGGAGGCCATTGGTTTCTCTTGGGTTTGCTCACTTTTTCCAACTCGGGCGAAGAGCAAACGCAATAAATTATAAATATCAGTCATGGTTCCAACAGTAGACCGTTCCGAAGTTGAGGTGTTTTTCTGATCAACAGCCACGGTTGGCATAAGACCTTTAATGGACTCAAATTTTGCTTGTGAGTTTATGTTTAAGCGATTACGCACATAAGCCGAAAAACTCTCGGCATAGCGCTGGCGACCTTCGGCAAATAAAGTATCAAAAGCCAAAGAGGATTTTCCACTACCGGAAATTCCGGCCACAACCGTAAGGTTGTTTAATGGGATTTCAACATCAATGCCTTTCAAATTGTGCGTTTCAATTCCTTTTAATTGAATGGGTTTGAATTGTTCCAAAACGGGTGTTTGTGGTCTATGAAGCTGATTGAATTCACCGTTTAAGGCTTTAGCCGTTTGAGAGTTTTTAATCTGCATGATGTCCTTCGGGTTCCCCTGAAAAACAATTTCGCCACCAAGAGCACCACTTGCTGGTCCCAATTCAATTAAATGATCGGCATTTTTTATAAAAACCGAATTTTGCTCAACCAGAATTATGGTGTGCCCTTGATCAATTAATTTGTTCAAGTTTTTTAGCAATACAAAAATATCGTAAGTATGCAACCCCGACGAAGGCTCGTCAATAATAAAAAGTGTGGCTTGTTTGGAAACTTTTACTAGGTTTTTGGCCAATTTCACTCTTCGCGCTTCGCCTCCCGACAGGGTGGATGATCGTTGATTCAACGTTAAATAACCCAAACCTACGTCTTTTAACACCTGAAGATAATTCTGGATTTTAGTTTCGGTGAAAAATTCAAAAGCTTCGTTTATGGTTAATGCATAAATATCAGCGATGGATTTACCCCTATATTTAATCTCAAGAATATCTGGTTTAAATTGTTTTCCATTGCACTGGGAGCAAACCACTTCGACCGTTCCCAGCATCTGCATGCCAATTTGTTCGTAACCTGCACCTTCGCATTTTTCGCAACGACCCCCTTTGGTATTAAACGAAAAATGATTTTGCTTCAAACCCCTTGCCTTTGCATCCTCAAGAGAAGCAAATAAGTTGCGTAATTCGTCGGAAAGTCCGGTGTAGGTTGCCGGATTGCTTCGGGGGGTTTTGCCAATAGGATTCTGGTCAATAATCAATAAGCGTTGAATAGATTCGTGACCGGTTATTTCTTTAAAGGTTCCGGGCAATTCCTTTGATTTTGTGAATTTTTGCTGAAAGAATCGCGACAAGGTAAGATCGATCAGTGATGTTTTACCTGCACCAGACAAACCCGTAATCACATTTAAGCCCTGTAATACGAACGAAGCATTTATATTTTTTAAGTTATTGGTTTGAACCCCTGTTATGTTAAGATATTGTTTTAACGAATTAATTTCTTCCTTAAAATCAATACTTTCATTCAGATATTTTAGGGTCGCACTATTTCCATACTCCTTTTGAGCAAAAAATTCTTTTACCGGGCCATTAAATAATACCCGACCCCCATGATTTCCGGCTCCGGGTCCCATATCAATTACCCAATCGGAGTTTTTAATTACCAGCTCGTTGTGTTCCACAATAAGCACCGTATTTTCGTTATCGCGCAAAGTAAAAAGCACCTCCATTAAATTGGCTGTTTCTTTTGGGTGTAAGCCCACCGAAGGCTCATCAAAAATATAAAGAATGCCTCGCATACCTGATGCTGCAAGCTTTGCGAGTCGTAAACGTTGCGTTTCGCCACCCGATAATGAATCGGAACTACGACCCAGATGCAAAAAGCCCAGACCCAATTTTTGAATGAGTTTAGCGGTTTTTAAAATTTCCTTAACAATGGGTTCAGCTATATTTTTTTCTTTTGTGGCAAAGCAGTGATTCTCAAAATAGTTAATTAATACATTAATTGGAATAGCTGCTAATTCTGAAATATTTTTGTTAGAGATAAAAACAGATTCGGCTTTTTTATTTAATCGAGAACCATGACATGTTTCGCAAGGTTTGGTTCTGGCAAAACGTAGTACATTCGGATTCCGGTCACGTTTTAGAATTTCTTCCATTACCGGAATAATTCCCTTATAATAATCTTCTTCTCTGGGTTTTGCAGTAATTCCACTCCACTTCATACGCGATTCGAGCGTGTGTTTTCCAAAGGGTACTTTTAATTTTTTGCTCCCAAATAGCACAATGTGCTTTTGTTCTTGTGACAAATCTTTCCAGGGAATATCCACCGTAAAACCTTCGGCTTCACAAACTTCGTTCAATACATCCATGGTAACTTGGGAGTAAACAATATATCCACTGGGGGTGGTCATTCCAAAGGCACCCTCACGAATGCTTTTACTGTCATCATCAATTAACAGTTCCGGATCAATCCAATCTTCCACACCCAAGCCCTTACAATTTTCACAAGCCCCCTTAAGAGCATTAAATGAAAACAAACTTCGGTTGATTTCCACCTTGTTATCTGCCGATGTTCCTATTCGGGCAAAAAGCAAACGGAGCAAATCATAAAGTTCTGTTAGTGTGCCTACTGTCGATCGAGGAGAATTAACAATTTGTTTTTGTTCTAAAGCAATGGCTGGTGATAAGCCTGCAATATACTGCACATCGGGCCTGTTCAATTTTCCCAAAAACTGTCGGGCATTGGCCGAAAACGATTCCAAATATCTGCGTCGAGCCTCCTGAAAAATAACATCGTAAACCAAGGTAGATTTGCCCGAACCAGAAACTCCGGTTACAACAACCAGTTTATGATCAGGTATATTTACATCAATATTTTGTAGGTTATTCTCTTTTGCTTTAAGTATAGTAATCATCTGGTATATAAATATCATTGAGTCCAGTATAAAAAGAATTCGAATTAATATTTTCAACATTGTTTACCCTAGCCTTAAAGCCTGTCTGGCCGGTAGGCAGGGGAAAACGTTGAATATCAGACTCCCCTGCCTGACCGGTAGGCAGGCTTTAGGGTTGGGGTAATGCTGATTTTTAACTTTTCCCGATTTAGC
>JAEINW010000244.1 GCA_016342715.1 Salinivirgaceae bacterium | reverse complement strand
CTTTGTAGGTTCTATTTCTTGGGGCGATGCCCCAAGCTAAACTATGCAAGGCTTTCAGCCTTAGTTTTTTGTTAAAACCTATTTAGGTATTTATAAGGATAACCATATAAATAATTAACCAATCAAAAGAATATTAAAAGCAAAGTTTACTTGGATAGTAAGCTGTCTCATTGTAAATTTTGCATTTTTATATTTGTGGTCTTTGCTCAAAAATATGAACCAAACGACAATTACATACTACTTCCCATATGATTTGTCAATAAATAGCTTAATATTGTTAATTAAATGAACTACATCGCTGCAAGCAAACGTGGTATCAAAATAGTTTAACTTTTGTTTTCTAGCAGCAAGCTGCGAATAATATGAACCCACATTGTGGGATTTAAAACAATGATTAACGATTATAACCTTTAAAATTGTGATTGATCATAAAAAAATAACCGTAATCTTACCAGCCTACAATGCTGGCAAAACCCTTGAAAAAACCTACGCCGAAATTCCTTTTGATATTGTAGATGAAGTGATTTTAGTTGACGACAACAGCACTGATGATACCGTTGAAGTTGCCAAAAGAATTGGTATTAAACACCTAATTGTGCATGATAAAAATAAAGGTTATGGAGGCAATCAAAAGACCTGTTATAATAAAGCACTGAAGCTTAATTCAGACATTATAATTATGCTTCACCCCGATTACCAATATACGCCCAAACTAATCCATTCCATGGCTTATTTAATTGCTAATAAGGTTTACCCAGTTGTTTTAGGATCACGTATTTTAGGTAATGGTGCGCGTAAGGGTGGAATGCCCATCTACAAATATATTGCAAACCGCATGTTAACGCTTGTTCAAAATATATTAATGGGTCAAAAGCTATCGGAATATCATTCTGGATACAGAGCCTTTTCAAAAGAAGCTTTACAAGCAATTAATTATGAATTGAATTCCGACGATTTTGTTTTCGATAATCAAATGCTTGCCCAACTATGCTCCAAAGGCTTTGAAATAGCTGAAATAACTTGCCCAACCAAATACTTTAAAGAAGCATCCTCTATTAATTTTAGCCGTAGTTTAACATATGGCTTGGGTGTTCTTTCGATTTCAATAAATTATTTTTTACACAAACGTAGATTAAAAAAATATCGGATTTTCGATTGATGTTTCTTTACTTGTGAATGTTTTTTCTGCTAATAAACTTTAACGATTAGCTAAACAACAGTAGGAACTCAACAACTAATTAATTTCATTTTAGCGCTTAGCAAATTTATTTTGAACATAAGGTGATTTTGCCAAGATCATGCAATCGAGTATGGATCATGACTCTTTGATTAACTGTAGACCTGACATGCTTGTGTGAATGTGAAGAGCCATGTGACGGTCACTGCCTGTCCCGATTTTTCATCGGGATACAGTTCTGAGAGTTCCGATAACTATCGGAATAGAAGTGAAATTCCCTTTACCTACTCGACTGCTTTTTTAGTTGTAATCCATATCTACTTGAATTCCCAACAATTTTTCCTCAGGTAATTCATCTTTCAATTCCAAACAAATATTCTGGTCAATAATTGTTTCAAATTCATGTGCTGTCAAATATTTCTTTACTTCATCTATTTGATTCTGATTCAATGTTAGCACATATTGTTTTCCTGAGATTTTAATATAGTCATTCAATATTTTGAATAATTCAGCTAATTGTCTAGGGTCGGTATCACTTAATAATCTACTATCATGAAAAAGGAAATTTACTTTATGACCAAATCCTTTTAGTAGAAGCGTGAGGTCATAACAAAATAGTTTAATATTCCCAATTCCATCAGAGCCATCAAATTTTATTTTTGCATCAATATTATATCTTATCTGATTATCACCATCATTATTTCGAACAGTAATACCTGCAGTTGCTTGTGGATAAAAACGTTTAGATAATTCTCTAAAAAAATCGGTAGTTAATTTTATAATTTCTTTTGCATCGTCCAAATATTCTTGCGTTTTTTCTGTAGATGTAATAAAATCTTTTCCCGTTTGTATTTTAGCCTTTTGATATTTTAATATTAATGCATCATAACGTTTTATGTTTTCTTCTTTGGCTTTTAAATCAGCTAACTTATCCTTTAGCTTAAGTACAATATCCAAAGCTTGATGAGTATCTAAATACTTTAGTTTTGAATCAAGTTCGGATTTTTTTAGCTCAATTTTCAATTTCAATTCAGACAGTAACCTAAGAAGTTCTGCTTTTTTATCTAACAACCTCTTTTCTCTATTGCTAGTAAGATGCTCATAGAATTTCTCCAACTCTGCCAAAGATTTAAGTGCTTCTTCTTTAAATATTAGCGATGCCTCACGATAAACTTTTTCAATGTTCTCTCTTCGTATATCAGGAGATATTTTTCTACTTTCATCAATGTTTTGAATCTGATTTTCAATAAGAGTAATTCTATTCTTTGCCTTTTCAATTTCATTTTTAATCAAATCAGCTTCTTTGTTAATTTCATAATAATCATCAGCAACTTTAAAAGCTTTCAAATCTTTTTCAAGTTTCTCAATATCTTCTTGAACTTGTTGGCCTTCAAGAGTTGCATCCTTTTTTTGATTAAAAAAATCTTTCAACAAATCATCTTGATTTAACTCTTTAACTAAATTTCTAATTCGTTCCTTTTTTTTTCGTAGCTTAAACTTTTCTTCTACAAGCAAAACATCAAGACCCAAAAGCAGTGCATTCGTGATTTGAATTTGATAATCATTCTTTACTGCATTTGGATTATTAAAATATGAATAAGAGGCTTTTCTTGGTCGTATAAAAAATGGCAATAATGACCTAAAACTTAATTGACTTGTTCCGTCTGGAATATCAAACAATAAATTACCAAACTTTTTATTAAACTTAGTAATTGAAATTTCTTGTCCGTTAAAAATTATTTTATCTTGTTTATCAGTCTGTCTCTCCGATGTGTAATCTGTATTATTTATTTTAAATGTTAGAGTAAAAGACCATCCAGATAAATCTTTCTTTAGGCTCTCTTTTTTACTAGAACCTAAACAAAAATGTATAAGTGCAACTATAAGTGATTTACCTACTCCATTAGTTGTTATACCTCTGTCAGATGATTCAGGATTTTTTTGAGTAGCAACAATAAAATTTAAACCTGTTTCATTTTTAAAATGAACAGACCTAAAAGAATCTTTATTTGCTGTTAAAGAAATTAGTTGCATTTGTATATTAATCCGTTTTTCTGTTCTATTGCATTTACACTAAACAAAAAGATGAAAGTTAGCATCAAATTATCAAAACTATGTTTCGCATTATAATTCTCTTTCAATAAATCTGTTTGATAATTTTTCCAAACATCATCAACACTCTTAGGCTTATCAAGCTTTGTAAGTAAGTAACTCCCAAAACCTAATAAGGACTGTGAAAAATTAATATGTTTTGATGGCATCAACATAAATTACTTCTTTATTGGTTCTTCAAAGATATCACAACTTTCAAAATATTTCGCCATTATCGTAAATACCGAAGATAAATATGTATTCTCATTTTTAGGGCTACATATGTGAACAATTTCCCAAAATAAATTATCCCCACTGTATTCATAAGGTGAATTTTCAAAAGTAGGTTTTAGTTTTTCATAAAGGCCAATCAGTTTCTTTTGTAACTCTTCTGCGAGAAAATTTTCATTTGCTAAAAATTCATTTAAAGAACCTAAATTGAAAGAAGCTGTATCTAATAAACTCTTTGTCTCTTTACTGATTTTATTAAATATTATTTTCTCATCCCAATCAGGAAATTTAATCTTACCGGGAATTTGTTTTATTGGTAGTTTCATTATGTACCCAATAACTTGGGTTAAAACAGAAAAATCTAGATTTGCAATTTGCTCCAAATCAGGAAGAAAACTTACAATTCTAAAAATTAATTCATCAGGTAAATCAAAAACTATTTTTTCAAAATCCTTTGCGGTTAGTATTTTTCCTTTTTTTAAAGAGTTTTTTGCTACAATATTGGCAATTGTCTGATTTGCATCTGCATGTACTCCTTTATATTTATCATTGATAACAAAATAAAATTCATTTATCGGTGACCATTGTTTTGATAAACCAGCAAAATCTTTTTCAAGTTTTGAAATCGCATCAGGATAACTTCTATTAATATCTTCAGGCGCAAAGACTTGATAAAAAACGCCTTTACTTCTTATAAAACCATCATTTTTTCTGTCTCCAATATTCCCCCATGGCTTTATCTGCTCAAATTCTGGTTCAGCGTAATTCATAATTTGAGTAAATAATGCCTCAAAGGCATTTCCATCTGACCTTTGTATCTTATTCTCAAACAATACTCTAGCTAATGTTTTTTCTTCTATTTTCATATTGCAAAAGTACAAAAATCATTTTATCAAAAAACTAAATTCATGGTACAGTGTTTTTTTTTGCATGCAGCTAACGATTGGTATATAGTTGCGAATTTATTGTAATCAATTACCACTAAAGTAGAAATTTCAATTGAAAAACAACCGCCCCGATACCGCATTAACCGCAATTATTATTAATACCGTGTTGGCTTTAGTAATTATTTCAACCAATTTTCAAAATTATCTTTATTAATTACTTCAAATGATGAATCTGGATAAGCATTTTTCCATTGGCTTGGAACTTTAACCCTCGATTCTTTCCATTTAAATTCATATCCAAACAGTGAACCATCACGCTCCTCGACCCAATCAACCTCTTGTTGTTCATATGTCCTCCAAAAGTAATTGTTTGATGATAAACGTTTATATTCTTGAAACTTCAGCCTTTCACTTATCATATAGTTTTCCCACAAAGCACCTATATCGTTTCTAGATTCTACTGGATTGAAATTTGCAATTACTGCGTTTCTAATTCCATTATCAAGAAAATACCAACGTGAATTTTTTGTAATTTCTTTTCGTAAATTTCTGCTAAACCCTTCTACTTTATGAAGAATGAATACTTTTCTCAATAAGTCAAGGTATTTTTCTACTGTATTTTTACTAATTCCCAGTTGCCTTCCTAATTCTTGAAGAGAAACTTCTCCTCCAATTTGAAAAGCAATTAAGCGCAATAAGTTAAATATCTTCTGAGAATTCTTAATATCCTCATAAACTAAAATGTCTTTTAATAGGTAAGAGCTGACCATTTCATTGAGGTAATCTACCTTATCTTCTTTATCGGGTAGATGAAGTAACTCTGGATAATTACCAAATACTAACCGTTCTCGCACCTTATCAATCTTTGAAATAGAGTTTTCAACTTTATTATATTCATTTTCAGATAAAGCATATAAATTCAATGAGTATTTTCTTCCTGTTAATGGCTCCCCTGCGTCTTTATAAATATCAAATGATGAAGAGCCAGAAATAATAACCTTCAACCCTTTAATTTCATCAATCATTAATTTTAACTTAAGCCCTATTTCTGGGATTTTCTGTGCTTCATCAATGTAAAGAACCTTATACGAACCTAAGATTTGTTTATAGTTTTCTACACTCCTAATTGACAACTTATCATGAACATTAATATCTTCCCCATTTAAAGAAAGTACAGGTTCATCAAGTTTTTCCAATATTTCCTTAACAAGAACCGTCTTACCAACCCTTCTTGCTCCAAATACAATAACAACTTTATTGGGCTGTAGCTTTTTTAATATAATATCTGCAATGTCTCTGACTAAATAATCCATAATTCCGTCTTTGGTGTGACGCAATTTAACGTTTTTCCGTCAAATTACCAAATTTTATCGTAGAGTTTACATTATTAAAGCTAACGTGAGTATATGGCAAGTAGGCGATTGCGGACTTCAAACTTATCAAACCGTTACAATTTTGCATGCGGGCTATAACCGTTGAATTTACTGCTATCACGCCTATTTGCTATATACATTGTTACCTGCTTTTATTCCTTTTTGTCATCACAAGATAGTTCAGCAAGAGTTCTTGCTCTTTGCTCATTTCCAGCCGTTTCAACAACTTCCTTTCCATCTTTTTTGCATTTAAAAGTCCAGTTATAGTTACCGCTTCCAACGTGTTCTTTTTTTAATAATTTACAATCACACATAATAATATTTATTTAGTTTATAATGATTATTTACAAAATCTAAATTCAAAATAAAAGCATTCTTTTTGTTCTGCTTTTTTACCCTATTTCCCGTTACACTTTATAGTTCCCTTTACTTTTATAGTTCTCGTCTGTCCAGTACCACGTGTGCTAGATAAAATGCTAGAATTTGTGGTGTTCCAATCCACACCTCCGCATACACTGCAATAGGCCTTGGCTTCACTTTTAAAATTTTTTATCGCTCTATTTTTGTCGCCTTCATTATGGTAAAATTCTGTTTCTTCATGGTTTTTTTGGCATTTTTTTTTGTTTAGGGAGAGGAGCATCTTGTGTCCTGAAAACTCTAATTGAACTTATTTTATCGTTCTTCCATGCATAAGGGCCTTCCTGACAAGTCCAATTACTAGTCAATGTCATGCTTTCACCTTGATATTTCCAATCCATATATACGACAACTGTCAATCCGCTAGGAACTTCTATTGAACTTATTTTATCATTCCATGGGTCAGAGCTTCCAGAAACAGTCCAATCACTAGTCAATATCATGCTCCTACCTTGATAATTCGAGTGCTCATACACGACAACTGCTAAAACTGCAGAATCCTTATATGCAGTTGCACATTGCGAATGACTTATTAACGCAATTTGCATTAATACTAATACAATTATTAGCTTTTTCATAAATAGATGATTTGGTTAGTTCAATGAAACAATTATATAAATGATAATTAAACTTAATTGATAATGTTGGAAATAAAAATGAAATGATATCTGAAATACTACTTTCTGATACACCATATTCTAATTGGTAAAGCTGACAGAAAACAACAGCAAAGACTATAAACAAAAAGGGAATATCTCCCAAACATAAACAATCCCTTCTTGTTCTACTTTATCTATACTATTTCCCTTTACACTTTATAGTTCCTTTGAATTTTATAGTTTTCAAATTTCCTGAACCATCAACGCTAGCTTTTATGCTTTTTTTTGTGCTTTCCCAATCTAAACCTCCGCAAGTACTACAATATGAAACAGCTTCAGTTTTAAAATTCTTTGCCGCTCGATTGTAATCCTCCTGACTGTGGTAGAATTCCATTTCTTCATGGGGTTTTTGGCATTTTTTGGGTGGTATAACAGGAAGAGGAGGAAGTTGTGTCCTAGAAACCCTAATTGAACTTATTCTATCATTCCATGGGTCAGAACCACCCGACACAGACCAATCACTAGTCAACGTCATACTTGCACCTTGATATTTCTCGTGCTCATATACAACAACTGTCAATCCTGCAGGCACTCTTATTGAACTTATATAATCATTCCATCTATCTCCAGCTCCTGTAACAGTCCATTCTCCAACACATAGTTGCAGTTGATGTCTATAAGTGGAATTCTCCCAGCGCCAATCCTTAAATGCAGTTGCACATTGTGAATGACTTATTAACACAATTTGCATTAATACTAAAACAATTATTAGCTTTTTCATGAGTAAATAATCCTCGGGGCAAGCCCACGAGGCATTTTTTAGAATAGTTTTAACTGATGATCCTCTTTTAACTTCA